>NZ_VJZP01000027.1 GCF_007097265.1 Flavobacterium gawalongense | reverse complement strand
AATTATATCGAGAACTAGAAAATTATTATTAAAAACGGTTCTCGATACATTTTTTGTTCCGTTTTACTCCACAAAAAACACTCGAACTGACGTTTTGAATAATTGCACCCAACGGGTTAATTATGGGTTTAATTTATTCTTGTTTTTCTGATTTTACTTTTTTATCAGGTCTGATAATCATACGTAAAGATTGATCTTTTGCAAAATAAGCGATCATCCAATTGAAGAATGTTTTTATCCTGTTGCGATACGTTATCAATGAAATGAGGTGGATAAATAGCCATATCACCCAGGCAAAAAATCCTTTAAAATGCATTTTTGGTTTAGGTAAATCAACTACAGCCTTATTTTTTCCAATAATAGCCATAGATCCTTTGTCGTTATACTTAAAGGGTTTTAATGGCTTGTTTTGGTTCATTAGCTTAAAGTTATTAGCCAAATTTATTCCTTGTTGAATGGCAACTTGTGCCACTTGTGGATGTCCATTAGGAAAATCTGTATCTGTAAGTTGAATGCAAGTATCTCCTATAGCGAAGATATTTTCAATACCATTAACTTTATTAAAAGCATCAGTGGCCATTCTTTTTCCGCGACCATAACTTTCAGCTGGAATTCCTTCGAAAACTTTTGCCGAAACTCCTGCAGCCCATATTAAATTTTTGGTTTGAATCGTTTCGCCATTTCCAAAATATACCGTATCATCAATATAATCCACCACTGTAGTATTTAATTTTACTACAACGCCTAATTTTGTTAGCGCTTCCAGAGTATCTTCCTGTGAAGCTTTACTCATTGGAGATAATAAGACATTAGACCCATCAACCAGATAAATATTACTTGCTGTAGTACTTAATTCCGGATATTCTTTTAGTAAAATGTTTTTTCTCATCTCAGCAAACATTCCCGAAACTTCAACTCCTGTAGGACCACCACCAGCAACTACAATGGTTAAAAGCTTTCTGCGTTCGCGAATGTCTTTGCAAATGGCTGCTTTTTCTAAATTTTTCAACAATGTATTACGCATTACAATGGCATCATTCAGCGTTTTCATTGGAATCGCATTTTTCTTTACGTTTTCCATTCCAAAATAACTGGTTTCAGCACCTGTTGCAAAAACCAAGTAATCGTATTTTAATTCCCCATTATTGAGAATAATTTTGTTTTCGGAAGGATTTACTTTTAGTAAGTTTCCGAGACGGAATTGTAGATTTTTTTTCCCCGAAAAAAATTTTCGAAAAGGGTAACTGATACTTGAGGGTTCTAAAAAAGCGGTAGCAACCTGATAAATAAGTGGAGGAAAGAAATTATAATTGTTTTTGTCAACGAGCGTTACATTAATTCCTTTTTCATTTACTAGTTCTTTAGCAAGATTCAACCCTGCGAATCCTCCTCCTATTATTATAACTTCCATATCGTATATTTATAGTGCAAAATTAAAAAAACATCCATAAATATGCACTATTTAGGGATGTTATTAAAATAGCAATTATTAAAAAAATTTAAAATTTTAGTTCTTTTTTAGTTTTTTAACTGGTTTTTCTAAAGGTTCATTTTTGTTTTGCAACAAATAATTTGCCAATAATTTTTCAATTAATTCATCTTTAGTCAAATGATGAAAAACTGTTTTTATTTTGGTCTTCAATTCTGGGTCAACTTCGTGATTGGGTTTTGTCTTGAAAATTTGTTTTGCCCATAACAAAGTGTTGTTTTCTTCGATGCTGGCAACAGTTGGTTTTTTAAATTGAGTGAATTTTATTCCCAACTCTTTTTCGAAATCAGCAATTTCTATTACTTCCTCTGGCTGTAAAACCGTTAAAGAAAGCCCTTTTGCTCCTGCTCTTGCTGTTCTTCCGCTACGGTGAACGTAAGTTTCATAAACATCCGGCAAATGATAATTAACAACATAAGAGATTTCCTTTACATCGATTCCTCTTGCTGCTAAATCTGTTGCGACTAATATATTGATATGCCCTTCACGGAATTGCTCCATGATTCTGTCCCGAATTCCTTGTGATAAACTACCATGTAATGCTCCTGATGAAAATCTATTGATGGCAAGATTTTTGGCTAATTTATTGACAGCAGCTTTAGTTTTACAAAAGATAATTCCGCGTTCTCCTTCTTTAGTATTTAAGAAATGCATCAAAACATCGAGCTTCTCAATTGGATTCACTACAATATATTCGTGATCAATACCTTGATTCCCTATCGTTTCCATATTTGCACTAACTTGAACCACGTTTTTATTTAAGTAGTTCTGAATCAGCTGTTTTATGGTTCCGGGCATGGTCGCCGAGAATAAAAAAGTATTATGATTTTTAGGTAATTCGGCAATGATTTCTTCTAAGCCTTCTTTCAATATTGTAACCATTTCATCGGCTTCATCGAGCACGAGGAATTTGGTTTCTTTTAAGTTTATGGCTTTGCGCTGAATCAAATCGATTAAACGTCCAGGCGTTGCCACTACAATATGTGTAGGCAATGAAAGGCGTTCTATTTGTGGTTTGATTGGAATTCCTCCGCAAGTTGTTGCAATAGAAACTTCAGGTAGGAATTTAGCAAAAGATTCTAAATTCTTGAATATTTGTTGTCCCAGTTCTCGTGTTGGCGCAAGAATTACTGCTTGTACAACAGGGGAATTGGTATCTATTAATTGTAAAATTGGCAATCCAAATGCCGCAGTTTTTCCAGTACCCGTTTTGGCAAGTCCTACTAAATCCGTTGTATTTGATAATAGTAACGGAATTGTTTTTAGCTGAATTTCTGTTGGTACAACAATTTTCAATTCGGTAATCGCTTTTAGTATGGGTGCTGAAATTCCTAAATCAGAGAATTGTTTTGGCATTTTTTGGATTTTATAATTTTATAAAAAAGTTGTTTTGTAAACGTAATTTTTAGCCCCGATGATCCCGAAGTTTCGGGAGACATCCTGTTGTGGCGTCCCGAAGTTTCGGGACCGAAGCTTCGGGGTGCCACAACGATATAGTGTACAGCGGGATTAGCTCCTTAAAAAAGAAATTTTATTCTTCATCAGGTTCGTTCATGATTTTCTCACGATATTTTTTCCCGGTTAACAATACCAGTTTTAATTTGTAATCGTCAACAAGCCACTCGCGGTAATTTTTACTGCATTGACTCAAACATTTTGAATAACGTTTGATGCGACAATCGATATCGTCATCTAACAGTTTTCCTAATGCTTTAGCTTCTTGCAAAGTCTCCGAATTATCAACACACATGGCTGCATGCTGGTCCAACGATTTTTCAAGCACTTCTTTTGAGCGTAAATTTTGTTTAATGATGAGTTTATGTTCTTCATCGACATCAAAAGTTACTACTTCTGTTTTGCTGAATTTTGCGCGTACATCAGGTGGCATGTTGTATTTGAAATACAATTCAATTTCCGTATCATCACGCAAATTTTCCAGGTAAAACTCAGGTGATTTAAAGATGTGTTGCCAGTTTACCGGCTCACTCCACAGTCCAAATCGTGCTGCATTATTTCCTAAATCTATAACGCTAAAAGTGTCTTTATTAGGCAGTTTTCTAGAACCACGACCAATCATTTGGTAATATAATGTCAACGATTTCGTCGCTCTGTTTAAAATTATAGTTTCTACAGTGGGTTCATCAAAACCGGTGGTAAGAATCCCAACGGATGTTAAAATAGCATCAGGTGTATGTTTAAACCAATGTAAAATATCTTTTCTTTCCTCGTTATTACTGGTATTGTCCAAGTGCCGAATCGCATAACCGGCTTCTCTAAAAGTTTCATATACATATAAAGAGGTATTGATACCATTGTTGAAAATCAAGGTTTTCTTGCCCAAAGATTTTTCGGTATAGGCATGCAATAATTTTTCCTGCATGGCCATATTGGTGTATAAATCATCCGATGATTTAACAGTGTAATCACCATTGATGCCTACTTTTAATGAGGTCAAACCTACATCATAACTATAGGTAATTGCTTTGGCCAAAAAGCCATTTGCAATCAAAGAACTAATGGTGTCCCCTACGATTAATTCATCGTAGCTTTCATGCATTGGTAATTTAATATTCGAACTTAAAGGCGTTGCTGTAACTCCTAATATAAAGGCATTTTTGAATGAGCTTAATAATTTTCTGAACGAATTGTAATGCGCCTCATCGATGATTACCAACCCTACATTATCTAAATGTAATTTTTCATCATTGATTCGGTTTTTCAAAGTTTCCACCATGGCTACAAAACAAGAATAATCGTTTTGATCCGGAAGTTCTTTTACTTTACTGTTGATGATTTTGTTTTTCACGTCAAAACCCTTCAACATTTTTGAAGTTTGCTTACATAACTCAATTCGGTGTGTTAAAACAACCACCTTTTTATCATGTTGTGATAAATAACGACGTACGATTTCTGAAAACACTACTGTTTTCCCTCCACCAGTAGGCAATTGGTATAACAAATGATGTTGTGGCGGTGCATTATCTATGCGCTCAAATATGGCGTCAATGTCGCCTTTTTGATATGCATAAAGTTCTTTTTTGTCTTCGATTTCTATTTCTAAAGTGTTTTGGGACATTAGTTATTGTTGGATTTTTGCAAAAATACGCCTAAAAAACAGTTTAATTGTCAATTTTAATTAAAAAAAAACCGATTGATTAAATAAAATTGAATTATGCAGCATCCTTTACTATTCAAATCGTTCTATAACTGCATTGAATTCGGGTTCATTGTACCATTTTTGCCTAATAGTTTCGTTATAAATGGCTAATATTCTTGTTTTGAAATCATTAAGAATTCCATTGGCAATCAAGAAAATGACTGCTTGTTCAAAAGAATTGAACATGCTTTTGAAAAATAAGTCTTGTTTTATAATATGTTCCGATGAGAATGTTTGTGCAATTTCAATATTATAAAGCATCACATCTGCAATTATAAAGGGATCTACTCCCAAAAGCGTGAAATGCTTGATGTATTTTTGAGCAACAGAACGCCTCATTTTTGGTTTGCTGCGTCTTCCTGCCTTTTTTAAAGGATAATATTCATTTGAAATTTTGAGTTTGCATTCCTGCAAAAGTGTTTCTTCCTTTGGATTAAAAACAAAATTATAATAGACTTTTACGGGACTGAATTTCTCGTACAATTCGATAATCTGTTCTTCGAGTTGTTCTTTATTAAGTTCAGCCAAATATTTTTTTAAATCACGTTTGCTCATTATCAAAGTTTAAGAATACAAAAGTAAATTACTTTAGGAATGAATACATCCTTAATCAATGATAATCCTTAATTTTGGCATAAATAAATAGGCAAATCAGTTTTTCAAAACCTATTTTTTTACTTTTATACACTAATTTAATTTTTATGCTTAGATTTTTTAAGATTGTTGCTATTCTCGAAGGAATTTCCTATTTGGTTTTATTTTCAAATATGCTTATTGTAAAACCTACAAATTTAGTTCTTTACAAAACACTTTTATTTCCAATAGGAATGGCTCACGGACTGTTGTTTATTACCTACATTATATTGGCAGTACTATTGAAATTTAAAGAAAATTGGGACTTTAAAAAATTTGGGATTATCGGTCTTGCATCAATAATTCCTTTTGGTACTTTTTACATCGAAAAGAAATACTTGAAGAATGTATAAATTCATAGAAAAAATATTCACTTTTCTATATCCTGTCTTCCGAAAATGGGGTTTGGGAAGTAGCTTTGCTTCTTATCTGAGTTTGATTATAAATAGTATCGTGCTGTGTGTACTGGCGTATGTTATTTATGTAATATTTCGTCTGGTACTGGTAACCGCTATGGCTATTGTTGCGAAAAAAACCAAAACTAAATTTGATGATTTACTGGTTACCAATAAAACAGCGAAATACATCGCCTATTTAATTCCGTTTTTATTTATTTATAAGTCGGTACCCATAATTTTAGAGCGATTTGAATATTGGGAAGATATTTTTAGACCAGCAGTAGGAGTCTATATAGTGTTACTAGTTTTGTGGATTATTCGCACAATATTCAATGCGTTACGTGATTATTTTAAACAAATACCAAGATACAGTGATAAGCCTATTGATAGTTTTATTCAAATTATCATGATCGTGTTTTGGATGGTTGGAGTCGTTGTCATTATTTCTGAAATATTTGGCATTAAAACAAAAGACCTTCTAACTATTTTGGGGGCGGTTTCTGCTATTGTTATTTTAATTTTCAGAGATACTATTTTAGGCTTTGTTGCTAGTGTTCAAGTCGCTATAAACGATATGGTCCGTATAGGTGATTGGATTACAATGGATCGATATGGAGCAGATGGAGATGTAATCGAAATAAATCTCGCTACA
Organism: Flavobacterium gawalongense; assembly: GCF_007097265.1. Classification (GTDB taxonomy): domain Bacteria; phylum Bacteroidota; class Bacteroidia; order Flavobacteriales; family Flavobacteriaceae; genus Flavobacterium; species Flavobacterium gawalongense. The sequence continues at coordinate 51,238 of NZ_VJZP01000027.1, read as the reverse complement.
GTAAAAGTTCGAAATTTCGATAATACCACCACCACTATCCCTACATACAGTTTGAGTTCTGATTCTTTTCAAAACTGGCGCGGCATGCTTAATTCTGATGGGCGACGTATAAAAAGACACATTCTTATTAAAACAAGCAGTATTCGGTTTTTAGAAGAAGAAGAATTAAACGAATTAAAAAAAATCCAACTGATTTCGGATTATATTGATACCAGAAAATTAGAAATTGACACTTTTAATTCGAGTAATAAAATCGATAAATCACTGGCTATCAATGGTCGGAATTTGACTAATTTAGGCTTGTTTAGAAAATATATTACCCAATATCTTCATCATTATCCGGGATTAAATAAAGATATGATTACACTCTGTCGCCAATTGCAATCCACTTCCAATGGTGTTCCTCTAGAAGTTTATGCTTTTTCGCATGACAAAAGATTTGAAAATTATGAATACATCATGTCTGATATTTTTGATCATATTATTGCTTCAGTAAAATATTTTGATTTGGAAATTTTTGAAGGAATCAATGAAAGTGTAATAAATAAATAAATTATGACTATCCGTAATGCGGACTAAAATCATTTCGAATACAATTTTCGTCGTTTATACATTTATAAAGCATAAATATTTAGCTCACAGATTGTACAGATTATGCCGATTTACACGGATTTTTTTATTTGGTGAATCAAGACAGTTATTTAAAACTGTGCAAAATCCGTTCAATCCATGTTATCTGTGTGTCCTATTTTATCCTTTGGAACATATTGCGGACTGTCATATAAATAAAAATAAAGGAATTTAAATCCACTCCTAACTAATTTTCAAATTAGAAGCAAAAATCTACTTTAATTACAAACGATCCTTAACAAATTCAATTTCAGTTTTCCCATGTGCTTTTGGTTTTCCATCAGCGCCCAAACTTACCATTGTAGTATGGTCAATTGTGATAATGGTTTCTCGTGTCATCATGTTTCTGGCTTCACATTTTAGCGTAAGCGAAGAATTTCCAAATTTGACAACATCAATACCAATTTCTATAATATCACCTTGTTTTGCGGAACTTCTAAAATTGATTTCAGACATATGCTTAGTGACAATTCTTGCATTTTCTAATTGAATGATAGTGTACAAAGCCAATTCCTCATCAATCCAAGCTAATAATTTACCTCCAAATAAGGTTCCGTTTGGGTTTAAATCTTCCGGTTTTACCCATTTTCTAGTGTGAAATCTCATAATTTTTCTTTATATCTGCAAAAATAAACTTTTCTTATGGCTATTTTCTTTATTTTTAAGAAAAAAAAAGATGAATCAAAGAGATACTTTCTTAAAAGAATTCCGAGGACAAACCATAGGCTCCGTAACAACACAATCCTCATCGGAGGAATCATTTCAAAATGAAGTGCTTAGGCCAATTTTGAAATTACAAAACGATTTATTTATTGCTTCATTTATTAATTATGTTGCAAAAAACAAAGCGGATTTTTATAGTCATAGTGTCGAAAAAAAATTATCGGTTATAGAAAATGCAATTCAAAAAGACATCAAGTTTAGAAATGCTTTAAAAGGAATGATAATCGCGTTATTTACAGCCGATGAATATGCTGAGTACATAAAAAATTCTTCCAGTATCAACAAAAGAATGATGAGTATGCTTATTGAAAGATTAAAAAGTCAAGTCCAATTGTTTGAAATTAATCAAAGTATATAGTCTGATTTGGATTTTTTTTAGTTAATTCAAATACTTTTTTTAAAAATGACGATATGTTAAATCAACTTGTTTTGTTGTGTATAATTGAAAAAATAGACGCTTATTGATATAAATATTACAATTTAATTACGATTTAATAATCGCAATGTTTTTTATAATAAATATTGGTTAAGTAAAATTATTTATGCTATTTGCTCGGATTTTTTCATTATAATTGTTAAAAATAAAGTTATGAAGGAAGAATATTTCAAATGGCATTCACCAAATCTGGGCAGGGATATTGAAATGCTGGTTTTTGGACATGCAGGATATCCTGTCGTCTTATTTCCTACTTCTATGGGGAGTTTCCATGAAAATAAAGATATGGGTTTGATTGATTCCGCAAAATGGTATATTGAACAAGGTTTAATCCAAATATTTTGTCCTGACAGTATCGACAAAGACAGTTTTTACAATAAACAAATTCATCCTGTACATCGCATAGAAAATCATGTTAGATATGACAAAATGATTTGTCATGAAATCGTTGAAAAAGTAAAAAACAATACCTCTTCCGGAAAAGTTGTTGTTGCGGGTTGCAGTTTTGGCGGGTATCATGCCGCTAATTTCGCTTTTCGTCATCCTGGTTATGTAAGTCATATGTTCTCCATGAGTGGCGCTTTCAACATTAAGAGTTTTTTGGATGGTTTTCATAATGATGATGTGTTTTACAACAGTCCTGAAGATTATTTATACGGACTCGATGATCATGAATTGTGGAATATGGATATCGTTCTTGGAACTTCAAATTGGGATATTTGTTTTGATGCGAATCTAAAATTAAGCAAAGTTTTAAGTGACAGAAATATACATCACTGGCTGGATATTCGTCAGGAGCGAAAACACGATTGGCCTGTTTGGCAAGAAATGTTTCCACATTATTTATCAAGAATTAAATTTTTTTAGCCCCTAGCCCCCAGAGGGGGAACAAAATGAAATTAAGTAATTTATAAACGTATCAAGATGAAAAAAATAGGAATTTTATTTGGAATGGAAGACACCTTTCCACAAGCATTTATAGATCGCGTAAATTCAAAAAACGAAAAAGGAATCATTGCTGAAGCAGTTGCTATTGATAAAGTAGTTCAAAATCAAGATGGCGAATACGCTGTAATTATTGACCGAATTTCACAAGATGTTCCTTTTTATCGTGCTTATTTAAAAAATGCTGCCTTAACAGGAACTAACGTTATTAACAATCCTTTTTGGTGGAGTGCAGATGATAAGTTTTTCAATAATGCTTTGGCAGATACGCTTGGAGTTCCACTTCCGAATACGGTAATTCTTCCTTCTGCTGAACATCCTACGGATACCACCGGAAAATCATTCCGAAATCTAAAATACCCAATGGATTGGGAAGGAATCTTTGATTATATTGGATTTCCGGCTTATATGAAACCGTATGCCGGAGGTGGTTGGAAAAACGTTTACCGATTGGAAAACAAAGAAGAATTTTGGGATAAACATCAGGAAACTGGGCAATTAGTGATGATGTTACAAGAAGAAATTGTCTTTACAGAATATTTCAGAGTGTATTGTTTGGGCTGTAAAGCAGTCAGAATTATGCAATACGAACCAAGAAATCCACATCATTTGCGTTATGTAATTGATGGACCGCCGGTTGATAAAAAGCTATTAGCGACTATAAAAGATTATACTTTAAGACTTTGCAAAGGTTTAGGGTATGACTTTAATACGGTGGAGTTTGCCGTTCGTGATGGAATTCCTTATGCGATAGATTTTGGAAATCCCGCTCCTGACGCTGAATTGACTTCGGTGGGTGCTGAAAATTTTGAATGGGTGGTTGAAGAAGCTGCAAAAATGGCTATCGCTGCCGCAAAAAAACAAAAGCCAGGTAAAATCAATCTTACTTGGGGAACTTTTATTAAAGACGCCGTAGCTGTAAAATAAAAATTATAGATAAACGGAATTGCCTAGCCCCGATTACTTCACTTAATTTTCATTTTCATCGGAGTTCAGTGAACTTCGTTTGTAGAGAAAATCCTTTCTATTCCTGATTTTTTTCAGGAATAGAAAGATTGAAACGAAAAGCGGGAAATAGCTCCTAAAAAAAAAATAATGAAAAAATTACCAGTTTTTACACTTGGTGTAGAAGAAGAATATCAAATTATTGATCCTGTAACAAGGGATTTGCGGTCGCATTTGTCTAAAATTGTAGATGGTGCCAAAATAATTTTAAATGAACAGGTGAAGGCCGAAATGCACCAATCAGTAGTTGAAGTGGGGACAAATATTTGTAATAGTGTCAATGATGCTAAAAACGAAATAAAATTTTTGCGTTCCAAAATCGTTGAATTAGCCGATAAACAAGATTTGATTGTGGGTGGCGCCGGAACGCATCCCTTTTCGAAATGGCAGGACCAGCCTATTACTGATGATCCCCGTTATCACGATATTGTAAATGAATTGCAGGATGCGGCACGTTCGAATTTAATTTTTGGAATGCATTGTCATGTGGGGATAGAAAACCGTGAAATTGGGTTGCAATTAATGAATCAGGCAACGTATTTCTTGCCTCATATTTTTGCGCTTTCTACGAATTCCCCTTTTTGGGAAGGCAGACAAACAGGATATAAATCCTTTAGAACGAAAGTTTTTGATAAATTCCCAAGAACGGGATTGCCGGAATATTTTGATTCGGTGGGATCGTATGAGAATTATTTAGAGACTTTGGTAAAGACCAATTGTATCGATAATCCAAAGAAAATTTGGTGGGATTTACGTTTACATCCCTTTTACAATACTATCGAATTCAGGATTTGTGACATGTGTTTAACGGTTGATGAGACAATTTGTATTGTTGCAATTATTCAGGCAATTGTAGCCAAACTCTACAAATTGAACATGAATAATACCAGTTTTAACATCTATCGATTGGCTTTGATAAAAGAGAATAAATTTCGCGCAGCTCGCTATGGAATTGATAATAATATGATTGATTTTGGATTGCAAAAGGAAGTGGAAACTAAGATGCTTATCCTGGAATTACTTGATTTCATTGATGATGTTGTAGATGAATTAGGAAGTCGCGAGGATATTAATTACGTGCATAAAATTTTGAAAAACGGAACTGGAGCAGATAAACAATTAGCTGTTTTTGAAGAAACGGGAGATCTTTGCAGAGTCGTAGACTTTATAACTGGTGAATTTACCAAGGGATTATAAAATATAAATTACCTTTGTACATTGTTTTTTAAAAATAGTTTATGTCCAGTAAAATTATAAAAATAGCCCTTTTAGATATGTATAACGGTGAACCTAATCAAGGGATGCGTTGTATCATTGATGTTGTCAATAGGTTTAGTCCGGTTGTGAGTTTCGAAATATTTGATGTTCGGGTAAAGTGTGAATTGCCGGATATTAACAAGTTTGATATTTATATTTCAACTGGAGGACCCGGGAATCCATTAATTGGAGATGGGAATTGGGATGTAAAATATTATGAATTTATCGATTCATTGAACAAATGGAATAATGAAAATGCAATTAAAAAACATGTATTGTTTATTTGTCACTCTTTTCAAATGGCTTGCCTGCATTTTGGATTAGCGACTGTTACGAAAAGAAACGATACTTCTTTTGGCGTTATGACTATTCATAAAACTAAAGAAGGGCTCACTGATCCTCTTTTCGAAGGATTAGCGGATCCTTTTTATGCTATCGACTCCAGGGATTATCAAGTTATTCAGCCAAAGCTGAGTATTTTTGCTAAAAAAGGAGCCAAAATTATTTCTTTAGAGAAAATAAGAGATCATATACAATATGAACGTGCTATCATGGCTGTTCGTTTTACGGACTATTTTGTTGGTACTCAATTTCACCCGGAAGCTGATCCGATAAGCTTTGTCTCTCATTTGAGAAATAAAGAAGCAAAAGAAAAAATCAGAAATATGAAAGGGAAAAGAAAGTTTAGGAATATGCTCGAAGATTTATTGGATGATGACAAAATATACAGAACTAATGAAACTTTGATTCCAAATTTCCTTCGAATAGCGATTAATGACTTGATGAAAACAAAGAAAATGCTTTCTAATTAATACAATCCATTCCAAATGATTTCAAAATATCGGGAGTTATTTAATGCTCAATTTACAGAAAAAAAATATCAAAAACTTAAAGATGATATTGCTTCCGATTTTAATTACATACCTACTTTTCGATTAGGTGAAACTCCACTTTTTATTTCCAATGAACTAAAATCACAATTGATTGAAGGTAGTAATGAGGTTATAGCTTTAATTCAAAAAGAAGACTTTAAATCGCTTACAAATAAATCATTAGAACTAAATTATAACGTTCCAAATGAAGATGAACACACCACTTTTTTAGCTATTGATTTTGGAATTTGCGAAGAAGACGGAGTGATTATTCCTAAACTAATTGAAGTGCAAGGATTTCCCTCTTTATATAATTATCAAGTTAATTTGTATGAAAAGTTTAAGAATCAGTATCCTTTTCTCAGCGAATTAACACCATTCATCAATAACATTGAACCACAAGAATATCTCAATATTCTTGAAGAAGCGATTTGTAATAATCATCCCAAAGAAAATGTTATTCTTCTTGAAATTGAACCAGAAAAACAAAATACAAAAATAGATTTTTATTATTGCCGAAGAGATATTGGTATTCCGATAGTTTGCGTTACTGAACTCATAAAAAAAGGCAAACAATTATTTTATAAAAACGAAAAAGGCGATGAAATTTTAGTAAAACGAATCTATAATCGGGTTATTTTTGATGAATTAGATTTGCGAACCGATTTAAAATTAAATTTCCATTTCTCAGATGAACTTGATGTAGAATGGGCAGGGCATCCTAATTGGTTTTTCAGAATAAGTAAATTTATTTTGCCTTTCTTAAAAGGGAAGTATTTTATAGAAACTACATTATTGAGTGAATTAACCGAAATTCCAGAGGATTTAGAAAATTATGTTTTGAAACCTTTATTTTCTTTTTCAGGAACGGGTGTTATTTTCCATGTAAAAAAAGAAGATATTGAAGCGGTAATTGAAAAAGAACTTTATATCCTCCAAAAAAAGGTAAACTATATTCCTATTGTACAATCTCCTGATGGAAAAGTAAAAGCAGAAGTTCGTGTGCTTTGTGTTTGGAAAAAAGATGATGCCGCTCCTACTCTACTTTGTAACTTAGTCCGATTGAGTCGCGGTGAAATGATTGGCGTAAAATTCAATAAAGATATGGATTGGGTTGGCGGGACACTTGGATTATTTGAAAGGTAGATAGTGGTTTTTTATAGAATAGAATGTCACTTCATGTTTATTTCTATCAATACAATCTTTTTTGATTTCAAACCATTGAATTTTTAAATTTCATTACTTATTGTAGAAACATCTTTTTGCAATAAATTGCATTGATATTATTTCCAATATTTAAAACATTTTTTATGATTAGTTTTTTATAAAATGTCATTTTAACGCATTGACATGGTGTGAAATGAAAATTTAATTTTAATTTGTAGTATAAAACATGTTAAATTAATATTAAAATGACTCTTAAAAGTATTTTTTATTTTACTGTTAATCTCAAATTCTATTTTTTTTCTTGTTTTAATTGATAACAGATCGTGTTTAATGAATTTTTAAAAGTGATTCCCTTAATAATTTGCAAATTATTGAATTCTATCAATAATTTAACATTAAAAAAGAGAATCTATCTTATTTTTATTTATTATTGCATTGTTATAATAAATGCATAATATTCAATAATCATTAATACTTTTAATAATTTTAGTAAATGGATAGACGTAGAGCAATCAAAAACTTGGCGTTGGTGCTAGGAGGTGTCATCTCAGCAACAACAGTTGGAATTTTAATTAAAGACATTATAATTCCTGACAATGAAAATAGTAATGTATCATTTTCTGCTACCGACGAAGAACTTTTAGCTGAATTTGCGGATATTATCATTCCAACTACAAAAGCAGCACCTGGAGCTAAAGCGGCTGGTTTGGGAGCTTTTATTCCTATGATGATTAAAGAATGCTATCCTGCCGATTTGCAACAGACTTTTGCAACGGGAATGAAAGAAATGGAGGAAAAATGTCAAGAACAATATAATAAGAATTTTACCGCATTGTCTCCCGAGCTACGTGTTAAAATAATGGAAGAACTAAGAACCGAATCACTTGTCGATATTAAAAAGCCTTCCTTTTTTATTCTCGCCAGAGATTTGACTATTTTAGGGTATTTCTCATCAGAAATTGGTTGTACACAGGCGCGTGAATACCTTCCGGTTCCTGGTAGATACGACGGCAATGCTGATTACAAACCTGGACAAAAAGCTTGGGCTACTTAAAGAAATCAATTGGCGAAATAAAATCCTTTTTTTAATAAATTAGTTTAGGATTTTATCGCATTAATTTTTTCGAAATATTATCTTCAAATTAACCAAATAGAACGCACCTAGAATGAATATAAATTCAAATTTAAAAGAAGAAAATACTTATGACGCGATTGTTGTAGGTTCAGGAATAAGTGGTGGTTGGGCCGCAAAAGAACTGACTGAAAAAGGACTAAAAGTTTTGATGTTAGAACGAGGAATGAACATAGAACATATCAAAGATTATGAATCCGCGATGAAAAACCCTTGGGAGTTTAAACATGCCGGTAAACTTACAGAAGAACAAAAAAGAACGCACCCAGTTCAAACAAGAGATTATCCTTATAATGAAGCAACCGAAAAATGGTGGGTAAATGATTTGGAATGTCCGTATACGGAAGACAAACGTTTTGACTGGTACAGAGGATTTCATGTAGGTGGAAAGTCTTTAATGTGGGGGCGCCAAAGTTACCGTTTTAGTGACCATAATTTTGAAGATAATGCTAAAGACGGTCATGGTAACGATTGGCCTATTCGCTATAAAGATATCGCTCCATGGTATGATTACGCTGAGAAATTTGCCGGAATAAGCGGACAGGCAGAAAACTGGCCTCTTTTGCCAGACGGTGTTTTTTTACCACCAATGGATTTGAACTGTGTGGAGAAGTCAGTTAAGGAAAGAATGGAAAAGCATTATAACAGAACACGAATTCTTACTATTGGGCGTACCGCAAACTTAACGGTCCCTCATAATGGTCGTGGGAGTTGTCAATATAGAAATTTATGCAGCCGTGGCTGCCCGTTTGGAGCTTATTTCAGTACACAATCGGCTACCCTTCCTGCTGCTATGGCAACTAAACGATTAACTGTAAGACCCTACTCTATTGTCAATCATATCATTTATGATAAAGATACCAAAAAAGCTAAAGGGGTTATGGTGATTGATGCTGAAACAAATGAAACAATGGAGTTTTATGCTAAAATTGTTTTTGTAAATGGCTCTACTTTAGGCTCAACATTTATTTTATTAAATTCAACTTCAGAAGCACATCCGGAAGGATTAGGTAATGCTAGTGGTCAATTGGGACATAATTTGATGGATCATCATTTCCGTTGTGGTGCTTCAGGAAGTGCAGAAGGCTTTGAAGATAAATACACTTATGGACGAAGAGCAAATGGTATTTATATTCCGAGATATCAAAATGTCAGCGGTGATAAAAGAGATTATTTAAGAGGTTTTGGTTATCAAGGAGGTGCCAGTAGAAATCCTTGGCATGAAGAAGTTGCTGAATTAGCTTTTGGTGGTGATTTTAAAGATAAAATGAGTCTTCCAGCCGATACATGGAACATGGGCTTAGGTGGTTTTGGTGAGATGTTGCCTTACTATGAAAATAAAGTGTATATCAACCATGACAAAAAAGACAAATGGGGTCAACCGGTTTTAGCGATTGATTGCGAATACAAAGAAAATGAGAAAAAAATGCGTATTGACATGATGAATGATGCTGCAGAAATGCTTGAAGCGTCAGGAATTAAAAATGTACAAACGTATGATAATGACTGTTATCCTGGAATGGCAATTCACGAAATGGGAACTGCCAGAATGGGTAATGATCCTAAAACTTCAGTTTTAAATAAATGGAATCAAATGCATGAAGTAAATAATGTATTTGTTACAGATGGTTCTTGTATGCCTTCAATTGCTTGTCAGAACCCATCATTGACCTTTATGGCATTGACGGCACGTGCATGTGATTATGCTGTAAAAGAATTAAATAAAGGAAATATTTAGTATAAAAAGATGATTAGAAAATTAAAAATGGGTATGATTGGTGGTGGCCAAGATGCTTTTATAGGTGCCATTCACCGCTTAGCCGCCAATATGGATGGACTAATAGAATTAAGTTGTGGTGCATTGAGTATAAAACCAGAAACAGCGATAGCATCGGGGAAAGCCTTGTTTCTTCCTGAATCAAGAACTTATTTGACCTATGAAGAAATGATTAAAGCTGAAGCAGCTTTACCTGCTGGCGAACGAATCGATTTTGTTACTATTGTTACCCCAAATTTTGCGCATTTTGCACCAGCCATGATGGCTTTGGATTATGGTTTTAATGTTGTAATCGAAAAACCAATCACTTTTTCATTAGAGGAAGCGAAGTTATTAAAAGAAAAATTAGACGAAACAGGATTAATACTTTGTTTGACACATACGTATTCTGGCTACCCAATGGTAAAGCAAGCGAAAGCTATGGTGAGAGAGGGAAAACTGGGAAAGATTCGAAAAGTCTGGGTAGAATATCCACAAGGATGGTTGAGTAAATTATCAGAAAGAGAAGGAAATGCACAAGCGGCTTGGAGAACAGACCCAACAAAGGCAGGAAAAAGTTCCGTAATGGGAGACATTGGAACTCATGCAGCTCATTTAGCGGAATATATTACTGGAGCTAACATTACAGATGTTTGTGCGGAATTAAATACATTAGTTGAAGGACGTGTAATGGATGATGATGGAGCAGTAATGCTGAAATTTGATAATGGGGCTAAAGGTGTTTTAATGGCATCGCAAGTTGCTGCTGGTGAGGAAAATGCTTTAAAAATTAGAGTATATGGTGAAAAAGGGGGTGTCGAATGGCTGCAACATGACCCCAATACTTTACTTGTAAGATGGTTAGATGAACCAACACAAATTTTAAGAGCCGGTAGTAATTATGGTGGACATTTATCATCATTTGCCACGCATAATTGCAGGACTCCGGGAGGACATCCGGAAGGGTATTTAGAAGCATTCGCTAATATCTATCGCAATTTTGCATTAACACTTGGTTGTAAATTAGAAGGTAAAGAACCTACTCCTGAAATGTTAGACTTCCCTTCTATTGAAGATGGATTAAGAGGAATGGCGTTTATTGATAACGTAGTAACTTCAGCACATTCAGATAAAAAATGGACTCCTTACGTTTTGTAGTAAAAGGTAATTCATAAAAAAATTAAAATAAATAAATGACAACAATACAAGGTCCTGCAGTATTTTTAGCTCAGTTTATTGGCGATGAAGCTCCTTTTAACTCCTTGGATGGAATTTGCAAATGGGCGGCTGATTTAGGTTTTAAAGGTATTCAAATGCCAACATTAGATACTCGATTCATCGATTTACAAAAAGCAGCAGAAAGCAAAACATATGCCGATGAATTAAAAGGCACAATTGCATCATACGGATTAGAAATCACGGAATTATCAACACATTTACAAGGCCAATTAGTAGCGGTTCATCCTGCCTATGATGATTTTTTTGATGCTTTTGCACCCAAAAACGTGCATGGAAATTCAAAAGCAAGACAAGAATGGGCTGTTCAACAGTTGAAATATGCTGCGAAAGCATCTAATAATTTAGGTTTAAATGCGCATGCAACTTTCAGCGGTTCTTTACTATGGCAATATTTCCATCCGTGGCCTCAGCGACCACCAGGTTTGGTTGAAGATGGCTTTGCGGAATTAGCCAAACGTTGGTTACCCATCTTAAATGAATTCGATCAAAATGGTGTTGATCTTTGTTACGAAATTCATCCCGGAGAAGATTTATTTGACGGTGAAACCTATGAAATGTTCTTAAAAGCTGTAAATAATCACTCCAGAGCTTGTATTCTGTACGATCCCTCGCATTTTGTTTTACAACAATTAGATTACATTCAATATATCGATTTTTATCATGAACGAATAAAAGCTTTCCATGTTAAGGATGCCGAATTTAACCCAACAGGAAAACAAGGTACTTTTGGAGGCTACCAAAGTTGGGCAAATCGTGCAGGACGCTATCGTTCACCAGGCGATGGTCAAATTGATTTTAAAACTATTTTCAGCAAATTAGCACAATACGATTATAAAGGTTGGGCCGTTATGGAATGGGAATGTTGTATTAAAAATCAAGAAGATGGAGCCCGTGAAGGAGCTGAATTTATAAAAAATCATATCATAAAAGTAACAGACAAAGCTTTTGATGATTTTGCAGCCGTAGAAACAAATAAAGCTTTTAATATGAAGAATCTTGGATTATAAAAACAATCCAAGACCTCACTCAACTTAGACATTAGTAAAATCTAGAGCACCAATAGCAAATTTCTGTATTTCATCAATAAAGATCTTATAATGAGTATGAAAAAAGAAGACGATAAAGAAAATAAAATCATAACGAATCGTCGTGATTTTATAAAAACAAGTGCTTTGGCTGCTGCTGCATTTATGATTGTTCCCAGACATGTTCTAGGAAGGGGTTTTGTCGCTCCCAGTGATCGTTTAATAATTGCCAGTATTGGTGTGGGTGGTAAAGGACAATCTGATATTGCCATGTTTGATAAGAGTGGAAAAGCAAATATTGGTTTTTTATGTGATGTTGATGATATAAGAGCTGCAAAAAGTGTAACTGCATTTCCTAAAGCCAAATATTACAAAGACTGGCGAGAAATGTTTGACAAAGAACACAAAAAATTTGATGCAGTTTCAGTAGCAACTCCAGACCACAATCATGCTATACAGACTTTGGCTGCGATGCAATTGGGCAAGCATGTTTATGTTCAAAAACCATTAACGCATGATATTTATGAAGCCCGTATTTTAACTCAGGCTGCAAAGAAATACAAGGTAGTCACCCAAATGGGAAATCAAGGTGCTTCAAACGATGGAACCCGAATAATGAAAGAATGGTATGAAGCCGATTTAATTGGAGATGTACATACTGTTTATACTTGGACAGATCGCCCAGTTTGGCCTCAAGGTATCCCCTGGCCTACTACAAAAGCAGAAATTCCTGCAGAATTAGATTGGGATTTATGGTTGGGAACAGCTCCTCAAAGAGATTATGTAGATAAATTGGTACCTTTCAACTGGCGTGGATGGTGGGATTATGGCACAGGTGCACTAGGAGATATGGGTTGTCACCTCATAGAGGCTCCTTTTAGTGTATTGAACTTAAAATATGCTAAAGATGTACAATGTAGTGTTGGGTCTGTATATGTTGACGAATTTAAACGCGGTTATTTCCCTGAAAGTTGTCCGCCTTCTAGTCATGTAACTTTAACCTTTCCCAAAACAAATAAAACCAATGGTGATGTGACTTTACATTGGATGGATGGGGGTATTCAACCTGAAAGACCTTTAGAATTAGGGGCAAACGAAATTTTTGGAGATGGAGGAAATGGCACTTTATTTATTGGCACAAAAGGAAAAATGGTGTGTGATACTTACGGTTTAAATCCTCGTTTACTCCCTCTTAGCAGAAATGAAAACATCAATGTGGCACAAAAATACGCGAGAGTAAGTGACGGATCTAATGGTCATTATAAACAATGGGTTGAAGCTTCTATTGCCGGACATGGAAAACATGAATTAAGTTCTCCTTTTGAAATTGCCGGTCCATTGACCGAGGCATTATTAATGGCAAATTTGGCCATAAGAGGGTATGATATTAAAAAAGAAGTAATCGGAAAAACTAAATATCCAGGTCGATCAGTAAAATTACTTTGGGATAATGACAATATGAAAATCACCAATTTTGATGACGTAAATCAATTTGTAAAACGCGAATACCGCCAAGGTTGGAAAAATTTAACTTTATAATTAATTACATTAAATAATGATAAAAAATATTGTAACCTTATTAATTCTCATTGCGATGGTACATATAGCAAATGCCCAAAAAGAATTTAAACCACTATTTGATGGTAAAACTACCGAGGGATGGCATACATACGGAAAAACTACTGTAGGCGCAGCATGGAAAATTGAAGACGGAACCTTATATTTTGATCCAACCGCAAAAGAAAACGGTCAAGGTGGCGATATTGTGACTGATAAAGAATATTCTAATTTTCATTTAAAAATAGATTGGAAAGTAGCACCAAGATCTAATAGTGGAATTATTTTCTATATTCATGAAGATCCTAAAAAATACAAAAACACTTATGAAACAGGTTTGGAAATGCAGGTTTTGGATAATGACGGACATCCTGACGGAAAAATAACCAAACACAGAGCAGGAAATTTATATGATTTAATAAAAAGCGATATTGAGCCCGTAAAAGCTGTTGGCGAATGGAATACAGCTGAAATAATCAGTGATAATGGCGAATTAACTTTTATTTTGAATGGTATTATAGTTGTAAAAACGACACTTTGGGATGACAACTGGAAAGCACTTGTTGCAGGAAGTAAATTCAAAGCCTGGAAAGATTTTGCAACATTCAAAACAGGAAAAATAGCCTTACAGGATCATGGCGATACTGTTTGGTACAGAAATATTGTCATTAAAGAATTGTAATTCGACGAGATTATTTCTTCCGAATTAATTTAAAAATAAAAACTATTAAACCATTTATATTAACTAACCTATAACCAATGAATACCAAAATCCGAATTAAATTATCTGTAATGATGTTCCTAGAATTTTTTATCTGGGGCGCATGGTTTGTAACATTAGGAACTTTTCTAAAAAGCAATTTGCATGCTTCAGGTTCAGAAGCAGCTTCTGTTTTTTCAACACAATCTTGGGGTGCCATAATTGCTCCTTTTATTATTGGTTTGATTGCAGACCGCTATTTTAATGCCGAGAAAATTTTAGGTATTCTTCATCTTATTGGAGCATTTTTGATGTATCAAATGTATGTTTCGGATGATGTTAGCATTTTTTATTCTTATGTTTTAGGGTATATGATTTTATATATGCCAACATTGGCACTTGTGAATTCAGTTTCTTTCAATCAAATGAATGATCCTGAAAAAGAATTTGCAAATATTAGAGTTTGGGGAACTATTGGTTGGATTTTAGCGGGATTATCCATAAGCTTTTTATTTCATTGGGATTCTGCAGAAGGTGTTACGCAGGGATTACTAAAGAATACGTTTCTTTTGGCAGGAATTGCTGCTTTAATTTTAGGTTTGTTTAGTTTTTCATTACCTAAAACACCACCTAAAGTTGCTGCAACTGAAAAAATTAAAATTGGTGATATTATTGGTCTTGATGCTTTAAAACTTTTGAAAGATAAAAATTTCGCTGTCTTTTTTATATCATCGATTCTTATTTGCATTCCCCTAGCCTTCTATTATCAAAATGCACATCCATTTTTAACAGAAGCGGGAGTTGAAAATCCAACAGGAAAAATGGCTATTGGTCAAATATCGGAAGCATTATTCTTATTACTAATTCCCGTGTTTTTTACTCGTTTTGGATTTAAGAAAACTATTCTGGTAGGTATGTTGGCTTGGGCTATTCGTTATGTATTGTTTGCTTATGGTAACGGAAGTGATTTGAGCTTTATGCTTATTATTGGTATTGCGTTACACGGTATATGCTATGATTTCTTTTTTGTATCGGGTCAAATATACACCAACTCAAAAGCAGGAGAAAAATATAAAAGTGCTGCACAAGGTTTGATTACACTAGCTACTTATGGTGTAGGAATGTTAATTGGTTTTGCTATTGCAGGTTGGATTACTGATAATTACAGAATTAATGAAAAAACTGTAAACTGGGAAATGGTATGGATCATCCCAGCAGGTATTGCATTCGGGGTATTTTTACTTTTTGCTCTTTTATTTAATGATAAAAGTAAAACTGAAATTGAAAAAGAAGAAGTTTCAGCAATTTAAAAACAAAAAAATGAGTACTAACTTAAATAGAAGATCTGCAATAAAAGGAATTCTCGCCGGAACAGCGGCTTTAGGGATTCCATCTGGGTTTTCTGCTTTGGCTATGCCAAAAAACGAAACAGAAACAC
This sequence comes from Flavobacterium gawalongense, assembly GCF_007097265.1. Classification (GTDB taxonomy): domain Bacteria; phylum Bacteroidota; class Bacteroidia; order Flavobacteriales; family Flavobacteriaceae; genus Flavobacterium; species Flavobacterium gawalongense. The sequence continues at coordinate 35,356 of NZ_VJZP01000027.1, read as the reverse complement.
AATTAGGTATGCTAAAAGGAAATATAAATCACTCTGTTGCTCGATGGTGTTTTAACGATTTTGATCTAGAAACTCTTTGCATCGAAGTAAAAAAAATAGGAATCACAGGTATTGATTTAGTTGGTCCTAAAGATTGGCCAACATTGAAGAAATATGATCTTGTTTCTACTATGTGCAACGGAGCGGAAATAAATTTGGTTGATGGTTTTAATGATACCCAATTTCATGAGACACTCATAAAAAATTATACGGAAATGATTCCGCTTGTGGCAAAAGCAGGTTATAAAAATCTAATTTGTTTTAGCGGGAGCCGAAGAGGTAAAACGGATGAAGAAGGCTGGAATAATTGCATAATTGGTTTGCAAAAACTAATTCCATTGGCTGAAAAACATAATGTAACGCTGGTAATGGAACTCTTAAATAGTAAAATTGATCACAAAGATTACCAATGTGATAGAACACAATGGGGAGTCGAACTAGCAAAACGTTTGAATTCTGAAAATTTCAAGTTGCTTTATGATATATACCACATGCAAATTGATGAAGGTGACATTATTAGAAATATAAATGAAAATCACCATTATATTGCACATTTTCATACTGCAGGTGTTCCAGGTAGAAATGAAATAGACGAAACACAGGAATTAAATTACCCGGCAATAATGAAAGCGATTGCCAAAACAGGTTATAAAGGATTCGTAGGTCAAGAATTTATTCCTAAAAATCCAAACAAACTAGCCTCCTTAAAACAGGCTATTGCAATATGTGATATTTAATAATTTAAAAAAAATAACTGATGATAAAAAGAAGAGATTTTTTAATAAATAGCGGTTTGGCATTGGGAGCATTAGCTATTGCTCCTTCATTTGCATTTACTACAAAAAAGAGACCAATTGGAATTCAATTATGGACACTAAGAGACACTTTACCCAAAGATGTCAAAGGCGTATTAGCACAAGTTGGAAAAGTAGGATTTAATGAAGTAGAAACTTTTGGATATTCCCCAAAGAATGGTTTTTTTGGTACTTCTGTAAAGGATTTTAAATCGATGCTGTGTGATAATGGTTTAAAGGCTACCAGTAATCATTTTGATTTCAATGGATATATAGAAAACGGTTCAACAGAATCTCTTAAGTCTTATATTGAGACTGCTAATATTTTAGGAAGTGAATACGTTACAGTACCTTATATATTACAAAACTTAAGAGGAAAAAGTATTGATGATTATAAAAAATTAGCGTTAAAAATAAATCAAGCAGCTGAAATTTGCAAAGCTTCGGGTTTAAAATTAGCGTATCACAATCATGATTTTGAATTTGAAAAATTTGAGTCTACTACGGGTTATGAGATTTTATTAAATAATACAGATAAAAACTTAGTGGATTTTGAAATGGATTTGTATTGGGTAGTTCGTTCTGGAAATAATCCATTACAATTATTCAAAGATCATCCAGGACGTTTCAAAATGTGGCATGTGAAAGATATGGATAAAATTAATCCAAGTTTTAATGCAGAAATTGGAACTGGTTCGATAGATTTTAAAGCTATTTTTGCTGAAGCTGAACTTTCTGGAATGAAACGTTTCTTTTTAGAACATGAGAGTAATTACAAACCCAATCCAATAGAATCCGCAGCCATAAGTTACAATTACATTAAAAATAACTTAATATAATATTCTAAAGAAATATAGTTATATAAAAAAAGGGATACTAAGTATCCCTTTTTTATTACCATTTTGTCACTCCTAATAATTTTTCGCCCAATTCACTCAGTTTGGCTGTTTCATATTTAGTTTGTTCCCAATTACGAGGATCTCCAGGAAATGCATATCCTTCCGGTGCTATTCGGTTTTGCCAAGAATTGATACGCCATTGACGTAATTCTTCATTATCCTCTTCAGCTGGCATCATAGAAATGTATTGCGCCATTCTCACTTTATCTTTTGTTATATTTGGACGTATGCCATGAGGTTGAGTACTATTGAAAATTAATAAATCACCCGCTTCCATTTTTACTTTTACAAATTTATCTTCCAGTCCTGTAACATCCGGTTTGAAACGATTTCTATCTTCGGGCTGCGTTAATTTCCAAGTGTCATAATTTCGATATAAATCAGGAATACATTGAAAACCTCCCATATTTTCATCAGTTTGATCTGCCAATGCAAGAACTCCTTGTACATTTTGAGGTTTTGTTTCAGGGTCATAATCCCAATGTATGAATCCTTTGAAATCATAACCGGGTCTAATTGGCAAATTGAGATTGGCTCTATCAATAGTTACCCATAATTTTTCGGTTCCCCAAATGTCAACAAACGCATCATACACTTTTTGCATTTGTCGGTTATCCCATTGGTATTGATGATTGTATACTTCAACCATGCCACTATTAGTAAGCTCTTTCATTTGCATTTCGGCTCTCGGCGGAGCGTACCAAGTTTCAGGATCATTTTGTTTTTTTTCTTCAAATTCCCATAAAAAATCACCCATTTTTTTAGCATTTTCTTTTGGCACAGCATTTTTTATTACAATGTATCCATTCTCAATCCAAAATTTCCAATCTTCCTCTGTAAGCAACCGCAAAGGTTTACCATTGGAACGATCATTTAATTTTGATGTACTGGATTTTGCTGTTGATGGATTCCCTGGGATATCTTTATGGGCATTATTTTGCGTCATTGTAGGAACCATTGTTGGTGTCATTGATTTATCATTCTTTTCCATTGTTCGGATATTTAGTGTTATTACTATTTCAAAATTAGAAAAAGAGAATACTAAATACTTTCACAAAATTTACTGCTATTTGTACAATATTGATTTATTTAGTACTTTTAAACAAGTATATGTATATTTTTGAACAATATAGAATAGATAACGGTATGAAAATAGTTTTTGAGGATATAAAAAGATTAGCTGGAAGTTCATTTAGAATATTAGTAAATCCAAAATTGAATGATTTTTATTATTGGCATTTTCATCCCGAATTTGAATTGACTTTCATTGTTGCGCCAAATGGAACACGCCGTGTGGGAAATCATGTGGGCGATTTTGAAGGAAGTGATTTGGTTTTTATAGGTTCCAATATTCCACATTTGAATTTTGATTATGGTATAAAAACCGAATATGAAAAAGTTGTTTTACAGATAAAAGAAGATTTTTTCAAAAATGATTTTATTACAACGCCTGAATTAGCTTCTATTTATAAATTATTTGAAAACTCAAAAAAGGTAGTTTGTTTTCATGGAGATATAAAAGACAAAATTGGTAAAAGACTTCAGAAAATTCACCATTTATCTCATTTCGAACAATTTATAGAAGTGCTCTCATTATTTCAAATTTTAGCAACATCAAATGAAATGACTCTTTTACATGATAAACCATTTGAAAACCTATATAATAATAAGGAGCAATTACGACTAAAAGTAGTCTATAAATTTATAGAAAATAACTATCAAAGGGCTGTTTCCATTGAAGAAATTGCAAAGCTGACTCATTTATCAAAAGCTGCTTTTTGTCGTTATTTTAAGAAAATGACACGATTAACGTTTACTGAATTTTTAAATCAATATCGAATTGAACAGGCTAAAATACTTTTGAAAAGTGATAAAAATGTAACTGAAACCTGCTATGAATGTGGTTTTGAAAGCCTATCCTACTTTAATAGAATATTCAAAAAAGTAGTGGGTGAAAATCCAATTCAGTTTAAGAAAAGGTAAAAAGGTTGTGTTCCCTGTTTTATTTGGAGAAGCACAACCTTTATCCATTTTTTACTCCGTTACATTAAAACTGGCAACATAAAAATTCTTGTCTATTTCTAGTTTTGGATTTTCAGTTTTTGCTGGAATAGTATTCCATTCGGTTTCTGGTTTCAGCAATTCTTCTTTTCCATTCAAAGTTATTTTTACAGGCATATTGAAACCTGGAACACAATTTGTCCAACGATAGCCTAGTTGGTTATCTTTGAAAAAATACTCTAAAGTTGGAATTCGAGTGTCTCTTAAATATTGATTGAAAACGGTTGATAAATCTATTCCAACTTGTTGACTTAAGTAATCTTCAATTTGTTTCGTAGTAACTGTTTGATGATAAAAAGTACTGTTCAAACCTCTTAAAATAGTTCTCCATTTCTCATCATCATTTACAATTTGGCGCAAAGTGTGTAGCATATTTGCCCCTTTATAATACATATCACTTGAGCCTTCATTGTTTACATCATATTTGCCTATTATGGGTTTGTCATTAGCAATATTTTTTCTAATTCCTCTTACATAAGTGTATCCAGCTTCTTTGCCATAAAAATATTCTAAAAAAAGACTTTCAGAATAATTTGTAAAACTCTCGTGAATCCACATATCAGCAATATCTTTATAAGTAATATTGTTCGCAAACCACTCATGCCCAGATTCGTGAATAATGATAAAATCAAATTTCAATCCCCATCCTGTCCCACTTAAATCACTGCCACGATACCCATTTTGGTAGCCATTACCGTACGTCACACTACTTTGGTGTTCCATTCCTAAATACGGTGCTTCAACTAATTTGTAACTGTCTTCATAAAAAGGGTACGGTCCAAACCAGTGTTCAAATGCTTTCAACATTCGCGGCACATCTTTGAATTGAATCTTGGCTTTGGCCAAATTCTCTCTCAATACATAATAATTGCAATCCAAATCCCCTTTTTCTCCTTTGTATTTCTCCGAAAAAAAAACGTAATCTCCTATGTTTATATTTACACCGTAGTTATTGATAGGATTTGCCACATACCAATTATAGGTTTTTGTTCCATCTTTCAATTGTTTTACACTTAACAAACGACCATTGGATACATCCATCAAATTTTTTGGAACATTCACACTGATGAGCATATTATCCACTTCGTCATACATGTGGTCTTTGTTTGGCCACCAAACACTAGCCCCCAATCCTTGACAAGAAGAGGCGATAAAAGAATTTCCATTGTTATCTTTTTTCCAAGTAATTCCTCCATCCCAAGGTGGATTAACAGCTACTTTAGGTTTACCACCATAAAATACTGTGAGTTCTTTTATATTTCCTGGTTTCTGAGAAGCAACCAATTCAATAAAAAAAGTATTCCCTTCTCTTTTGTATTTTAAAACTTTACCATCCTGAATGACTTTATAAATCTCCATAGGATTTTGCAAGTCAATTTGCATACTATCGTATTCCTGTAAAACTTGATATTTTATTGTGTTAGAGCCTGTAATTGTGTTGTTTGCAGGATTTACTTTAATGTCAAGATGGTAGTGTTTTACATCCCACCATGCTCTTTCTTTAGTGATGCTGCCTCGTAAAGAATCCTGTCTGGTGAAAATTTCTTCTTTCTGTCCCAGTAGTCCTAGTGCATTCGCACTATTAAAAATAAAAAACGAGATAAAAATAAAACTGAAATTTCTTTTCATGAATTAGAAACTTTGAAATAAATTATAAATTAATTTTTATAAATGAATAAACATTAATGCAATTTAGAAACAGAATTTTGTGGAACAACGGCAGTAAAATCAGTAGCTAAACGATTGCCATAATCTTCTAATAGTTCCAAAACTCTTTCTTGTTTATCCGATTTCACAATCAGCCCAGCATGATATTCTAGTGGAACTCTGAAACAAACTTCCGGATCTGAAAACGATGATAAATCAGGATGTTGGAATTTCGACAGAGTCAGAACAATTCCGGCATATTCTTTTTTTACTTTTGGTAAAGTATATTTAGTTTCTTTTGCCAAGGCATCTTCAATTGCTGCCCATTCCTTCCATAAATTAATGTTGGAAGCTTCGGCAACCATTTCTGCCAGATGCGCTCCTCCTACTCGGGATGACGTTTCCAGAAAATAGATTTGTCCATCTTCCTTGCATTTTATGAATTCAGTATGTGCTGCACCATGTTTCAATCCAAAGCCTTTCAATACTTGTTCATTTATCTTTTTGATGGCTTTATCATCTTCAGCATTATAAGGGATATTGGCACTACGAAAAACGCCACCACCTTGTGAAATTTCCATTGGCGTGGCTAAATATTTTGAAGTCAAACTAAAGATTACTTTACTATCCGAAATCAAACTATCACAATGATAGACATCGCCAGGTTTGAATTGTTCCAATAAATATTTGAATCTATTATTCCCCATTTCATTAATATGGATCCATAAACTCTCTTTGTCATATACTTTTATAATCCCTGTTGCCGAAGCTTCAGAGCGTGGTTTCAAAACCCATGGAGCTGGAATTGTATCTGCAAAAGTATTGATGTCATGATCATTAAATAAGGAACAAAAAGCAGGAATTGGAATCCCGCAACTCTTCGCTCTCATACGCATGGCGAGTTTATCTCTAAAATAACGTCCTGTAGTTTGTCCCATTCCGTCAATTCTTAGATTTTCCCTTAGATAAGTTGCTTTTTCTACATCATAATCATCCAAAGCTACAATGGCATCAATTCTCGTGGACTTCATGAAATTGCCAACACCTAATAATAAATGCTCTAAATTCCAATCGACATCTTGCCCTTCCATATAAAAAATCTCATCAATATATTGATGTGGCCATGGTTTGTCTCTCAGTTTTTCGCTCGTCACTAAATAGACTTTGTTGCCTGATTTTTTTAAATTAATTAAAAAATCGGCACCCTTAAAATAATTTGAAATACAAAGGAAGGTTTTAGAGTTTTCCATACGTTATAAATTTTCTATGAATTTAGTTAATAAATGAACTCCATAGGCTGTAGCATGTTTACTTTTAGCAAATTCATCATCGCCAAATGCTACGCCTGCAACGTCAAGATGCGCCCAAGCTTTGTGTTCTTGGGTAAAATATTCTAAAAATTTGGCTGCGCTTATTGCTCCGGCAACTGGTTTTCCGCTATAATTTTTCACATCGGCAATATCGCTTTCAATGTCTGATTTATAAACATCCCAAAGCGGTAAAGGCCACAAACGCTCTCCAATTGCATCTCCGTTTTCTTGTAATTTCTTAGCCATTTCCTCATTATTGGTAAACAAAGCACCACATTCATAGCCAAAAGTACCAACGCTGCTTCCTGTAAGTGTTGCAATGTCAACGATATATTCCGGTTTGAAATTTTTAATTAAATAGGATAATCCATCGGCTAAAACGAGTCGGCCTTCAGCATCCGTATCGATGATTTCTATTGAATGTCCGCTGTAACTGTGAATCACATCACTAGGCAAAAAGGACTTGCTGTCAACAGAGTTTTCCGCACAAGGAACAATAGCAGTGACTTTTACTGGCAATTGTAAATCGGCTATAAGTTGCATCGCTCCTAATACTGCGCCACCGCCAGCCATATCACATTTCATGTGAACCATTCCTGCCGTTTTTATGTTTAATCCACCAGTATCAAAGGTGATACCTTTACCTACCAATCCAACATGTTTTATATGTTTCTCTTTTGGAGTGTAATTCATAATGATAAATTGAGGCTCATTTTCACTTCCTTTTCCTACCGCTAAAAATGCACCAAGACCTACTATTTTTGAAGCTTCATAACCGAGAACTTCTACATCAAATCCATATTTTTCACCCGTTTCTTTGGCCCAATTTGCTAAGTATTTTGGATTAACAGTATTTGGAGGTAAATCGACTAAATTATGGATTGCTAGCTGCGCTTTGGCGATTTTAATTCCTTTTTTGGCTATAGCCAAATAATCCTTTTCAGTAACTAAACTCAAAGTGAAATCTGGATTCAAAAACGGATGTATATTTTTTTCCGATTTAAAATGACCTAAATCATATGTTCCTAAAAGCAAACCTGAAATCATAGCTTCAACCTGATCCTGAGTGAATTGTTCGGGTATAACTAAAGCTATATTCGAACTAAAATTATCTTTTTCTTTAGATGAAATACGACGAAAAATAGTTTGCACCGATTTATAATCTATCGTTTTACCTAAGCCAATAAAAACATACGTATTGTCATTTTTTTCGGCTAAATAGTGCGTGTCTTTTTTACCGAAAAAAACTTTAGAAGTAATTTCCAGCCCATTAAATGCAATTGGAACGATACTTTTTGAATAGGTTTCAAAAACCGGAATTAAAATTGTTCCTGAAAAATTATCTAAGTTTATTACTGTATTTGTTTTCATTTGTTCTTTTAATTTTTCGGTTGTACACACGCGATTTATCGCGTCTAATTGCATGATAACGATTCTAAAAGACCGATAAATCGAGTCTCTACGATTATTTTGTATTAAAAAATAACCATTCTATTGCTTTAGGAAATTCATCGCTCCAATACGTTTCGCTATGTTTCCCTTGTCTATTGATACTTAAATTAATCTTCGATTTGTCTTTTACAAATTCGCTTGAAATCAAATCATTCTGAAACTTTTTTATATGTTCAATCATTGTTTCACTTTCATCTCCACCAGCATATAAATAAATTTTTGTGTCGGCTGTATCGGCTTTTTCAGAATTGATTTTTAGTTCTGGAACTACCCAAAGCGATGGCGAAAAAATCATTAATTTCCCATAAACTTCGGGGTTTCTCAATCCACTAAAAATACTAATCAATCCCCCCATAGAGCTTCCTCCTATTCCAGTAAATTCCCGTTCTTTTTTGGTTCGAAAATTACTGTCTACAAACGGTTTTAGCGTATCCGTTACAAAACGGATGTATTTTTTGCCTTGACCTTTTCCCAATACTGTTTTCCCAACATTGTATTCTTTTACACGGTCTTCTTCGGCGTGTTCTATTGCGATTATTATAATTTTTCCAATTTTATACTCTGACATAACTGCCAGCTTTTTATCAATTTCCCAATTCCCAAATTCTGCTGCTTCATTGAATAAATTTTGGGCATCCTGCAAATACATCACCGGATAACTTTCATTTGAATTATCATAATCATGAGGCAACAAAGCCCAAATCTTTCTGGTTTTGTTGAGTTGCGGAATTATAAATTCATCTGAAATTAACTGAACTTGTGGCAAAAAAGATTGCTTAAACGGCAACCAGTTTTTTCTCCATCTGGCTACATATTCTTTTTGAATGCCAGTATGATCGTGTGTTGAACGGTTTTCAGTACGATTTCCACGGCTGTCAATTTCTACTTCACTCCAATCCCCTTTCGTAAATTTATACAAAAGCTCTTTAGGATAATCAAAATCATGTGAAAATTTGTAATGATACAAACCAATACCAATTTTCTCCATCATAAATTCTTTCTCCTGAGTACGCCAATTATTAAAATTTCCTGAAATATAAACCGGTCTCGCATCATCTTCGTCGGTTGTAAGGATTATATGTAGCCCTGTATTTAGTATCGGATTATTTAATTCTTCGGTAAATGTGGTATTATCTGAATTCATCACTTGCATTGTTGTACTTGTATTTTAAAAATAAATAGTAAATATAGTCGATTGCGATTTGAAATAAAAGAAAAAAGAAAACCCAATAGCAAATGAATTTCCTATTGGGTTTGTATTTGTAAAAAATTATTTGATGTATTTTACTTTTGGCGACTTTTTAAAACTTCAACAACATCGTTTAGCTTAAATCCTTTGGCTTGCAATAAAATAAGGTAATGAAAAAGCAAATCGGCACTTTCGCTCAAAAACAAATCATCGTTATCATCTTTGGCTTCAATAACTACTTCAATCGCTTCCTCGCCTACTTTCTGGGCAATTTTGTTCATCCCTAATTTAAACAACGAAGCTACATAACTTTTTTCAGAATCCGCATTTTCTCTTCGAAGTTGGATTGTGTCCTCTAAATTTGAAATAAATCCATAATCTGGTTTATTTTCGTCAGCCCAACACGTATCTGTTCCTTTGTGACACGTAGGTCCTTCCGGTTTTACCTGAATCAATAACGTATCATTATCACAATCGTTTTTGATGTCAATCAAATTCAAAAAATTGCCACTTTCCTCACCTTTTGTCCAAAGTCTTTGTTTCGTACGGCTATAAAATGTTACTTTTTTAGTATCAACTGTTTTTTGATACGCTTCGGCATTCATGAAACCCAACATCAAAACCGTTTTGGTTTCGCTATCTTGAATTATGGCAGGAATTAATCCGTCTGTATTTTTTGAGAAATCTATGTTCATTTTTTTTAAGTATTAAGTCGTAAATATTAAGTCGTAAATATTAAGTGGTAAATATTAAGCAATTCAAACTTAATAATTCATACTTAAAACTTATTACTTAAATACGCACTTCTATATTGTTGTTTTTAAGCTCTTTTTTTAATGTTTTGATTTCAATTTCTTTAAAATGAAATACACTTGCGGCCAATGCTGCATCTGCTTTTCCTTCCAGAAAAGTATCTACAAAATGTTGTATGTTTCCCGCACCACCAGAAGCGATTATAGGAATATTAACTAACTCCGAAAGTTTTGCCAAAGCCTCATTTGCAAATCCATTCTTAGTTCCGTCATTGTCCATAGAGGTAAACAAGATTTCGCCTGCACCTCTTTGCTCTACTTCTTTGGCCCAATCAAATAAATTCAATTCTGTAGGTACTTTTCCTCCCACTAAATGAACAATCCATTGTCCATCAATCTGTTTGGCATCAATCGCAACAACGACGCATTGACTTCCAAATTTTTGTGCCAAATCATTTATCAACTGCGGATTTTTCACAGCTGATGAATTAATTGAAACTTTATCTGCTCCGTTTTGCAATAATACTTCTACATCAGTAACAGATGAAATTCCACCACCAACGGTAAACGGAATATTAATTGTCGAAGCGACTTTACGTACCAAATCAACCAAGGTTTTTCTTCTTTCTTCCGTTGCCGAAATATCCAAGAAAACCAATTCATCAGCACCTTCATCCGAATATATTTTGGCTAATTCTACTGGATCTCCAGCATCACGCAAGTCCACAAAATTAACTCCTTTTACGGTTCTTCCGTTTTTTATGTCGAGACAGGGAATAATTCTTTTTGTAAGCATTTTATTTATTTTTATGTAGAGACGCACTGCGGTGCGTCTTTACAATCTACATTATGATATATTTTTCCAATTGTTTCAACGAAATTCGTCCTTCGTAAATTGCTTTTCCGATTATGGTTCCTTCACAACCCAATTCGGCTAGTTTTGGTAATTCATCAAAAGTAGAAATTCCTCCTGAAGCAATCAATTTTATGCCGCTGGCTTGCGCCAAAATTTTAGCGTATAAATCAAAAGAAGGTCCTTCAAGCATACCGTCTTTAGCAATATCGGTACAAATTACATACTGAATTCCTTTGCTTTGGTAGTCTTGTATGAAAGGAATTAAGTCTTCATTTGAATCTTCTAACCAACCCGAAACTGCTACTTTTTCGTTATTGGCATCGGCTCCTAAAATGATTTTATCAGAACCATATTCTGCAATCCATTTTTCGAATAACTTTCTGTTTTTAACGGCAATACTTCCGCCGGTAATTTGGTTGGCACCACTTTCAAAAGCGATTTTTAAATCGGAATCCGATTTTAATCCACCACCAAAATCAATCTTCAATTTGGTTTGTGTAGCAATTTGCTCCAGTATTTTATAATTAACAATTTGGCTTGACTTTGCACCGTCTAAATCAACCAAGTGTAAATATTCTATTCCGTGTGCTTCAAATGATTTCGCCACTTCAAGCGGATTTTCATTATATATAATTTTGGTATTGTAATCGCCTTTTGATAAGCGAACACATTTTCCGTCTATGATATCTATTGCAGGTATTATTCTCATTTTTTTTATTATTATTAAAGATTTAAAAATTGAAATATTAAAAGATTTACTAAAATTATATTAAACAAAAAATAGATGTCTTCAGTTTTTTAATTTTTCAATCTTTGAATTTTTCAATCATTTAATTTTAAAAAATTAGCCAAAATTTGTTCTCCAATATCGCCACTTTTCTCAGGGTGAAATTGTGTTCCGTAGAAATTATCCTTTTGCAAAGCTGAGGCGTATTCTACTTCATAATTTGTTGTCGCAATCGTTTCGGCACAAAGAGGAGCATAAAAACTGTGTACCAAATACATGTATTCGTTTTCATTAATCCCTTCAAATAAAGGCGATTTCAAATTATATATCTGGTTCCAGCCCATTTGTGGCACTTTTACTTTTGGCGTAAATTTGATCACATCAACATCAAAAATCCCCAAGCCTTTTGTATTTCCTTCCTCCGATTTGTTGCACATCAATTGCATGCCTAAACAAATGCCCAAAACAGGTTGTTTCAAGGTTGGAATCAAAGTCTCCAATCCACTTTCCTGAAGCATTCGCATAGCATAACTTGCTTCACCAACACCTGGGAAAATAACTTTATCGGCTGCCTTAATTTCCTCAGGATTGTTACTCAAAACCGCTTTGAATCCCAATCTTTCTATTGCAAACATAATGCTTTGAATGTTTCCTGCTCCGTAATTTATGATTACTATTTTCACTTTTATAAGTATTAAATATTAAGTTGTAAGGATGAAGTTTTAAGCATTTTGATTTTATTATTAAACGTAATAACTCATACTTAAAACTTACACCTTAAACTAAAGCATTCCCTTCGTGCTTGGCAAGATCATTTTCTCCGTATCACGTTTTACGGCTACTTTTATTGCTTTCGCAAAAGCTTTAAAAATGGCTTCTATCTTGTGATGCTCATTCGTTCCTTCCGCTTTGATGTTGATGTTGGCTTTGGCACCATCCGAGAAAGATTTGAAGAAATGATAAAACATCTCCGTCGGCATTTTTCCTACCATTTCACGTTTAAATTCGGTTTCCCAAACCAACCAGTTTCTACCTCCAAAATCAATAGCCACTTGCGCTAAACAATCATCCATTGGTAAACAAAAACCGTAACGTTCGATACCTAATTTATTTCCTAATGCTTTTGCAAAAACTTCACCAAGCGCAATTGCTGTATCTTCAATCGTATGATGTTCGTCCACTTCTAAATCTCCTTTTACAAGGATTTCTAAATCCATTTGTCCGTGACGCGCAATTTGGTCCAACATGTGGTCAAAAAAGGCAATTCCTGTTTCAATTTTGCTTTTTCCGGTTCCGTCAAGGTTTAAATTAATATAAATATCCGTTTCGTTGGTTTTTCTTTCTATTGAAGCAGAACGCTCTTCTAATTTCAAAAACTCATAAATTACTTTCCAATCTGTAGTTTGTAAAGCAACAACCGAGTCAAGTTCTTCTCTTTTTGAAGCAATTTCGGCACTTCCCAAAGCTTCGTCCGTGTTGATAAAAATCGCTTTTGAACCCAAGTTTTTTGCCAATTCCACATCAGTTATTCTGTCTCCTATTACGAATGAATTTTCTAAATCATAATCCGGATTATCAATGTATTTTGCCAACATTCCGATTGCAGGTTTGCGAGTTGGTGCATTTTCGTGCGGAAATGTTTTGTCAATTAATACTTCTTTGAAAACAACTCCTTCATTTTCAAAAGCTTTCATAATTAAATTATGAACTGGCCAAAAGTTAATTTCCGGATGAGAATCAGTTCCCAAACCATCTTGATTCGTAACCATTACGAGTTCAAAATCAAGTTCCAAAGCAATTTTTCCAAGATATTGAAAGGCTTTTGGATAAAATTCTAATTTTTCGAAACTGTCTAATTGATAATCATTTGGTTCCAAAACCATTGTTCCATCACGATCTATAAAAAGTATTTTTTTCATTATATAATTATTTAAACTAAGCGTTTAGGCTTTGCAATGCTGCTATTAATTTTTTATTTTCCAATTCGGTTCCAACTGTTAAACGCAAACAATTATCGCATAAAGGTTGGGTTGTTCGGTTTCTAATTACGATTCCTTTTGCAATCAATTCATCATACCTTTTATTGGCATCATCAACTTTTATCAAAATAAAATTGGCTTCTGTAGGATAGATTTTTTTGGTGAATTTTACATTAAGTAATATTTTAAGTAACTTTTCTCTTTGCGCTATTATCGATTCAATTTCAGATTTTATTTTTTCTGAATCATCTAATCTGTCCAAAGCTCTTTTTTGAGTCAATTCATTCACATTATAAGGTGGTTTTATTTTATTCAAAACCGAAATTACTGCTGCAGATGCATAACAAATTCCTAATCTAATTCCTGCCAAACCATACGCTTTAGATAGTGTTTGGGTAATGACCAAATTTGGATATTCTTCTAGTTTATTAATCCAACTTTCCTTTTTTGAAAAATCGATATACGCTTCATCAATTACAACCAAACCATTGAAGTTTTTCAACAAATAGGCCACGCTTTCATCTGAAAATGAATTTCCAGTTGGATTATTTGGTGAACACAAAAAGATGATTTTAGTGTTTTCATCAACAGCTTCCATGATTTTCTCAATTTGCGGTTGAAAATCTTCTGAAAGTAAAATTTCTTTATTTTCAACTGCATTGATATTAGCCAAAACGCCATACATTCCATATGTTGGAGGCAAAGTGATTACATTGTCCGTTTTTGGTTCACAAAAAGCTCTGAATAATAAATCCAATACTTCATCACTTCCATTTCCAAGTAAAATTTGATTCGTTTTGACATTTCTTTGTTTTGCCAAAATTCCTTTTACACTCATTTGTTGTGGATCTGGGTACCGATTTACCCCATTTTCAAACGGATTTTCATTGGCATCCAAAAAAATCATATCTGCAGTATCAAAATCCTCAAATTCATCGCGTGCCGAAGAATAGGGTTTCAATTGCTTTACGTTTTCTCTAACTAAATTATTTATATCGAAATTATTTTCCATCTTCAATCGCTTTTAATCGTAATGTAACAGCATTTTTGTGTGCTTGTAAACCTTCTGTTTCGGCCATGATTTCTATGGCTTTACCTATATTTTGTATTCCTATTTCAGTTATCTTTTGAAAAGTCATTGCTTTAGTAAAACTATCCAGATTTACACCGCTATAATTCTTTGCATAACCGTTTGTAGGCAAGGTATGATTGGTTCCTGACGCGTAATCACCAGCACTTTCGGGAGTATAATTCCCTATAAAAACAGAACCTGCATTATGAATTCCATTACTGTAAAAATCATCGTATTGAGAACAAATGATAAAATGTTCCGGTCCATATTCATTGATTAATTCTAATGCAATAGTATCATTTTCAACATAAATCAATTTAGAATTGGCAATGGCTTTTTCAGCAATGGTTTTTCTTGGAAGTACATCCATTTGTATTTGTATTTCATTTTCAACAGCATCAATTAATTTCTTTGAGGTTGAAACCAAAATAACTTGACTGTCTGCTCCATGTTCTGCTTGAGATAATAAATCAGATGCTACAAAAGCGGGAACTGCAGTATCATCAGCCACAATCAATAATTCCGATGGTCCGGCAGGCATGTCAATTGCTACGCCAAATTGTGTTGCCAATTGTTTAGCCACGGTTACAAATTGATTTCCGGGACCGAAAATTTTATACACTTTAGGAATCGTTTCCGTTCCAAAAGTCATTCCGGCAATAGCCTGAATACCTCCTACTTTTAAAATTTTGGTTACACCACACAAATTTGCAGCATATAAGATAGCTGGATTTATAGTTCCGTTTTTATCCGGAGGTGAACACAAAACAATCTCGTTACAACCTGCAATTTTTGCAGGAACAGCAAGCATTAAAACAGTAGAAAATAATGGAGCAGTTCCTCCAGGAATGTATAACCCAATTTTTTGGATTGGTCTTTTTTCCTGCCAACAATTTACTCCTTCAATAGTTTCTACTACTACTCTTTCAGTTTTTTGAGCAGAATGAAATCGTTTTATATTTGTCTTTGCTAGTTGAATAGCCTCTTTTAATTCAGAAGAAATAGATGCAATAGCCTCGTCAATTTCAGCTTTAGAAACCTCTAATTTTTCGATTGATGCACCGTCAAAAAGTGAAGTATATTTTGCAACAGCAATATCACCTTTCTTTTGTACTTCCTTGAAAATTTCTTTTACTGTTGCTTCAATATCATCAACAGTCTTAGTAGGTCTCTCTAAAATGGAAGACCAAGTTTCTGGTTTTGGATTGTATATTTTATTCATTTTATTTATACTTTAAGCCTTAAGTTATATGCTTTAGGCTATTTCAGAATTAATATTTACTTTCAGTCTTGGCTTATAGCTTTTAGCTTATGGCCTAAAGCTTTACAAAACCATTTTCTCAATTGGGCAAACCAAAATACCTTCGGCTCCAGCTTCTTTCAATTGATCGATAACATCCCAAAAAGTATCTTTATCTATTACTGAGTGTACGCTGCTCCAACCTTCTTCTGCCAACGGCAAAACGGTAAGGCTTTTTAATACCGGTAATATGTTACCTATCGCTTCTATTTTATCGTTAGGAACATTCATCAAAATATATTTTGATTTTCTGGCTCTCAAAACCGATTCAATTCTAAACCGAAGGATGTCAATTATTTTTTGAATTTCTGGAGTAACTTTTGGAGAAACGGCCAAAACAGCCTCACTTTTCAAAATTACCTCTACTTCTTTAAGATTATTTTTAAATAAAGTACTTCCACTTGAAACAATATCTACTATAGCATCTGCTAAACCTATATTTGGTGCAATTTCTACAGATCCGGAAATTTGGTGAATATCCACTGTCAATCCAAATGAATTAAAGTATTCGTTAACCGTATTGGGATAAGAAGTGGCAATACGCAAACCATCTAAGTCTTTGATTGATGTATATTCAAATGTTTTTGGAACAGCAACAGAAACTTTGCATTTTGAAAAACCCAGTTTTTGAGCAATTTTAATATTTTTTCCTTTCTCTACCAAAAGATTGTCTCCTACAATGGCAACATCTACAACTCCATCAATTAAATATTGAGGAATATCTGAGTTTCTAAGGTATAAAACCTCTAATGGAAAATTGGTTGCTTCCGCTTTAAGTTGGTCATTCCCATTGTTTATGGAAATTCCACAATCTTTTAGAATTTGGATACTGTCTTCGTTTAAACGTCCTGATTTTTGAATTGCAATTTTTAGTGTACTCATTTTTTTGTTTAGTTTTTGTTTTTGTTTAGAATATTATGATTGAGTACAAATATTAGGCAATAAAAAACCCGCTTGATGTACTCAAACGGGTTTTTAGATTATGATGATTTACACACATAACATTAACACATCGCTTGAGAGCAATAATGAAAATGGTGATGATGTAATTTATTTGTTAACATGTTTTGTGTAATTGTATTGATCTTAAATTCTTTTGCAAATATAAGAGATAAAACATTTATAATCCAATTTTTAATTTAACTTAAAGATACCTTATTGTTAAATTAACCCGTCGGGTGTAATTATTCAAAACGTCAGTTCGTCCCGACGCTTCGGGATTTTGTGCAGTAAAACGGAACAAAAAATGTATCGAGAACTAGAAAATTAGTATTAAAAACTAATTCACCCAACGGGTTAAATTAATACTATCTGTCGTATTCTTTTGGCTCTGAATTTTTTGAAACAGGAGCTCCTTTTTCTGAATCAACACTGTTTTTAATAGTTGAATCAGCGCTGTCTTCTCTTATTTCTGTGTGACGAATTTCACCTCCGGAAGTACCCACTAAAGTTGTTAAATAAACACCTATAATTGCTACAATAACTGCTACAAAAGATATAAATTTAGCTTTAGAATGATTTTTTATATTTAAAACTATACCTAAAAGTGAAATGGCTCCAAGTAAATACAATACAATTGCTAGCTTTTCTGCTATTTCTTCGTGTTCATGAATTATTCTTTTGCCGATATTAGGCATATCTTCAACCATTTTCTCAGCTCCTTCACCAGTTCCTATACTAAATGCGGCAAAAACAGCCGCAACAATGAATAAAACATAAGCGGTATTTTTTACCGAATTGTTCTTTAAAATTATTCCAGTTATTAAAATTCCAAGTCCTAAAATCGTCCCGATAATTGGAAAATGGTTTACCACCATGTGTAAATGTGCGTCATTCATAATATAATTTGTTTAAGGTTTAAAAGTTAAGGTTTACGATTATCCAGCCAATGAAACACCAATTAAAGAGCCAATTCCATAGGTTACCGCAGCAGCAACCAATCCGAAAGATACTTGTCTAAGTCCAGAGAACACAACACTTTTTCCTGTTAATAAGGTTATTGCGGCCCCTATTCCAAAAAGACCAATAACACTGCTTCCAAGACTCAATAAAATTGCGTTTTTTCCGTCTAAAAATATAAAAGGATATAACGGAATAATTGCTCCAATGGAAAAAAGAACAAATGATGCAGTGGCAGCTTCCCATGCTGAACCTCCTAATTCTTCTTTATCAATACCTAATTCCTCAGTAATGATTGCATCTATTGCCGTTTGAGGATTTTCAAATGCTTTTTCAGCTAATTTTTTAGCTTCTTCAATATTCATTCCTTTAGCCTGATACAACAATACAAGCTCTTTTTTTTCTTCTTCGGGCGAAGCTTCCAGTTCTTCTGTTTCCAAGTCAATTTGGCGTTGGTTTAATTCTCTGGAACTTTGCACCGAAAGCCATTCGCCCAAAGCCATTGAAATTGCTCCAGCCAAAAGTCCTGCAATACCGGTTAATAATATTGTATTATTAGAAACTGCAGCGCCGGCAACTCCCATTACCAAACTCATATTAGAAACTAATCCGTCATTAGAGCCTAAAACAGCTGCTCGTAATGCATTACCTCCAACAGTCTTGTGTCTACTTTCAAATTTAGATAAAAAACCACCTGAAACATTCAGTGCTGCATTATTATTTACGGCTTCAATAATTTTAAGATGATTGTGTTCAAAACCAGTTGGCTTCTCCCCGCTTTCAATTTTGTTTTTTATTGCATTTACAGCAAATTGTTTTTCTATACTCGAAAGACTGCTGATAATAGAATTGTAGCCAAAAATTTTACCCAATTTCAGTTGAAATTTAGCTCTTCCTGAAGGCAAAGGCATTTTATAATCCTTTTCAGTCGTTAATACTTTATCCAGCATGTGTTTAGCATGTCCTTTTTCTATTTCCGATAAACCTCGTAAGACTCTTGTAAGATTATCATCCGATTGAATTGCGGCAATGCTATCATACAAAAAGGAAGTATCTACTTCAGTCTGTAATTGATCTTTTAGTTTGTTTAAATCCATATTTATCTAATTTACGATATCAAAAATGCCTTTTACAAGAATTTTTGAAGAATCATTTATTATTTCAACTAAAGTAGCATTTTTTATTTGATGCTAATGCTAATCCAATTTATTATCGGGTCAGCTTTAAGGCATCGTTCAATCGCATCGCCACGTTATCCCAATTGATGATATTGAATAGTGCATCT
This sequence comes from Flavobacterium gawalongense, assembly GCF_007097265.1. Lineage (GTDB taxonomy): Bacteria > Bacteroidota > Bacteroidia > Flavobacteriales > Flavobacteriaceae > Flavobacterium > Flavobacterium gawalongense. The sequence goes on along the minus strand of NZ_VJZP01000027.1, from coordinate 16,095 downwards.
ACAAAATCAGTTCGCTTATTTTTGTATTTTAAATAATAGGCGTGTTCCCAAACATCAATAACCAATAATGGAATTGCTCCCCATTGTGTTAGTTTTTCGTGGTTTTCGCATTGCAAGATCACTAAACTATCGCTGTAAGGCTGATACGCTAAAATACCCCAACCATTGCCATCTACATTTTTTGAAGTGGCAGCAATTAAAACTTTCAACCTGTCGTAACTACCAAAACTTTTTTCAATTCGTTTTAGTAAATCGCCTTGTGGCAAGGTGCTTTTATTAGTAAGATTTGTCCAAAAAATGGAATGCAAGATATGTGATGAAAAATGATAGGATAGTTTTTTTGTCCAAAAATCAATGGTCTCCAAATTGTTATCGTCCAATGCTTTTTTTATCATTTGCAAATCTTTGTTTGCGCCTTTTACCGCACTTCCATGGTGAAAAGTATAATGCAAATGCAAGGTTTCTGTATCCATATAAGGCTCTAAAAAGCTTTCGCTATATGGTAAAATCTGCTGAATGTAATTACCATTTGCATCTACTAATTTATCAATAGGATTGTCAGCTAAATTTTTAGCAAACGCATTAGTAGTAGGAAGTATTAGTGAAGCTACTCCAAATAAAGTACTCGATTTCAAAAACTCTTTTCTGTTCATTGTAAAATATTTTAGTTTATTGGTTTAATTGTTAAACCATCAAAATAAGATTGTACATTGGCTTTTGTCCAAAAATCAACTCTGCCTGCTTCAGAAATCCATTTGTAATTTTCAACTAAATTTTTATGTGTATAACCAACTAATGCAACAGGACCACCAAAACCAATTGTCCCTAATTTTAGGAAATAAAGTACAAATTCTTTTAAAGTATAATTTTGCATTATGTTTATTTACAAAGTTTAACTCTTATTTTCAATTGGTTTTAACGTTAGAACTAATTTACATTTTTTTATTACTCCATATTCTTCATTTTCATTAAAAGTGCATAAGCACCTTTAATAACGATTGTAGCATCTTTTAAATCATCATTTGAAATAATTTCGGTAAACCCGTTTTCGGATGTTCCAGTTGTAACTTCTTTCATTTCAAAGAGCTTACTTCCTTTTGCTACGAAAACATAATTCTTGTTTTCATAATTTACTATGGCATTTGATGGCAAGACATTAGATTGCTTACTGTTTAATTCGATTTCGGCATTCATGTACATTCCCGGTAAAAGTGCTTTATCGTATTTTGTAAAATGACAGTGCATTTCTGTACTTCGATTTTCTGTAAAATCTTTACCAATTAAAATAATTTCGCAAGGATATTTTTTTTCTGGATTGGTGTTAGTGTATGCCAATAAAGATTGGCCAATAGCTAATTTATTGATGTCTTTTTCAAAAACGGTCAATGCCAAATGAATATCCGAAGGATTTACAATCTCGAATAAAATGTCGCTTGGGTTTACATACTTACCAATATTCACATTTACTTTTGAAACATAACCATTTATAGGTGAATAAATATTGATGCTTTTTGAAATGTTTTTTGTCGAAACATTATTTGGATTTATCCCTGCAAATTTTAATTTTTCACCATAGGATTGCACCATTATTAAAAGTGAATTGTATTCGGATTGTGCTTGTTGATACACTTTGTCGCTACTGGCTTTGCTTTGGTTGAGTTCTTTTTGTCTTTCGAATTCGGCTTTTGCGTATCCTATTTTTGCTTTCGCCAAAAGATAATCTTCTTGCAGTTGAATGTATCGTTGATCTTCTACAACGCACAAAACTTGTCCTTTGGTTACATGCATTCCTTCTAAAAGTTTGGTATATTTTAAATAACCTCCCATTGGCACACTAATGGAAATTAAATTTTGAGGAGGCACATCTATTTTGCCATTTAATTTTAATGTAGATGAAATTTTTTTTTGCTCAATTTTCCCCGTTTCAATACCTGCATTTTTAATTTGTACATCGGTAAGTGTTGTCGTGTTTTCGATAGTTGGAGTGGCTTCTGTTTCGTTTTCTGTTTTCTTATCTCCACACGAAGAAAGGAATACTATTGCCATTATTGTAATGATTGTATTTTTACTCATGATTGTATTTTTATTTTGGTGTTTGTGACTCTGCGATTTCATTTTATTTATTTTGAATATTAAGATAGTGTTTGTTATTTAAAATCTCATTGCAATTGATAATCGGTTAGGCATCAATCTTAACGCGAAGGAGTTTTATGGAATTAATAAAGACTAAAGTGTCAGGAAGCAAATGAATAGCTGCTGCTTCAATCGGTCCAATTATTTTAAGCAAGACAAGGGTAATTCCAATCACATGAACAACACCAACCCCTACAAAAATATTTTCACGAATGGTACGATAGGCTCTTTTACTAATAGCACGAGCCTTGGCGATTTTTTCCAAATTATCCTGCATCAGGACGATATCAGCCGCTTCCATTGCTGCTTCGGTTCCCATAGCACCCATTGCTATACCTATATTTGCCTGGACTAAAGCAGGCGCATCATTAATGCCGTCGCCCACCATTGCAATCTTAGAACCGTCTTTTTGCAATTCTTTTATGATATTGATTTTGTCTTCGGGCAATAAATTGGCTCTAAAATCGGTAATTCCTATCTGATTGGCAACGTGCTTGGCAGTTTCAGGATTATCACCGGTAAGCATAATTATGTTTTGAATTCCACTTTTTCTTAAACCTTCAATCATTTCTTTTGCACCTTCACGTATCGCATCGGATATATAAAAGATACCCGCCAATTTATTATCAACTGAAAGATAAATAGCAGTATCGGTAATACTTTCTGAGGATTTCGACACAGGTACTTTACTTTCTTCCATAAAGAGCTTGTTCCCTAATAAAACCGATTTGCCATCTATTTTTGCGGAAACACCCCGTCCTTTTACCACCTCGAAATTTTCAGGCTCGCCATAGGTAAGTTTTAATTGATCCGCATAGCTTAAGATTGCTTTTGCTAATGGATGGCTGGAACGTCGGTCTACAGTAGCAGCGAATTGAACCAATTGGTTTTCACTATAAGCAGGATCTATTATATCAACGGTATTCACTATAGGACTTCCAACGGTTAATGTGCCTGTTTTATCAAAAACAATGGTAGTTACTTTAGCAAGCTCTTCTAAAAACAAACCTCCTTTTATCAAAATACCTTCTCTCGCAGCACGTGCAATTGCAGCAATGGTCACAAGCGGTGTTGCCAAACCTAATTCGGCAGGAGAAGTAAAAATCAGCAATGCAATCACCAGTTTGACATCCCGGGTAAAAAAGTAAACGGTACCAACAAAAATAAATACCACCGGAATAAGCCACGCCGCTACTTTATCAGTAAATTTTTCAATAGGTGCTTGCTGGCTTTCTGCCTCTTCCACCAAGGCTATAATACGCGAAAAAACGGTGTCTAATCCTGCTTTTGCCATTTCTATATCGAGCGCACCTAATTCCAGTATGGTTCCGGCAAATGCTTCACTTCCCGCTGTTTTTTCCTGAGGTACACTTTCGCCGGTTATGGGGGCCTGGTTCACAGAACCTGATCCGCCAATCACTTTACCATCAACAGGGATTTTTTCTCCGGCTTTTACCAGAACAATATCACCGATTTTTAAATCGCTTATTTGCACTATTAATTCAGAGCTGTTCTTTTTTACTATCGCAGTCTTTGGAACTGAACCAATCAACTCTTTTATAGATGCTCTCGCTTTTTCGGTACTTGCACTTGCGATATATTCTGCAATAAGGATGATCATCAGTACAACAGCACCAGCCAAATATTCCTTACCAACAACTGAAATAATTACCGCTATGGTTATAAACAATTCGGTACCTATCTTTCTTTCTTTTATGATATCCAGTACCGCAGTTTTTACTAATGAATAAAGACCGAAAGCCATTGCGGCTATCAAAATAGGTAATGGAATAACATCGAAATAAAACAATAAACAGGCTATTCCCACTATTATTATCCGTACAATTTCCCAAAGGAACTGTCGCGAAAAAAAGGTTTGCGTATAATTCATAATTAAACTATTTTAATTAGTTAATGCATTGATTTCAATCACACTTATATTCAATTTTCTAACGGCCTCAATATAATAACTTTGAATTTCAGTGCTTTGATTAATAAGCATTACCCATTCCAGATAATTGATGTCACCATTGATAAATTTATCATTAGCAGCTTTGGTTACCAAATCAACATTTTTCAAGGCTTGACTTTCGTAATAGGCGATAGTTTCTTTGTGTTTTTTATATTCTTGGACTAATTCCTGATTCTTGCTTTCCAGTTTTAGTTTTTCATTATTTAAATTATTTTCGGCAATTTGGGTGTTTATCTCTAATGCTTTTTTCTTATTATTTATTGCCGCATTGAATAACGGAATTGCCACTCCAAATTGTCCGTAAACACCATTATAACTGTCTTGAAATGTAGTGTTTGTTTTGAAAGTCTGGTAATAAACACCACCGATTAATTCCGGTAATTTTTTAGATTTTTCAAGTGAAATTTCCGCTTTGCTGCTATTTACTTCTTGCTCAAATAATTTTATACTGGGTTGATTGCCAATAGCACTTTTATCTGAATTTTCGATAAAATCCATTTTGAATTTATCTGAAACTGGGATAAAGTCTTTATCAGAATTAAGTAAATACTTGAATTGCGATTGTATTATTTTATAATCACTTTGTAATTCCAGAAGTTGAATTTTTATTTGCCCAGATTGGTTTTCAGCGGTTGTTTTTTCTAATATATTGCTTTCGCCTTTGTCAAAACGAAGCGTTGATTTCCTTAAAAATTCGGAATAAATACTATCGCTTTTTAGCAACAACCTTTCCTTTTCTTTTAGATACATCATTTCGTAAAACACGGTTGTTACCTGTCTGGTCAATTCCTTTCTCTGCAATGCTTCGTTCCATTGGCCTTTTTTGGCTTCTTCTATTAAAAGTTGTTTCTTCCTTTTGTAAACCGTTGGAAATTTTATGCTTTGTGAAATACCAATTTTCACATCATTCACATTACTGTTAAACTGACCAAACTCGCCAATAATTCCAGTATTGGGAATGTCATATCCTGTCTTGGTCATTTTTTGTAAATATTCTGAATTTAGTTTTTCGTTTTTAATTTTGATATTATTTGAAATAGCCGTTTGAATAGCTTTCTCAATTGAAATTTTTTCCTGAGCATTTGCATTTTGAAAAGAAAAAAATAGTCCCAATACAATGATTGTTGTAATTGATTTTATCTTTTTGAGTTTTAATTTAATTCCTTTTTCGAACATAATGTATAAAATTGGTAAAACAAATAAGGTCAAAAATGTGGCAATCAACAATCCACCAATAACAACTGTTGCCAATGGTTTTTGTACTTCGGCACCTGAACCGTTGCTTAATGCCATGGGTAAAAATCCTAATGATGCTACAAATGCAGTCATTAAAACAGGGCGTAAACGTATTTTAGTTCCTTGCAAAACAATCGCTTTTAAATCGGCTTCACCCGATTTTCGAATGCTGTTAAATTCAGCAATTAATACTAAGCCATTCAGAACGGCTACACCAAATAAAGCAATAAAACCAACTCCGGCACTGATGCTAAAAGGCATTCCCCGCAATGCTAAAAAGAAAATACCTCCAATTGCCGAAAGTGGAATTGCAGAATAAATCAATAGTCCTTGTTTTACTGAATTAAATGCAAAATAGAGCAAAATGAATATTAATAATAATGAAACCGGAACAGCAATCATCAAACGGTTTTTGGCTTCGTTTAAGTTTTCAAAAGCACCACCATACGTTGGATAGTAACCCGCAGGAAATTTGATTTGGGTTTCAACTTTACCTTGCAATTCTTTCACAATACTTTGCACATCACGACCACGAACATTAAAACCAACTACAATTCTACGTTTGGCATCTTCTCTTTGTATTTGATTTGGGCCTTCGGTAATTTCAACTTTGGCCAATTGAGATAAAGGAATTTGCGAACCAGTGGACGTTGGTATTAATAAATTTTGAACATCCGCCAAATCCTGACGTTTTTCGCCTGTTAAACGAACGACTAAATCAAATCGTTTTTCACCTTCGTAAACAACCCCAGTGCTTTGTCCTGCAAATGCGGTGTTTACTATTCGATTGATATCCTGAATATTCAATCCGTATTGTGCAATTGATGCTCTGTTATAGTCAATTACTACTTGAGGCATTCCGGTGACGGTTTCTACATAAAGGTCGGAAGTTCCTTCCACTGTATTTACAATTTTGCCCAATTTATTGGCGTACAAAGCCAGTGTGTCTAAATTTTCTCCAAATATTTTACAGACTACATCTTGTCTTGCACCAGTCATTAATTCATTAAAACGCATTTGTACCGGATATTGAAAACCGTAAGAAACACCTGGAACAGCTTCTAATTCCTTTGCCATTTTTTCTGATAATTCATCAAAAGTTTTGGCAGAAGTCCATTCGCTTTTGTCCTTTAAAATAATCATCATATCGCTGGCATCAATAGGCATCGGATCAGTTGGCACTTCGCTGCTTCCTGTTTTACCTACAATTTTTTCGACTTCGGGAAATTTTTCTAATATTATTTTTGCACCTTGTGAAATGGCAGTCATAGAAGTTTGTAGATTACTTCCTGGCAAAACCCTTGTTTCTACTGCAAAATCACCTTCTTCCAATGAGGGCATAAATTCGCCACCCATAAACGAAAGCGTAATCAGCGCTAAAACAAATAAACCCAAAGTTGTTCCGATAATTGCTCGCGGAATTTCGAGTGCTTTGTTTAAAAGTGGTTGATAAAAATTTTCTAGTTTCTCCATCATTCTATCTGAAAAAGTTTTTTTGTGGGATATGTTTTTATTCAAAAACAAAGCGGTCATCATGGGAACATAAGTTAACGACAGTATGAAAGCACCAAATAATGCAAATGCAATAGTTTGTGCCATTGGCAGAAACATTTTGCCTTCAATACCGCGCAAAGTAAAAATAGGAATGTACACTATCAATATAATTAACTCCCCAAAAACAGATACATTACGCATTTTTATTGACGTTTTTAATACGGTATTGTCCATTTCTTGTTGTGATATTTGAGACGTTTTCCTACTGTGTAAACTAAACAAACAGGCTTCAACAATAATAACGGCTCCATCTACAATTAATCCAAAATCCAATGCTCCTAAACTCATTAAATTTCCGCTAACGCCAAATAAATTCATCAATATGACTGCTATCAGCATCGCCATTGGAATAACTGATGCTACGATTAATCCAGCCCTTACATTTCCTAAAAAGAAAATAAGAACAAAAAGCACAATTAGCGCCCCTTCTAATAAGTTTTTTTCTACTGTTGAAATAGAATTATTCACCATTTTTGTTCGGTCTAAAAATGGTTCTACAATAACGCCTTCAGGTAATGTTTTTTGTATTTGCTCAATACGTTCTTTAATTTTCTTGATAACCACATTGCTGTTGGCACCTTTTAGCATCATCACTATTGCACCCGAAACTTCGCCAGATTGAACTCCTTTTTTATTAAAAGTCATTGCTCCGTAACGAATAGCACTCCCAATTCGAACATCGGCCACATCACGAATAAATAAAGGACTTCCGCTATTGGTGTTTGTAATGGAAATATCTTTTATATTTTCGATAGTATTAATTAATCCTTCGCTTCGGATGTATAAAACTTTAGGTCCTTTTTCGATATAAGCACCGCCTGTATTTTGATTATTTTTTTCTAAAGCAGTAAAAACATCAGTAATCGTAATATTATAAGATTGTAATTTATTTGGGTCAATGGCAATTTCAAATTGCTTCAATTTTCCACCAAAACTACTTACTTCCGCCACTCCTTCAACACTTAATAATTGACGGCGAACAATCCAATCCTGAATGGTTCTCAACTCAGTTACATCATACTTTTTTTCATAACCGGGTTTTGTTCGAACAGCATATTGGTAAATTTCGCCCAAACCTGTAGTTACGGGTGCAAGAAATGGATCTCCAATACCTCTTGGAATTTGGTCTTTAACAGCACTTAATCGTTCTGTTACTTGTTGTCTGGCCCAATAGACATCAATTGCATCATCAAAAACAATAGTTACTACAGATAAACCGAAACGAGAAAAACTACGAATTTCTTTCAGCCCGGGAATATTACTGTTGGCTTGTTCAATTGGAAAAGTAATCAGTCGTTCTATATCAGTTGCGCCCAGTGATGGTGCGGAAGTGATTACTTGTACCTGATTATTCGTAATATCAGGAACTGCATCGATTGGTAATTTGGTAAATTGGTAACTCCCATATGCTACAAGAGCGACAATGAAAAGACCAACGATAAGTTTATTTTTGATTGAAAATTCAATTATTTTATTCAACATAATTTATAATTATTAATTATTTTTCTAAGAATATGCTGTAATACAAATCGTCATCAATGTATATACGAAGATGAATTGTAAAAAAACATTAAAATAATTAACAATATTTTGGTGGTCTCCAAATAGATAATAGAACACTTGAAGAAAAATAGTTTTGCAAGAAAGCTATTTTTTGTGGTTCTTTAAAATAGTAGTTAGGAATAAATTTGAATAATTTTATTTCAAAATTTATTGCTAAATTTTGATTAGAAGAAAAATCCGAATGACTATGAAAAGGTAAATCTCCATGGTCATCTTGCTTCTCATCATGATGTTTGTCAAAATAATGATCTGTCAAAAAATGGATGAGAGTTACATCTTTGTGATTATAAGTGTGTTGAATAAAATGTGAAACCAAAATAGGTAAACGTAAACTATCCTCAACAACAAAAGGAACCGTTAGTTGTAGGCAAATAATTAAAGCTATTATGTTTTTTAAAAATTTCACTAAACAAATATAAGTACTTTTTAGATTTTATTTTAAATGAAATACCATACTTACTTAAGTTTTAGTTAATTAAATTCCTTGTTTTAAAGGAGATTAAATAAGCGAATAACCTCTTGTGAAATATTTAATCCATTAATTTATCATTGTGCAAATGCTGTTAAAGAAAGTATAAATGTAAAGCATAAATTTAAGTATTAACTTAAGAAATTCTTAAAATAACGGTTGTTCCCTGATTGATTTCGCTATGAATTTCAAATCCAATATGAAGCAACTGTGTTATTCTTTTTACTATAGATAAACCTAAACCGGAACCCTTAATCTCAGGATGATTTGTTGGATTGGAGCGATAGAATGGATTAAAAATTTTATCTAAATCGTCTTTAGCAATACCAATTCCATTATCGGATATGGAACAAATGGTTTTATTGTTCTCTTTTGAAAGTAAAATTGAAATTTCTCCATTTTCATAAGAATACTTTATAGCATTGGAAATGATATTACTAATGATAATAGAAACTAGATAATTATCTGATTTAATGAAATAATCAGTTGAAAAAGAATATTTTATATTAATTTTTTCATTGTTAATCTTTTCTGAATACAGTGTTAAGGTGTCTAGTATTAGAGCATTCAAATAGACTTTTTCAATTTTTAGACTTTGTTTTTGATTTTCGAATCGAGCCAATAACAGCAATTGATCGACTAAATTATTCAATCGGTTTACTTCCGAGATACTATAGTTTATTTTTTCTTCATATTCCGATTGACTTCTGGGTTTTCTAATCAATACTTCAAGTGTTCCTTTTAGTACAGTAAGAGGTGTTCTCAGTTCATGGGAAGCGTCCGATGTAAATTGTTTTTCGCGTTCTACGGCGCTTTCAATTCGGTCCAATAAATCGTTTATTGTTTTTGAAAGCACATACAATTCGTCCTTATTATGAGGTAATTCAATTCGATCTTTAAGATTGTCTTTTGTAATTCTGCTCGAAGTTTCGGTAATCATGGTTACCGGTTTAATGCTTCTTCCGGCAATTAATCGTGCTATGAGAAATAATACTATTAAAATTAACGGAAACGCAATGAAAAGAGTATTTCTTAAATTGGTCAAAATCATCGTAGCATCGTCAAGGGACATGGCTACAAAAAGATGCCCAACAACTTTTTTATTGTCAAAAAGAGGGACTTGTATTTGTCGTATTGGCTTATTGTTTAAATACGTATCAATGAATTTATTGTCTAATTTATAAACATACAATTTGAGTTGAAGCCCTTTAAGATTCGGGGACTTATCAATCAGTTTGTCATTAATGTCAAAAAACTGTACGAAAACAGGATTTACATTTACTGTATTATGTTCTCTGGCTCGCCATTGATCCACCTGAATTAAATACGTATTGTTTCTGTCAATTTCAATTTCTTCAAGATGTTTCTCCACTTCCATTTGAATATCATCATTGATGTGTGTGTTCACACTGAAATCAATAATTTGATAAATGACAAAAAAGACCACTGAAATCAATAATCCCGTACTGAGGATGTAATTGAAAGCGATTCTATTTTTGTATGAAAATGAAAACATATTTTAATTTAAATCATTAGCAATATAACCAACACCTCGAATGGTTTTGATAAGTTCTTCATCCTTATTGAGATTGAGTTTTTTTCGGATGGCGTTCATAAAAACATCAATTACACCAGTGTCATATTCAAAATGGATGTCCCAAACATCTTCTATGATTTGGTTTCGGGTGCATACTTTCCCTTTGTTTTTTATGAGGTATCCCAAAAGTTCAAATTCCCTTTGCGTAAATGCGATTTCTTGATTGTCAACAAGAATTTGGTGTTTCGACTTAATGATTTTAATGTTTCCAAGACTCATTTCATCGTTTTCATTTTCATTTCTGAAATGAATTTTAATGCGTTCCACCAATTCATCAAAACTGAATGGTTTTTTGATATAATCATTGGCTCCGGCTTTCAGTCCTTCAATAGTTTCTTGAACAGTATCTTTTGCAGTAAGAAATATAATTGGAGTTTTTGAATCTGTTTTTCGGATCGATTTACAAACTTCAATCCCTGTCATTTGAGGTAAAATCCAATCCAGAAGAATCACATTTACTTTTTGGCTTAAAGCCAAATCATAACCAGTTTTTCCATCGTTAGCAACCAAAACGTCATAGCCTTCCTCTTCTAAACCTTGTTTTAGAAAATTAGCGATTCCTATTTCGTCTTCAACTATTAGAATTTTCATTATTTATTGCATATAAATTTAAAACCAATGGTAGCAATATTTGCAGTTAAATTATCACTTCTTTTGTGGTGATAAAATCTCAAATCAATATTTTTTAAACCGAATTTCCAGATTTTTGCACCCTTAAAAATATCCGTGTAATTTACGCCAAGTGTAAAATTCTTCTGTTCATAAATGGGTTTCGTAAGGTGCATAATACTTGGATGCAGTTTGAGTGCAATAGCGATACATTGGGAACCATCAGGTCGTTTTCCCCAGAAATATCTCCAGAAACATTCACAATTCCTGATTTACATCCTTTGGACGCCAATAATTCTTTACTTTATCGGCAATATATCCTTGACCAATACCTCCAAAGAATGAATAAGTTTGATATAATCTGAAGCACTAACGTTTTTAAAACCGGTTATCCCAATAACTTTCCCTGTTTTGTCTAAAAGAACGACTAATGGGAAGCTTCCGTTTTTATTGTATTTTTCAGCCAGTTTTTTATTGCTTTCCGATAATTCAGGGGATAATTGGTTTGCTTTTTTCTTAGGAAAATCGGCTTTGTATAAAACCCATTTTTTTTCGGCTTCCATTTGAAAATCTTCTGATTTCCATACTACTTTTTCTAATTTCATACATGGTGCACACCAATCTGAGCCAGAAAAGACCAAAAGTATGTTTTTGTTTTCTTTTGCAGCTTCTGCTTTAGCTTCTTCAAAATTGACTTTCCAGTTTTGGGAATAACCTAACGTTCCTATCAAAAGAAACAGTAGCAATAACGATTTTTTCATTTGCATTCTGTATTTGTAAATTACGAAGTAAAATTATTCATTTATAATTAAACTCCTCACTTTGTAAAAGATTTTAAGCGAATATTAATTTTGATAAAATATTAAGTAAGTCTTAAAAAAACTATAATAAATAGGACTTACATTTGTATGTAAATATACCGTTATGCAATTGTTAAGAAAAATTTCTCCATTTTACAATCTTATGCTTTTTTATATTATTGTAAGCATCGTTTTAAGAATAGTATTATTATTTCATCCCATAACCCAAAGTTCATTTGATTTTATTGATATTGTTAAAATATTTGGATTTGGATTAATCTCTGATTTTTTCATTTTTGTATTGGTCAGCGGTTTTTTATGGCTATACCTTATTTTCATATCCAATTCAAAATACTTAAAACCTTATGGTTACCTCTTTTTTGGGTTGTTAGTTACCTTGTTGCTGTATGTGTCATTTGGCAATACCATTCTTAATGAATATGGCGGAGCATTACCCGCAATTGGAATAATTTTTATCGCTATAAAAACTATTTTATTTGGGTTATTACTTTTTCTGCCAAAATACCGAAGTCAGATTAGATTCTGGTTGTTCACTTTTGTCATTTTCTTATATGTCGTTTTGATTTTGCAAAATGGAATTAGTGAATACTTTTTTTGGAATGAATTTGGCGTAAAATACAATTTTATAGCCGTAAATTATTTGGTTTACACCAATGAAGTAATCGGCAATATCATGCAATCGTATCCTGTTATTCCAATATTTACAGTATTGTTTATTGTAGCAGGTTTAATAACTTATTTGATTATAAGACGTTCAAAAAATTACATTGACAGCATTCCAACGTTTGTACAAAAAGTACAGCTTTCTGGAATTTATTTTGCTCTCTTTGGACTCTCGTTAGTGGCAATACCATTTTTATCTGCTCAGGAAAACTCTCCGAATATTTTTACCAACGAATTAGAAGCTAATGGGATTTATAAGTTCTTTTTAGCATTTAAAAATAGTGAATTGGACTATTTTAAATTCTACAAAACACTTCCAGAAAAAGAAGCTTATACCTTATTACAAGAGCAAATTCCTGGAATTTCAGGAGAAACTTCTTTAAGACAAATTCAAAGTGATGCAACTGAAAACCATAAGAATGTAGTATTAATAACGATCGAAAGTTATAGTGCTGATTTTATGAAGATGTATGGAAACGAGCAAAACCTCACTCCCTTCCTAGATAGTTTAGCAACAAAAAGTTTATTATTTACTAATCTTTACGCTGTTGGGAATCGAACCGTTCGTGGTCTTGAAGCCGTTACTTTATGTTTCCCTCCAACTGCGGGGGAAAGTGTGGTTAAAAGAGAAGATAATAAAAACAAATTTTCGACTGGAAACATCTTCAAACAGAAAGGGTATACTGTAAAATATCTTTACGGAGGTGATGCCTTTTTTGACAATATGGAAGATTTTTTTACAGGAAACGGTTATGGAATTGTAGATAAAAAAGCATTCACTCCTGAAGAAATCACTTTTTCGAATGTATGGGGCGTTTGCGATGAGGATATGTACAGTAAAGCAATCAAGGTAATGGATGACGAAGCAAAGGAAAACAAACCGTTTTTTAATCATATTATGACAGTTAGCAATCACAGGCCATTTACGTATCCTAATAATAAAATTGATATTCCCGGAGATGCAAAATCTCGTGATGGAGGAGTAAAATATACTGATTTTGCCATGAAAAAATTCTTTGAAATGGCGAGCAAACAACCTTGGTTTGCTAATACCGTTTTTGTAATTCTGGCGGATCATTGTGCTTCGAGTGCAGGAAAAATGGAGCTTCCAGTCGATAAATATAGAATACCGGCAATGATTTACAGTCCCGGTTATGTTCAACCACAACATTTTACTAATTTGATGTCTCAAATAGATATTATGCCCACGTTATTTGGATTGTTGAATTTCAATTATCAAAGTAAATTCTATGGTCAGGATGTTTTAAAAACAGACTATAAACCGAGAGCATTAATTGCAACGTATCAAGATTTAGGATTGATAAAAGACAATGTTCTAACTATTATTTCACCAAAACAGCAAGTGAAACAATTTCAATTGACATTAAAATCAAACCAAAAAATAGCACCAAATTTTCAAATTTATTACAACCAAAATCCTCTGATAAAAGAAAGAACCGATTTAGTAAATCAAACCATTTCGTATTACCAAACCGCTTCGGATATGTTGAAGAAAAAGAAATACCAGAAAATTAATTAGCGTAAAAAAACGGGCAAGATTCATATCCCACCCGTTTTTTAATTAGGAATTTGTTGGTTATTCTTTTTCATTTATTAAACCAAAAAGATTTCCTTTTTCAAAAGTTCTTAAATCCTTTTTCAAACTCTTATTATTGCGCTTTGTAAGTTCATTAGCATCCAGATTACTCAAATCCGGTTTACCTGCATTTACCCAAGCCGTGTACCAAAAACTTGCCATTGCGATAATCGCTTTTTTCATTTGTTTTTCAACCATTCCGTTCAATTCCGTGTGGAATTTACCTGCGTATTCATCCGAATATAGCATTCCATTGTATTTGTTTTTTACAATATTTCCTGCATCGTCTACAACATACATTTTATTTTCAGCGGTTGCAATTCTTAGTTTTTTATCAGCAGCTAATAACGGTTCTACTAAACTGTGCGTATCAAAAATAATATCCCAAGTTGCGTTGGCTACATTCTCAATATATTTTCCTTCTTCAACATTTAATTTATAGTTCTTAACAAACAATTCAGGCAAACGGCTTTCCCACAAAGAATGAATTCCTTTTTGATTGGTATTTTGTCCATCATGATTGTCTGAAGTATGCAAAGGCATGTGTGCATCTGCAATGTAATGACCTAAATCACCTGCAATGAATAATATTTCGTTTTTTCTTTTATCTTTGAAAGCCTTGGTTAATTTTGCCATCATATCCTGAATGTACCAAGGTAATATTCCGTTTTTAGTCAAAAATTTCTCATCATACTTTAACTTCGCTTCGTCCATAGTTTTAGGAAAACTTTCGACAGTACCAAAATTTTCCATGTCAAAATAATGGCGTGGACCTTCAGCTTTGTCGTTCAAAACATTTCTTCTCAAATCTGGAACAGTAGATTCTTGTGTGATGAAATCAATATGATTGTAAAAAAAGCCTGTAATGGTTTAGGAAGTGCCATTACTGCCGCCCTATTGATTCGTTCATGTCCAATAATGCCCCATGACAACAGCAAAAAAGCAATTCCAATTGTAGATAACCCAATAAGTGTAGGTCTAATTTTAAAAATTTTCATTATATTTATTTATTAGAACTGCAAATGTATTTTTTTTAAATATAATTCAAAGAAATCTAATTTAAGATTATGTTAATTTAAAAAAATTAAATAAAAATGTTTCGTCACAAAGGAAAAAATAGAACTTTTATTCACAATCTGCGTTTAGCAACTTTACTTTCTTTCGTGGCTGGAATTGTTAATATTACAGGAGTTTTGGCTGTAAAAACTTTGACAACCAATGTTACGGGACACTTTGCCTATTTTGCCGAAGAATTGATGCTCAATAACTATTCCGCAGCAATAACCTTTTTTATTTTTACAATTTTCTTTCTGATTGGTGCCTTTACTTCTAATTTTTTATCGGAATTAGTATCAGGAAAACATCCCGATTTATCCCATGTTGTACCAATTTCTTTAGAGATTTTAGTTTTAACTGGCGTTGGCATTTTTGGAGGTAAAATGATTGCCTTTTTTATGCTCTTTGCTATGGGGATTCAAAATTCATTGGTAACAAAAATATCACAGGCAACAGTCCGAACAACCCATCTTACCGGTCTGTTTACCGATTTAGGAATAGAATTATCTCAATTGTTTTTTTATAAAAGAGATGAGGAAGTTAAAAAATTGAAAACGAGTATTTATTTACGCTTTTCAATTATTTCTTTCTTTTTTATTGGCTGTGTTTTAGGAGGATTTATATATCGGGAAATTGAATTAAAAACACTTTTAATTGCTTCCTTTTTTCTGTTTGTTGCTCTTTTTTATGATTATATGAGGCTCACTTATTATGCTATCAAGAGAAAAAAATTCCATCATTAATAGTATTTTATGACAGTCCGCAATATGTTCCAAAGGATAAAATATGGCACACAGATAACACGGATTGAACGGATTTTGCACA
>NZ_VJZP01000026.1 GCF_007097265.1 Flavobacterium gawalongense | reverse complement strand
TATCTGATAACTTTTGAAACTCTCTGCTTATATTCATAACCGCAAAAATAATCTATATTTGTGTCCACACGATAGGAAGTGTCGGGATTCGCTCTGCCACCACCAAAAAAAGTGGTACTCCACCTGCATCCGGTTTTCACTGCTACCGGGGCTAGGGATTTTGTGCAAAAAAGAACGTAAATGCGGTTTCCCGTAAAGTTTACAATTAAGAAGGAATTATTTTTGAAAATAAGTTAATTATCAAAGCTGATTTATCAGATTTTTCGGTAGTTAAATGGTATATTTGAAATAAGTAGTTTTGGATGATTATCACTACAATCTATCCTAATTGGGCGTATAATAATGACTACATCATCACTATATACAAGTTACCTGCAAGCGTCCAACGACTCTGCAAACATTAATCAGACAAACTAAAAATCGTTATTCAACCTACCACAATTGACGACTGAGAACTTATGACTTTGCGAACACAGACGTTCTATGTTCTATACCCCATTCAATCATTTTATCCAAAACTTCTGTAATTGATTTTCCTGATTCGGATAATTCATATTCCACAGTTACAGGTATTGAGTCATACACTTTTCGAACAATCACACCATTCAATTCCAGTTCTTTCAGTTCTTTACTTAACATTCTTGGTGTTATCTTCGGAATATTACGCTGTATTTCGGTAAATCGCTTTTTGCCAAAAAGGACGGAACCTATAATTGGCAATTTCCATTTTCCACTAATTACGTTCAATGTATCATTTATATATAACACATATTGAATTGGACAAGATTTGATGTCTTTTATACTATCCATTTTTACTCAATTATAAATTATTGGCACTATACTTTAGTATATTACTATACTTTAAGAAGCAAATATACAATATCTTTGCTTCATATTAATTAAAAAATTAGAAAATATGATTTTAGTAACAGGAGCAACAGGAAATTACGGAAAGGCAACCATTGACTTTCTATTAAAAAAAGGCATTTCAGCAAACAGCATTTCGGCTTTAGTAAGAGATGTGGCGAAAGCGGAAGACTTAAAAACAAAAGGAATTAACTTAAAAATTGGCGATTACGACAACTACGCTTCACTGGTAGAAGCATTTAAAGGCGTTGACAAGTTGTTGTTGGTGTCGGGTTCTGATGTTGTTAACCGTGGAAAACAACAAGAAAATGCAGTGAAGGCCGCTAAAGAGGCAGGAGTAAAACATATATTATATACCAGTTTTGAGCGAAAAAACGATACCGAAACTTCGCCAATTGCCTTTCTTGCAAAATCGCATATCGACACAGAAAACCAAATCAAGGTAAGTGGAATGACTTACACCATTTTAAAAAATAATCTTTATCTTGATGCGTTACCGATGTTTTTTGGAGAACAAGTTTTAACAACTGGAATATTTTTACCAGCAGGCGATACAAAATCGGCTTTTGCTTTGCGTAATGATATGGCTGAAGCTACTGCCAATATATTGACAAGTCAAGGACACGAAAACAAAGAATATTCTTTAAGCAATATCGAAAATACATCGATACAAGAAATTGCTCAAGATTTAAGTGAAATAGTTGGTAAACAAATCAATTATGTAAGCCCTCCACAAGATATTTACGTGGAAACATTAACAGGAGCAGGCGTTCCAACTGAATATGTTGGAATGTTTGCAGGTTTTGCCGAGGCCATTAAGCAAGGAGAATTTTCAACTGAAAAAACAGATTTAGAAAATCTTTTGGGCAGAAAACCAATGACTGCAAAAGCGTTTTTAAAAGAAGTTTACACTTCTAAATAACATCTTTGAAATAAGAACTTTATATAGCGAACAGTTTAAAATTGTTCGCTATTTTTGTAGTTAATAATTTGATAAACGAAAAACGCCAGCAGGTAACAGCGGTTTGCCTCAATGGCTTAATTCTGTGTTTCTTTAGAAAATACGCTGATAACTCAAAGTTTGGTTTATATTTGTGATTGTTCGGTGACATTCACGCCACTGAGGCAAGCCACCGGACGTTGTGCTATAATGTAGCGGATACAATAATTTAACCACAAGCGGGCGGGTACAACTGAAAATATTTCGTTAAATAATTTTTTATTACGTGTGTATTTTTTAATTTTACACGTAAATTAATTGTTATGAATACGAAACTAACATTGAATATCGATCAAAATGTAATTGAAGAAGCAAAATTCTATGCTAAAAACAATAGCGTAAGTCTTTCAAAGCTTATTGAAAATTATCTTTTGTCTTTAACTAAAAAAAATACAGAAAAAACTAAAGTGAGCCCACTTGTGGAAAGTCTTACCGGTGTTATTTCTCTTGAAAGCAAAGATTATAAAAAAGAATATTCTGATTACTTATCTAAAAAATATTCTTAATGGATAAAATATTAGTCGATACAAATATCGTTTTAGACTTACTTTCTAAACGAGAAGAATTTTACAGAGAAGCACAAGAATTATTCACTTTGTCGGACCATAATAAAGTTAAACTTTACATTTCTTCTTTAACACTTGCCAATACTCATTACTTATTGGCAAGGAATCATAAGTTAGATCAAGCGAGAAAGATTCTAATCAAGTTTAAAGTTTTGGTAGAAGTTTTACCTATGGATGACAAAATTTTAGAATTAGCGTTGGTTTCTGATTTTAAAGATTTCGAAGATGCAATTCAATATCATACTGCATTGGAAAATGAGTTGGATTTAATTATAACACGAAATAAAAAAGATTTCAAAACCTCAATTCTTCCTGTTCTAACAGCAAAAGAGTATTTAAAAAAGTAAGCCAGCGTTTAACAATAGTAGCCGTTGCACAACCGCTCTAAAAATCTAAATCGGCACAAAAAGCATTATAAAAACCAACCTCGTTTGAGTCTTTTTAAGCGGGGTTTGTTTTTAAATTGAGATTAATATTTTCAAAAAACAAATTACTTAAAAAATGCTCTTTTCAATTCGTAAAAACAGATTTTTACACAAGACAGCTAAAGATTACTTCATCAGTTCGTTTTGCTCCTGTAAAAATCCTCTCTATCTTAGCCAAGAAAAAAAACGTACATAAATTAAAACCCTATGGCTACATTTAGCAAACAGCTATCCTTTCGTTGGTCTGATTTAGATCCAAATTTTCACTTACGTCACAGTGTTTATTATGATTTTGGAGCACAACACCGTATTGAAATTCTGGAACAATTAGGATTAACATTAAGAGTAATGCAAACGGAACACATTGGTCCCATATTATTTAGAGAAGAATGTGTTTTTAGAAAAGAAATCAAACTCTCTGATGTTATTATCATGCAAACCAAAATGGCAAAAATGAATGCTGATGCTTCACGCTGGTCTATTGTTCATGAGTTTTATAGAGATGATGTTTTGTGCGCCATTATTACTGTAGATGGTGCTTGGATGGATACCAAACTCCGTAAACTAGCCAGTCCGACTCCTCAAATTGTTGTTGATGCGCTAAGTGTTTTTCCAAAAACAGCTGATTTTACCGCTCTATAATTAAACCAAATCCTATCGAATTATGTTTACAACTGCTCAAATAAAAGAAGCGCATTCTAAAGTTAAATCTGGGGCTGACTTCCCTGCTTATATTCAAGATTTAATTGAATTAGGTGTAAAAGGCTATGATACCTTTGTCAACGACGGTCATGTAGAATATTTTGGTGAAGATAATTTCCGAGCGGCAGCGACTGACACTTATAGCAGCATCACTGTTGCTGCATCAGCCAACAAAGAACGATTCATTGAATTTCTAGTCATGCATCAAGATGGTCAAACGGATTACCTCACTTTTTGCAATCATGCTGCGCAATGTGGAATTGCAAGATGGAGTGTGAATATTATAGAAATGACCTGCACTTATTTTGACAAATTAGGTTCCGCCATTTTAATTGAAAAAATTCCAGCTTAACCAATTAAACATAGAATTAACTGTAATGTTTTTTAAAACTTAAATGAACTTATATTTCTTATATGGTTGGCATTTATCACCATATAAGGAATATAAGTTCATTTAAGAAATAGTGTAATTATTTAAATTTTATTACAGTAAAACAAAAAAAATATTAGGTTTATTAAAAGGTCATAAAAAAGGTGGTTTGTTGACAAACCACCTTTTGATACTATATAATGCAGGGTTGTAATTAGGCTAGGTCGAAACGATCCAGATTCATCACCTTATTCCAAGCTTTCACAAAGTCCTTTACAAATTTCTCTTGAGAATCGGCACATCCATAGACTTCAGCGATTGCTCTAAGTTCTGAGTTCGAACCGAAGATAAGATCCACGCGAGTTCCTGTCCACTTTAATGCTCCAGTCTTACGGTCACGCCCCTCAAATACATCTTGAGACTCCGAAGCTGCTTTCCAAGTCGTACCTAAATCCAATAAGTTCAGGAAGAAATCGTTGGTAAGTGCTTCTGGACGCTTCGTGAAAACACCGTTTTGAGACTGATCGAAGTTCGCGTTAAGGACACGCATACCTCCAATAAGAACGGTCATTTCTGGTGCTGTCAGGGTCAACAATTGTGCCTTGTCAATCAACATTTCCTCTGCCGATATTGTGTATTTGGTTTTCATGTAGTTGCGGAAACCGTCTGCTTCAGGCTCCAAGACAGCAAATGATTCAACATCAGTTTGCTCTTGTGAAGCATCGGCTCTTCCCGGTGTAAAAGGAACTTTCACATCTTGACCCGCAGTTGCAGCTGCTTTCTCAATTCCTGCACATCCTGCCAAAACGATCAAGTCAGCTAGTGATACTTGCTTTCCGCCAGATTGAGCACTGTTGAATGCTGCTTGGATGCCACCAAGCGTCTCTAGCACTTTCGCTAGTTGAGCCGGATTGTTGACTGCCCAATCCTTTTGAGGAGCAAGACGAATACGGGCACCGTTTGCGCCACCACGCTTATCGGAGCCACGGAACGTTGATGCTGAGGCCCAAGCTGTTGCTACCAGTTGGGACACAGATAATCCTGAATCAAGTATTTTAGCCTTCAGCGCAGCAATATCATTATCATCAATTAGTTGATGCGTAACGGCCGGAATCGGGTCTTGCCAGATTAGTTGTTCCTTAGGTACCTCTGGGCCAAGATAACGTGCTATTGGCCCCATATCGCGGTGTGTCAACTTGAACCATGCACGAGCGAATGCATCTGCTAATTCATTCGGATTCTCGAAGAAGCGTCTTGAAATGGGCTCGTAAATAGGGTCCACTCTCAAGGAGAGGTCAGTCGTAAGCATAAATGGAGCGTGACTCTTTGACGGGTTGTGAGCATCTGGCACTGTACCTGCACCTGCGCCGCCCTTCGGTTTCCACTGATGCGCGCCTGCCGGGCTCTTGTCTGGCTCCCATTCGAAGCCGAACAGGTTCTCGAAATAGTTGTTGCTCCACTTGGTTGGCGTTGTACTCCAAGCACCCTCTAGCCCGCTGGTAATAGTATTTTCTCCATTTCCGCTACCAAAAGTATTTTTCCAGCCGAGACTTTGCTCCTCAATGGGCGCACCTGCAGGTTCTGGACCAACGTACTGGCTTGGATCGGCAGCACCATGGGTTTTCCCGAAGGTGTGCCCACCGGCTATAAGCGCGACAGTTTCTTTGTCATTCATAGCCATACGAGCAAAAGTCTCGCGAATGTCACGGGCTGCTGCGAGTGGATCAGGATTTCCGTTAGGACCCTCAGGATTCACGTAGATAAGCCCCATCTGAACGGCAGCAAGAGGATTTTCCAGTTCGCGGTCACCCGTATAGCGTTTGTCATCCAACCACTTTCCCTCAGAACCCCAATAGATGTCTTCCGCAGGTTCCCAAACATCCTCTCGTCCACCACCGAAACCGAAGGTCTTGAAGCCCATCGACTCAAGGGCACAGTTCCCGGCAAGAATCATCAGGTCAGCCCATGAAATTTTCTTGCCATATTTCTGTTTGATTGGCCATAGCAGCAAACGAGCCTTGTCTAGATTCGCATTGTCAGGCCAACTGTTGAGTGGTGCAAATCGCTGGGTACCGAAACCCGCACCACCACGGCCGTCCGCGATACGATACGTACCTGCGCTATGCCACGCCATACGAATGAATAACGGCCCATAGTGACCGTAATCTGCTGGCCACCAGTCTTGAGAAGTAGTCATCAGATCGAAGATGTCTTTCTTCACTGCATCCAGATCGAGACTTTTGAACTCATCTACATAGTTGAACTCTTCGCCCATCGGATTGGACAGTGAAGAATGTTGGCGGAGGATATTCAATTTCAACTGATTAGGCCACCAGTCATTGTTTCTCGTTCCAGCGCCAGCGCTTTGCTTTTGAGCTCCTCCTGAAAACGGGCACTTGCTTTCAACGTTAACATTATCTGATGTGCTCCCATTTTTATTATTTTCCATAATGCGATTGTTTTTTTGTTTTATACAACTTTCAATGCTAATTTACCTATTTTTTCTTATCTAAATTATTTTTACAATAGATAAAAATTATAGTTGTTGTTAAAATAAGTTATGCAATCAACTTATGGGAAATGGTTAATTAAAAGGGAATCAGAGTATTTGGATATTACCCAGCCAGCATTAAGCCCACAAACTCGAGAATTAGTTAAATGGTTGATTAATCTGTAAATCCTATTTATAGCAAGTCTAGGGTTTACCAAAATGGGGGCAGAAGGAATAAATTGAAAAGGAGTAATTCTATTAAACTTTTGTCCTAAATTTAGGCAGACTGAATTCTAAAATACCAACCTGCCTAAAGCCGTAGGATATTGCTATTTTAATTTTAAGTAATCTTAATTATTATTGTAATTCGACCTTAACATTATACTGATTTAAACTCAAAATACTTTCTATAGATCCAAAAGTGGCAATGCTCTTTTGATACTCTCTTTCTTTTTTCAAAGCGATTTGTTTTACACCGTTTTGGAACCGACTCACTTCTTTTAGATTCGTAAGTATTAATCCGGGAACGGCTGCATTTTTGCCGTCTTTGTCTTTCGAAACCATCGTAAAATAGGACGAATTACAATGATTAACGGTTCCTGTTTGAATATTTTCTGATTCCACACGAATACCAACAATCATAGAGCTTGTTCCCACGTAATTTACGCTGGCTTTCATCGTTACCAGTTCGCCCACTTCAATAGGTTTTAAAAAGTTAACGGTATCCACAGAAGCAGTTACGCAATAATTCCCAGAAAATTTTGAAGCACAGGCAAACGCAATTTGATCGAGTAATGATAAAATATAACCTCCATGTATTTTGCCACTAAAATTAGTGTGTGAAGGCAGCATTAATTCGGAAATTGTAATGTAAGAAGAACTTACCGTTTTGAAAGTAGTATTCATATTGTAATTATTTTTTTGCCACGAATTCCATGAATTTGCCACGAATTAATTCATTAAAATTTTAAAATAATTTGTACTAATTTGTGAAATTCGTGGCTAACTTTTTTTCGGGATTATTATAAAGTGTCCATTTTTTCTCCTGTCAATGCTATAAAATTTATTTTTGGAGATCCACATAAAGAACAACAGTAGTCATCGGGCAAATCTTTAAACAAAATTCCTTTTTGAATTCCTTGAACAATATCTCCGTATTCTGAATTATATAAGGTCAAACATTCTGGGCATTGATGGATATCTTGTTCTTTTTTCTCTTTTTTGGTTGCTGTTGTGCTTACTTCAAGAACTAAATTCCCTAATTCTTCAAAATATTTTCTACTCAATTCAATCAAAATGGTTGGTAATTCCAATTTGTCGACATCTTGCGTGTGAACAATATATTCTTTGGTATTTGGATCAAAATTTTTAGCATACAAAACATTATACGTATCCCTAATTTTGATGGATTCTAAATCTTTTGGCAATTCATTTTTTTCGACTACAATCGAAGTAAAATAATGCCCATCACGATTGTATTCTGATATACCAAAGGTAAGTCCGTAGGTACTGATATCAAATTGGTCCAATGTTCGAACCAGAAAAGTTTTGAGATTTAAAGCCCATTCCATGGCAACAGGTAAATGCCAGTTAAGTTCCAATAAGGAGTGACGAACGTTAATTCCTTTTTTACCCAAGAATTTTTCCCAATCTAATTTTCGTTCCTTTGGAATTCCTTTTACGATAAAGGACTTCCATGGCGTGATGCATATTTTGCCTATTTTGCAATCAAAACATAAATCGCACATTTCTTTTAAAAAGTCTAAATCGTATAGATTATTTCTCCAATACAAACCTAGCCAATATTGATCGATGCCTAATTTATTCATTCCTTCATAGTAAGGAAAAGGGTAAAAAGGAATGTTTAAGGGTTTATCAATTGTTCGATTGTTTGTGTCCAAAGCATCGCTGATCAATTGAAAAATCATTTCGACAGAATCAGGTTCTTCTTCGAGTATTTTTTCAATGGCATAATATACTTCGGCGGTATTCCAACTGTAAATCAGTACGGGATACATTTCCATTTTATCCCATTTTGGCAAACGAATGTATAAAAACCAATAATCTTCATGATCTGAAGCAATAAAGTTGATGTGTCCTGTAAACAAAGGAACTAACTGTTGTTTTGGATCTGTAATATTTACTTTTAGCTTGGGTTGTTCTTTAAATTGCTCTAAAATATATAAAAATTTATTTCCCGTCAGCCAAGGAGTATTTCTAAAAATATCTGTAGATACATAGGAAGAAACAATGTTGTTTCCACTTTTTTCATTGGGATAAACAAAATAATTCTTACCTGTTTTTTCCTTTTCTATAGGGGTAAAACCTTTAGGAAATATAATGTCTTGTCGAGAACCAAAGGAGATTGCATCCAATCCTTGTTCTAAAGCCATATTTACAATTTCTCGTAATTCACCTGGTGAAATCACGCCTCCTTTTACTATTAGTCTTGTCAATTCCATATTTTTTTAGTGTTCAGTTCTCAGTGTTCAGTATTCAGTTGCTGACTGCTAACTGATTACAGAATACTGCCAACTATTATTTACATTTTGATAAGATTTCTTTTACTTCGGTTTTGCAACTTCCACAACCTAATCCAGCACCTGTGGTTCTGCATAATTCGGTGAAATTGGTCACACCACCTTTGATGGCTTCTTCAATATTACCTTGTCCCACTTGGCTGCAGGAGCAAACGAGTTTTCCTAAAACGGGTTTTGCATTCGAACTTCCTCTTAATAATGTATTTCTTTTATCGGCTAATTCGATTTTGCTTTCGATCATGGTTTTGAATTCGGCAAACTCACTTTTATCGCCCATCAAAATAGCGCCAATCAATAAGTCGTTTTTGACGATACATTTCTTATAATATCTTTTTCCTAAATCAGCAAACACAATTTCTTCATAAGAATCGTCATTGTCTGGGATTTCTATTTCGCCAATACTACATAAATTGATGTCTTCGAGTTTCAGGATATTCATCAAAACCGAGCCTTTATAAAAACTACTGATATCACCAGCCATAAAATTAGCCAAAACATCAGCTTGTTCTTCGGCAGCTGAAGTAATTCCGAATAATTGGTTGTTGAATTCGGCTATTTCTCCTATGGCGAATATATTTGGATTTGATGATTGTAAATACTGGTTTACTTTTACGCCACGTCCGCAGGATATTCCTGATTCTTTGGCTAATTCTATATTTGGAATCGTACCAATGGTGTACACAATGGCATTGGCAGTAATAATTCGACCACTTTTCAGGGCAATTTCAATTTCATTTGCATTATCGGTATCAAAAACCGTACTTACTTCATTATCAAAATAAATTTGAATATCTCGAAGTTGCACTTCTTCGGCCAATAATTTACTCGAAATTCGGTCTAATTGACGTTCCATTAATCGGGAAGCCCTTTGAACTATCGTGATTTTTACTTTTTTATGTTTTAAAGCAGCAGCCAATTCCAATCCTAATAATCCACCACCTACGATAACTACATGTTGTTCTTCGGGAACTAAATTAGTATCATCCAGATAGTTTTTTAATCGGTCTGCATCTTCTTTTTTTCTAATGGTAAATCGTCCCGGTAAATGCAGTTGCGCATTTTCAGGAATAAAAGGCCTGCTTCCTGTAGCTAGTATCAAAGAATCAAAAGTATGTGTTGTACCATCGCTATCGAGAATTATATTTTCTTTGGTGTTGATGTTGTCAATTGAAACACCCGATTTCATCGTGATATTTAGCTTGCTTAATGCTTCGTCTTTTATTTTTAAAAGCTGTTCCCACGAAAGCTCCGCAGTTACGTATTCAGGTAATAAAACCCTGTTGTAAAAAGGATTTTCCTCATTTGAAAAAACAATAATTTCGTCAGTGGTATTGATTTCCCTGTAGTTTTGAATGAATCGGAAAGCAGCCGCTCCAGCGCCCACAACAGCGATTTTTTCGAAAGGTTTCACGTATTTGGCAACCGCTACAGTTGTGAATTTAAAATCGGGCTCTTTCGATACAGGATCTACAAGTGTGTTGGTTAAATTATTGGTTCGATTCAAATCATTTTCCAATTGTTTTCCCCAGTGCATTGGCAAGAAAACAACACCTTCTCGAATGGTGTCGGAAACTTTTGCTTTTATACGAACGGTTCCGTTTTTGCTGGTCACCACAACAATATCTCCATTATTTATCGAGGCTTTGTAGGCGTCAATAGGATTTATTTCAAGCACTGGACTCGGGATATGTGTCATCAATCGGGACACTTTACCCGTTCTGGTCATCGTATGCCATTGGTCTCTTATTCGACCCGTGGTAAGAATGTACGGAAAGGTATCATTAGGTTGTTCCGAAGTATTTTCAATAGCTGTTGGAATATTAAAAATAGCTTTTTGTGAAGGCGTATAGAATTTTTTATCGGTAAATAAACGCGGTGTTCCGGGATGTCCGTAATCAGGAACGGGCCATTGAAAAGTTCCTTCGTTTTTAAGACGATTATAATTTAAAAAGGAAATGTCAATATTGGTATTTTTTGTCATTAGACAATGTTCCTTATAAATATCTTCTGTATTGTTGAAATTGAATCCGTTGAAATTCATTTTTTTAGCAAAACGAGTCAGAATTTCCACATCCGAAAGTGCTTCTCCCGGTGCATTGATACCTTTCGGCAAATAAGAAATTCGTCTTTCGGAATTGGTCATGGTTCCTTCTTTCTCTAACCATCCTGCTGCCGGCAATAATAAATCGGCAAATTTTGAAGTATCGGCATTATGGGAAATATCTTGGACGATGACAAACTTGGCATTAGCCAGCGCTTTTTCCACTCTTCGAGAGTCTGGTAAACTTACCATTGGATTGGTACAAATAACCCAAATCGCCTTCATTTTTCCAGATTCCAAGGCATCAAACATTTCAGTAGCCGTCAATCCCGGTTTTTCAGATATGTCTTCAACTCCCCAAAAATCAGCTACCTCTTTACGATGTACCGGATTATTTAGTTCTTTATGTACTGCCAGTAAATTTGCCATTCCGCCTACTTCACGGCCACCCATAGCATTAGGCTGTCCAGTCAATGAAAAAGGTCCTGAACCTGGTTTTCCTACTTGTCCGGTTAGCAAAGAAAGGTTGAGTAAGGCTGTATTTTTATCTACGCCAATAGCACTTTGATTTAATCCCATTGCCCAAAGCGAAAGAAATCCTTTGGCTTTACCAATGATATCAGCGGCCAATTTGATGTCATTTAAAGGAATACCACAAAGTTTGGATGCTTTTTCTAATGAGCTAGACAGTACAAGGTCTTTATATAATTTGAAATTTTCAGTGTGGTTTTTAATGAAATCATTGTCGGCATATCCTTTTTCGATTAATCTTTTGGCCAAAGCATGATATAAAATAATATCAGTACCCGGAATGATTTGTAAATGCAAATCCGCAGCTAAAGCCGAATCTGTTTTTCGAGGATCGATTACAATGATTTTTACTTTTGGATTTTTTTCTTTGTGTTGTTCTATTCGACGAAAAAGAATAGGATGGCACCAAGAAGGATTGGCTCCGGTTATCAAAAAAGTATCTGCTAATTCAATATCATCGTATGCAATTGGAACGGAATCCTCTCCAAATGTTTTTTTGTAACCTGCCACTGCCGAACTCATGCATAAGCGAGAGTTAGTGTCAATATTATTAGTTTTCAGGAATCCTTTTACCAGTTTGTTTACTAGGTAGTATTCTTCAGTGAGGCATTGTCCGGAAATGTAGAACCCAACACTATCAGGACCATGTTTTTTTATTATGGATGTAAATACTGCTGCAGCACGATCCAAAGCGGTATCCCAACTTACACGTTCCATAGGATGCGATTTACTCCATCGCATTTCTGGATACAAGATTCTGTCGGAGGTATCATTGACTACATAATGCAGGTTCATACCTTTCGAGCAAAGCATCCCTTTACTCACCGGATGGTCTTTATCGCCCGTAACGATTACTCCATTTTTAGAATCATTGGTTACTATAATTCCGCATCCTACTCCACAATAGGAACACGTAGTTTTGATTTCTGAATTTTGCATTATTGAATTTCTTTATTAATAATGAAAGCTTAATATATTGATCTGTTTCTATCTTACGAAAGTGTAAAAATAAGTATTTTTACGTATTAATACGTATTAAATGAATTTTATTTTATAATTTTGGTTAAAATAAATTTTGAACGCCAAATCATTTTGTGAACAATTTAAAATTTTATCCATGAAAGAAGAATTAGCCACTTGTACCAGCTGCATAAATGAAAATTGTTTTATTAAAAAGCATATTCATTTAGAACAAATGAAAAGTTATATTGATAGAAAGCGCAGTTTTATTTGTAAAAAATCACAGCAATTTATAATTGAAGGCGCACCAATTCAGGGTTTGTATTTTATTTACAAAGGAAAGGTAAAGACGGTAAAAACAGGTATTAACGGAAGAGAACAAATCGTACGATTAACTAAGGATGGAGATACAATCGGGTTTAGAGGTTTTGGTACCAGTAAGCGCTATCTTATTGGTGCTTATGCGCTGGAAGATACGGTATTATGTAATTTCAGTAATGAAGATATGCTGGAAATACTTCATAATGTTCCCGAATTTACCTTTGATTTAATGTTGTTTTATGCGGAAGAGTTGAATAAAAGTGAGAATAATATTCGCAAAATTGCGCAAATGAATGTGAGAGAAAGGGTAATTGATACCTTATTATATATTCATAGAAAATTTGGACAAGTGAATGGCGTAATTGAGCTTGATTTGTCCAGAAAAGAAATTGCAGATTTTGCCGGAACCACCGATGAGCAAGTGATACGGGTAATTTCTAGTTTAAAAAAAGAATTGCTTATTAAAACTGTTGGTAAGAAAATCGGATTAATTAATACCGATAAATTAAAATCAGAAATTAAAGAACATAAATAGTTGCAACAATAAATTCCCATTTTCTCTTCCTCCTTTTTTCTTCCAATATGTAGTCTCCTTTTGGAGAACATATATTCTCCCAACTCTTTTTATTCGAATAAATAATCGCTTTTTATGTTTTTAAAAGCTGATTAATAAGACTTGCACAAGACAAATTTTACCTGTACGTATTTATTTCACTACGTGTTTGATAGTGCTTAAGCCGTGCTATAGTTGGTTTTGTTTTTATTATCTGTAAAAAAGCAGGAATAAAACTGTCTTAATTACGGTGTTTTGAGTATTAAAAAGTTGTTTTAGTCTGTATTTTACATCGTACGTAAGTATAAGTACTTACGTAAATTTGCTTCATACTAATTAAAACATATGATTATGCAAAAGATTAAAACCACATTACTAAGTATTCAAGGTTTAAGAAAAGTAAGCATTTCAAGTGCAAATCTTTCAAAATCTATTTTTTTAGGCATCGCCCTAACATTTGTAAGCCACAATGAAGCAAAAGCTCAATTAACCGCAACGGGACAAATTAGAGAAAGAACTGAACTTAGAGCAGGTCAAGGAACGTTGCAAAAAGAAGGGGATAAAGCAGGATTGTTCAATTCTCAAAGAGCACGATTAAATATAGGGTTCACAGGGTATAGATTCAAAGTGTTTATGGCGTTACAAGATGTGCGCGTTTGGGGACAGGATGCTTCTACCATAAACAGAACAACAACAGAAGCAAATAATGGTATCCTATTGCATGAAGCTTGGGGAGAGATTATGTTAAATGACACGATAAGCAAAATTCAAAATTTATCCTTAAAAGCAGGACGTCAAGAAATCTCTTATGATGACCAAAAAGTGTTAGGAGGTTTAGATTGGTTGCAACAAGGAAGAAGGCATGATGCGATTGTTTTCAAATTTGCAAACAAAGGATGGATTGCTGATGTTGGAGCTGCATTTAACCAAAACAAGGAACTTAACACAGGAACAGTTTATAACGGAGTTCCTACTGCTTATGGTGCCGGTACAAACGGAATTGGTACCATGTACAAATCATTTCAGTATGCTTATATAGGAAAGAAACTTTCCTTTGGTGATATCTCGTTTTTGTTCTTTAAAGATGATTTTAACAGATACACTAATGTAACTTCAGGAACGCCTGCAGTAACTACCAAAGTAAATGGACAAGGAGTTTGGAGTCGCAATACTACAGGATTTTACTTCAACACTAATGTTACCAGAAAATTCAATCTTACAGGAAGCTTGTACCATCAAGGTGGAAAGGACAAAGACGGCAGATCTATAAGCGCTAATTTGGCTTCTATAACATCAACTTTGCAAGTAGGAAGAAAATTATTTGTAGGTCCTGGGATTGATTATTTATCTGGAACTGACGGGACAAAAGCAGTTACAGCTACTTCAGAAAGCAATCTTTTTGATCCATTATACGGAACACCACACAAATTCTGGGGAAGTATGGATTATTTCTATGCAGCGAATGGTTTTGGAAAACAAGGATTATTGAACTATTTCTTTAAAATGAAATACAATGCGAAAGATAACCTTACTTTCTTTTTAGACATTCATGGTTTTGAATCTGCTAACACTTTGTCAAACGGAGCCGGAGGAGAATTAGATTCTTATTTAGGTACCGAGGTTGACTTATTAGTAAGATACAATTTAACTAAAATGATCAATTTAGAAGCTGGATATTCTTTTATGAAAGCAACCAATTCTATGGCGTCAGCAGCGGTTAAAAATGTTGCAACACCAGATCTTAGCCCACAATTTGCTTATCTGATGGTAAATATTAAACCTAATTTTTTAGCTAAAAAATAAATTAAAGTGTTCAATTCTTAAACAGAAAAAAAATGAAAAATTCAAATAAACAAATAACAAGGGGTTTTAAAACAGCTGTTTTGACTTTGTTAATAGTACTGAGTTCGGCTTTTACAACAATAAGCGCTCAGAGTGATCCAGTACGATTAGGTTTCATTCCACTTACGGATTGTTCTCCAATTGTTATGGCAAAAGAACTAGGGTTATTTAAAAAATACGGAGTTGAAGTTATTGTAACCAAAGAATCTTCTTGGGCGAATGTTCGTGACAAAATTTTAACAGGTGAATTAGACGGAGCACATTGTTTGTATTCTATGCCGTTCTCCGTATACACAGGAGTTGGTGGTAAAGCTGGATCTGAAATGAAAATTGCCATGATGCTTAATGTAAACGGTCAGGCCATTACACTTTCTAATGATTTTTGTGGAAAAGTGGGTTTTAAACAAATGAATAAAGTAACTCCAGTAGTTGCTGCCAAATTAAAAGCCGAAAAAGAAGTGACATTTGCCATGACTTTTCCTGGTGGAACACACGATTTGTGGTTGCGTAACTGGATGTCTATCGCTGGTTTGAATCAAAAATCAGTGAAAATTATTACTATTCCTCCTCCACAAATGGTAGCTAACATGAAGGTTGGAAACATGGATGGTTATTGCGTAGGAGAGCCTTGGGGAGGTGTTGCCGTAAAACAAGGAATTGGATTTACACAGGTAGCTTCTCAAGACATTTGGAAAGATCATCCTGAAAAAGCTTTGGTTGTGAACAAAGATTTCAGTGCAAAACGTAAAGCAGATTTAGTAAAAGTAATGAAAGCCGTAATGGAAGCTTGTATCTGGTTAGACAATCCATCTAATCGTAAAAAAGCGGCTGCTATTATTGGTAGAGCACCTTATGTGAATGCACCAGCAGATGTAATTGAAGCTAGATTGATGGGAGATTACAATTTAGGTTGTAACCAGGGAACACAAGTTTATTCTAAAGATTATATGTTATTTCACAAAGGCGGAATGGTTAATTATCCTCGTAAATCATATGCGATTTGGGCGATGGCACAGTATGTAAGATTCGGATATTTGAAAGAAGCTCCAAATTATGCTGCAATTGCTGATAAATTAATCTTGCAAGATTTGTACGAAGAAGTAGCTAAGAGCATGAAAGTGAAAGTTCCAAATGATGATATGAAACCTTTTTCTCTTACTATGGATAAAACTGTTTTTGACCCATCAAACCCTGAAGCTTACTTAAAAGTTGTAAAAAGATAAATCCAAAATAGAATAACATTGTCTCTACTCCCTCTCCTTATAGAGAGGGTTGGAGTGAGGCATTAGAAATACCTTAATTAAACTAAATTATATTACCATGTCTGATAAAAACACACTAATCATTGATAAACCAAATACAGAAATCAATGTTTCGACAGAAATTAAAAAAAGTGTCATAGAAGAAAATTATAAACTCAAATTAGCATTAAATACTTTACTTATAAAATCGAAATCATTGCTTTTGGCAGGTGTAGGTTTGTTTGTTTTTGGCGGATTTTGGAGTTTATTGAGTTATTATACTAAAGATGCACTTCCTGGTCCAATACCGACTCTAACGGTTTTGAAAGAAATGTTAAGCGATCCCTTTTATGACTATGGCCCTAATGATAAAGGAATTGGTTTACAACTGTTCAATTCGATAAAAACAGTATTGATGGGATTTTTATTAGGATCTTTAATTGCTATTCCAGTAGGGATTTTAATGGGAGCCAGTACTATTTGTAAGCAACTTTTTTATCCAATTGTTCAATTATTAAAACCAGTTTCACCACTGGCTTGGTTTCCAATAGGTTTGGTAGTTTTTAAAGATACCGGAATGGCAACTATATTTATTGTTTTTATAACGTCATTATGGTCTACACTTATCAATACTTCTTTTGGAGTAGCATCGATTCCGCAAGATCATAAAAACGTAGCTAAAGCATTTGGATTTTCGAAAATGCGTTATCTGACAAAAATTCTTGTTCCTTACAGTTTGCCTCATATCATCACAGGATTACGATTGAGTATCAGCGTCGCTTGGTTAGTAATTGTTGCCGGTGAAATGTTATCAGGTGGTGCCGGAATCGGGTTCTTTGTTTGGGACAGCTGGAATGCATTAAGCTTAGAAAAAGTTATATCGGCAATTATCATCATTGGTATTGTAGGATTACTTTTTGACAGATTATTTACTTTCATCGAAAACAAAGTGGCTTATAAAGCTTAATAAAATTTAAAAATACGACTATGAGTTATTTAGAAATAAAAGATTTGGAAATTTCGTTTCCAACTCCAAAAGGAAAATACATTGCAGTAAGAGATATTAATCTATCCATCAAAAAAGGCGAGATTATCTCAATTATCGGTCATTCAGGTTGTGGTAAATCGACCATTATGAATGCAATAGGAGGGATGTTAACTCCAACAGGAGGATCAGTAGAATTAGATAATAAAAAAATAAAAGGCCCAGGACCGGATAGAGGTATTGTTTTTCAAAATTATTCCTTATTACCTTGGATGACAGTAGAACAAAATATTTTTCAGGCAGTAGATGCCGTAATGGATTGTTCCAAAAAAGAAAAGCATGAAATTGTAGAGAAAAACCTTAAAATGGTTAATTTATTTGAACATAAAGATAAATTACCAGGACAATTGTCAGGCGGAATGAAGCAAAGAGTGGCAATCGCGAGAGCATTTGCTATCAATCCGGGAGTCTTATTATTGGATGAACCTTTTGGAGCACTTGATGCACTTACAAAAGGTACGATGCAATTAGAAGTTTTGAAATTATGGAACTTAAACCATAGAGATAAAACTATTGTTATGATTACACATGATATTGAAGAAGCATTGTTTTTGTCAGATAGAATTGTGGTATTAAATAATGGTCCCGCTTCAACCATTAGGGAGATTGTAGAAGTCCATTTACCAAGACCTCGAAACAAAATAGAAATCGTAAAAATGCCTGAATATATTGAGCTAAGAGATAAATTATTACATTTGTTAACGGATAAGTTCTCCATTGAAGATATGGATATGGTCTATGAAAAATAATTGGTTTAGTTTAGTTGAGATTCCCTGTAATGATTTGGCATTATGGGGTTTTTTTATATAAACCCTAAATAATTATAAAAATAAATCAATATGAATACTACAATTTTTGATTTCGTAGGCGATAATGTTGGGGAATGGAAAGTAACTTCAATGATTGCTTTGAAAGGAGAATCAATAGAGCCGGTTTCTCACATAAAAAAGATTTCAAGTTCTTTAGTTCCGTCTAATAAAGGAATTTGGACCCTAAAAGGAATTGTGAGTAACCTTCGGTATACGGAGAAAGAGGATAAAGACAACTTGGTTGCTATTCAAGAAGATTTAGGCCGCTCAGAAGCTACTTTAGCTGCATTTATTCCCATCCGGAAATCGGAAGCATGGTGGAATTTAGCGCAAGATGAACGTAGAAAAATAATGGAAAATAAATCCCAGCATACCCAAACAGGAATGAAATATTTGCCTGCAATTGCTCGGAAGCTATTCCATTCTCGGGATATTGGTGAACCTTTTGATTTTTTGACCTGGTTTGAATACGCTCCAGCTGATGCAGCTGCTTTTGAAGAACTTTTAAATGCACTTCGAAAAACAGAAGAATGGAGTTATGTGGACAGGGAAATTGATATTAGATTGGTAAGAATGTAAACGATAATCATAGCGTTAAGAGATAAATTATTACACTTATTAACCGATAAATTCTCTATCGAAGATAAGGGTATGGTGTATAAAAGTTAGTTTTTGGTTTAGCTTGTGTTATTGAATAAATCCCTGTAATGAAACCATTTGCAGGGATTTTTTATTATGTGTCTATAAAATATATTTGCGTACCGTCGTAGAGACGCGGCAGAGACGCACTGCAGTGCGTCTCTACATCAGGCGATTGTTCAATAGTTAATGTTTCCTGTTCAACCCAGAAAATTATCGGACTTTGACGTTTTATTTTTCGATTTTAGACCGTTTTTCACTTCCGTAAAGTAGGAAACTTTGCTTTGCGGAGCTGGGGTTATTTTATTTTCGTTATCCAATATTGTTCAAACTTTTCTTTAATTTCTTTATCAGTTTCTGAGTTAAAAGTTCTCTTAATAAAATAAGGTTTGTTTTGGTTGTCAACTTGAAAATTGAATTTTCCGTTAATTCCCATTGAATATAGTTCATACAAGTTCACAATTTCTTCCGCTACATCATCAATATATGTTTTAGATACATAGTCAATTTTGTCGTTATTATTGAAATCAAAAAGCTCTAATTTGTTTTCGGTACGAAAAGTGCCGAAGAAGTTTTTCATTTTTGTTTTTACGTCATAAATCAAGTAATAGTTGACACTACAACCTATTCCTGTGCAAGGGTCGAAAGACATTCGTATTCCTATATATTCTCTATCATTATGTTTGTAGAGTTTAATTTCGTCCCAATTGTTTGCAAAATCTACGCTGTCTTTGTCGTCTCTAACTTTGTTTAAAGTTAATTTGTCCTTTAACGTAAAAAGGTCATTATCAATTCTGATTTTGGTTTCATTGTCGGTGTTGAACCATTTTATTTTGTGATTTGAGAGTTGAATTTCTGTTTTATTGTCTTCTATTAATTATAATCGAAGGTTTAATTCTGTAAAGTTCGAAGTGTCTTTTGAGTTTATCTTCGATAGTTGGTTCAGTGGCTATCTCCTCAGTTGGTTTTGCAGATAATGGTATTTTTGAAGTTATCGCATAATTTTGTGTCTTGTTGTTTTTACAAGAGATTAATAGTGCAATTATTAAAAGAATCAAAATTCTGTTCATTTTCTGTCGTTGTTAGTAGTTCTAGAATGGCAGGTAACTCATTTATACACGCAACTTATAAATCACAAGTATTTATTATCAAACTCAAATATACACTAAATTAAATTTCATTATTTCTCAAATAATTAAAAACAAAACCGCAAACTCACAGCTTTAAAATCTGCGACTTTGCGGTTGTTTTTTAGCTTCTACACAAGACGTAAAACCGTAATAGAAAGCGTTACGTCTGTGCATGAAGTAAAAACTTTCTAGAGGAATTGAAAGTTTTGCTGCTCTTTTTTAAATGAAGTTTACTGGTGTGTTTATTAACAATTTTTTTAACCCAAATAACCCATTCAAAAAAGTATTATTATTTACGTTCCATTTCTCTGGATAGCGTAGGCTGATTTTCGTTCATGATTTTGGTTACTGTTCTGTGCATCCAAATCAAACAAATGGCTGATAATACCAAAATGAATATCCAAGAACTTGACCAAAAACCAGTACTGGTCAATAAATATCCAAAGATAATTGGCCCAAAGAAACCTCCCAATCCACCTATCATTCCTACCATTCCTCCTACTACACCCACTTCTGTCGGGAAATATTCTGGAATATGTTTGTAAACCGCCGCTTTTCCAATTCCCCAGGAAATACCAATCAAGATTACTAAAACTAAATATACCCACATATTGGCACTAAAATGAATGGCTGTTACTCCTTTGGCCAACAATTCTTTTTTCTTTACTTCTTGGTTTTGTTTCACAACAACTTCTTGCCAAGAATTTTTAGTTGGAAAAACAGAGTTTTCAACTGGTTTTTCTACTTTTTTATTGATTGGAAAATCCTTTTCTCCAACTCTTACATTGGTTTCAGAAACTTCGGTTATTATTCCTTTTTTTCCTGCCATAACACCAGGACCAGCCGTTGTGATATCCATTTTTGGCACCATCAACAAGGCACTTAGTATTACAGAGGATGATAAAACCCAATACATTACCTTCCTGGCTCCGAATTTATCGGATAAATATCCTCCAAAAGCACGAATTACTCCAGATGGCAAACTAAACATGGTGGCAAACATTCCTCCCATTACCAAACTGGTTTGATAGACGTTCATAAAGTTAGGCAACAACCATTGTGCATAGGCCACGAAACATCCAAATACCAAGAAATAGTAAGCTCCAAATCTCCAAACTCGAACACTTTTCAATGATCCAAGCATTTGAGAAACAGTTTTAGTGTGGTTTTCAATCTTTTTGTTTTTGGCAAAAACCAAGAATAAAACTCCAATAACTAACAAAGCAATACCGTATATAACCGGCAATAATTTCCAACCATTTTGTGGGTCTTCAACCGAAAATTGATTTAACAAAGACGGAGCCATAAAAGTCGTAATGGCTGCTCCAGCATTTCCCATTCCAAAAATTCCAAGAGCTCTTCCTTGCCATTCTTTTGGATACCAAATTGAAGTAAATCCAATACCCACGGCAAAACTGGTTCCTACCATTCCAAACAAGAAACTTAAAACCGCAAACATAAAAAAGCTATCTGCTAAAGGAAGTAAAAACAAAGGAATGGAACAAAGCAGCAATAAAAAGGAGAAAACATATTTTCCGCCATATTTATCGGTCAGCATTCCTATTGGTAAACGCATAATGGAACCCGTTAAAATTGGAATTCCCAAAAGCCAACCTACTTGTACAACACTCCAGTTGAAAATGCCATTGTCAACCAAAAAGGTAACCAACACTCCATTTAGAGTCCAACAAGCAAAACATACCGTAAAGGCAAGGGTATTCAGAAATAAGATTCTGTGAGATTGTGATAAAGAATTTGTAGTTTTCATAATACTTGTATTTTTTTGACAAAAATAAGTACTAATGTTTTATTAAAACCTGCGTTTTCGCAGTTTACGAAAAATAATTACGTATTTATACTTAATTTATCTAAATATACGTAGTCTTTAAGGAATTGGAAATATTTTTCTGCAAAAAGAAAGATTACAATAAAGAATATTCAGTTGCTTTATTAGAAAGTTCCATAAGATTTTTTACTTTTAATTTTTTCATCAAATTAAAACGGTGAACCTCTGCAGTACGTTTGCTGATGTCTAAAGCTTCCGCAATTTCTTTATTGCCTTTTCCGGATAATAAAAGTTTAAGGATTTCTTTTTCTCTTTTGGTTATCAGCATTTCTTCGTCCAATATTTGCTTAGTTTCCATAGATGCAGCCGGATTACTAAGTTGGCCTATTAATATAGAAGAGATGTCGCCACTAAAATATTTTCCACCATTAGCAACGGTATGAAGTGCTTTAAGAAATTCTTCTTTACTGGAACCTTTTAGTAAATAGCCATCGGCTCCTGCTTTAATTGATTTTAATACGTATTCTTCCGATTCATGCATGGAAAGCATAACAATTTTTACTGTATTGTTTTGGCTTCTCAATTTTTCAACCACTTCAATACCGGTTAAATTGGGCATACGAATGTCTAAAATCAGTAAGTCAGGTTTGCTGATTCCCAGTATTTTAAGTGCTTCTAAACCATCCGTAGCTTCGCCTACAACTTCTATGTTTACTTCGTTTTCTAATAATGATTTGATACCATCTCTTACAAATACATGATCATCCGCAAGAACAACTCGAATCGTATTACTCATAACTTACTTAATTTTTAAATCTTAATTATTACGTATATTAACTTAAAATAATGGCTAAGATACGTAATTTAAACAAAAGGCAAAAACAAAAGACAAATTTCAAATTAATTCCAATTTTTCAATTTTTGAAACCTCACGTACCGTAAATAAATAATTCATTTGAGCTTGCTAAGGTTTGAAATTTTAAGTTTTCTGTCCCGAAGCTTCGGGATTGAAATTTATTTGGGATCTGAGAATTACTTTTTGTCATTCCTCTTTAAATGGGAATATTAAAAGTAATACGAGTCCCTTCTCCTGGAATAGAGTTAATGAAAACCCGACCATTAATATATTGGATTCTTTCTTTCATAAAAACCAACCCCATTCCGGACTCGCTGTTTCTCTTCTTTTCAGCCCCATTAATATCAAATCCTTTTCCGTTATCGTCAATTGTAATGCTCAAAATAGAATTACTATGAGATAATTGTACAATAATATGTGTGGAATCGGCATATTTTAAAGCGTTGTTAATGGCTTCCTGAGTCAGTCGATAGATGTTGATTTCAATCAAAGAATCGAGTCGTTTGTCAAAATTGGTTTTATTGTAAAAAAGAATATTCTTTCCTGTCAATTTTGATAATTCCTGAGCCAATTTTGCAATGGAGGAAACAATACCATGATCGCTCAATTCCGGGGGCATTAAGTTGAAGGTAGCGGTACGAACCCCTTTTATGATATCTAGTGATAATTTTTTTAAGTACTCTATTTTTTGAGCTGCTTTTTCTTTATCATCCAGATTGATGCTTTCCAAACTAAATTTTAATCCGGTAAGCATTTGCCCGATTCCATCATGAATTTCTCTGGCAATCCTGTTTTGTTCGTTTTCCTGATTTTCGACAATTTTACTCGAAATAATTTTCTGTTGGTTTATTTTATCGGTTACATTTTCGGTATTCAATCGCTCGACTTCCTGTTCCGCTTTTTTACGTTCGGTAATATCAAAACAGATAATCAATAATTCGGACTCCTCTTTTTTTATGGTTACGGGAACCATTGATAAGTCCAACCAAATAGATTCTCCATTTCTATTGGTGATATTGAGTTCACCTTGCCAGCCACTGCGCTGTTTCTCGGAAATAATCCGATCGATTACGAGTTGCTCTTTTTCTATTGGCGTTAATACTTGGGAGAAGGTTTTGTCTGAAATGAATGGGTTATATTGAAGCAGTTTTGAGAATTTCTCACCAATATGTATTAGGGAACCATCAGGGGCAACACGGCAATAGAGCAGGGTATTCTCCATGGCGTAATTGAGTGATTTCAATTCTTTGACTGAATTTTCTTTTATTTCACTAATTATTTCAGTGTTGTAAGCGAGTTTTAATGCCGTTTTTTCGGAGGATAAAAGTTTAGAAATAAGTTTTTCTACTTTTTGGTTTGTGGGTTTGAAAATAAACAGGAATTCCAATAACAAAACCAATAGGGTAAATAGTAAAATTGCATATTCCGTTTTGCTTTGCAGTGTTACTTTCTCGAGTGCTTCTTTGTCGTACTCGCCCACAATTTGGTTCATTTTGGAAAGGAAGATGCCTTCATTTTCAAGAATGGTTTGTACTAGTTTTTGATTTTCCCTTTCCTTCGCATGTACTTTTTTATTTTCTAAAAAAAGGGTTGTGGCGTTTAGGATATTATCAAAATTGGGTTTGATTACCTTAAATAATTTGGAAAGGGCTACGCTTTTTTCTTTTGGGAAACCAAGGCTGTCATTACCATTTTCCAAAGCATAATGGTTAAACTTCCAAAGCGTAATGGTTTTATTGATTCGAATGATTTCTTGTTTGCTTTTGGTGGTATCGGTCACGAAATTCAAAATCAAAACTTCTTTTGTCAATTTCTGACTCAACATTCTTTGTTTTCCTGAAATGTTGATGATTCGCGAATCACTCAACTGACTGTTGAGATTGTATTGTATCAGCAATTGGCTCAACAGTACCGTAATGGCAATAGTTAATAAGGCGAAAAGATACAATCGTCGTAAATTTTTGAATGAAATGGTATCGATGGATTCTTTAGGGCTTTTCATAAAGAAATTGAATTACAATCCAAGGGCCTCTTTTATCAATTCAAGATTTTCAGGGCTAAAGTTTATTTTTAGTGCCTCTTGATGTCCTTTTTCAGACATTTTATTCCAAGTTTTCAGAATGATATTTTTCATTTTTTCCCTATCGTGTTTGTGAACAAAAGGGTCTAAATAATACTCAAGAAACACTAAGCATATTACATCTTCCAAGAGTTGTGTTTCTTCGTCTTTTTTAAGTAATTTTTTTTCGATTAGAAAAGAAACTCGGGCAATAAATTCCTCATTGTAACCTGCTTTTTCTAAAATAACAGCCGTTGTTTTGGCATGAAATTTTTTCAAATCTTCGCGCCATTTTAAATAACCCACGCGATCCATAGGGTAGGATTCCCGGGCTATTTTCCAACGGCAAATGTGTTGTGCTTTGGAGGCAATCTGAACGGCTTCGGATGCATTTGGATGAAAATCCATCAGCCTTTCATACATTCTATTAGAATATAATAATTCTTTTGGATACGTTTTGGATTGGTATGTTTCGTGGTTTGGGTCTTGAGCATTTTCTGCATCAATCCAAGTACTGGCGTTCTGGAATGGAGTTGTCGTCATTTGAAATGTTTAAAATCAAAGATACATAATTATTCCAAAAAGCCAACGAATACCTCATCATCTACAATTTTTACCGGATAGATGGCTATTTTTGGATTTTCACCATTGAGATTAGAACCATCTATTAGAGAAAATGTATTTTTGTGTAATGGGCAAGCAATTTTAGGAATATCACCCGCAGAGCCAATCATCCCTCTTGAAAGCACCATTTCCATTTTATGAGGGCATAAATTTTGACAGGCGTACCATTCGTTTCTTCGGTCAAATTTTATAATAGCGATCTGCTTGTTTTTGTATTTGATACAACCACCACCATCACTAGGAAAATCGGATGTTTTTCCTGCTTTGAACCATACTTTTACTTCGTTTAAGTTTACGGTTTTGTATTGATTTAGAATATCTTCCATTTGAATAGTATTTTAATTTTTCCTCACCCCAGCCCTCTCCAAAGGAGAGGGAGTCGAGAGTGG
The DNA here is from genome assembly GCF_007097265.1 of Flavobacterium gawalongense. GTDB lineage: Bacteria > Bacteroidota > Bacteroidia > Flavobacteriales > Flavobacteriaceae > Flavobacterium > Flavobacterium gawalongense. The sequence goes on along the minus strand of NZ_VJZP01000026.1, from coordinate 35,843 downwards.
AAAGAGTTAATTTTTATGGTAATTTATTATTAAGAATTATGAATTCTATTTTTTTATTTTGCTCCCTCTCCTTTGGAGAGGGCTGGGGTGAGGATTACCAAGGTCTTGGCATTTTTTGATCTCTTATAGGTACAAATTCAATAGTATCATCTCTTTCTTCAGAATTGGTAAAATGAGTAAAACGTTTTTGCAATTCAGGATTTTCAATAACTTGAGTCCATTCACATGCGTAAGTATCTACTAAACCTTGCATTTCTTTATCTAAAGCTCCTGCAATTCCTAAGCGGTCTTCGATTACCACTTGTTTTAAGTAATCTAATCCACCTTCCAGTTTTTCTAACCAAGTAGAAGTACGTACTAATGGTCCAGCTGTACGGATGTAATACATCAAGAAACGGTCTAAATATTTGAAACAAGTTTCTTTGTCAACTTGTTCTGCAAATAGAACAGCGTGTTTTGGATTTACTCCTCCATTACCACAGATGTATAAATTCCAACCTCCATCTACAGCAATAATTCCAAAATCTTTTCCTCTGGCTTCTGCACATTCTCTAATACAACCTGAAACCCCTCCTTTTATTTTATGAGGTGAGCGTAATCCTTTGTATCTGTTTTCCAGCTCAATAGCAAAAGTGGTACTGTCGTCCATTCCGTAACGACACCAAGTATTACCTACACAGCTTTTTACTGTACGAAGTGATTTACCATAAGCATGGCCACTTTCAAACCCATTGTCTATTAATATTTTCCAAATTGCAGGTAAGTCATTTAATTCGGCACCAAATAAGTCAATACGTTGTCCTCCGGTAATTTTGGTATATAGATTATATTTTTTTGCTACTTCGCCGAGTATGATTAGTTTATCAGCTGAAATTTCCCCTCCTGTAACTCTAGGTACAACAGAATATGTTCCATTACGTTGAATGTTAGCTAAGAATCTGTCGTTTGAATCTTGTTCAGGAATATGTTTGTTTGCAGTATCATTATATATACTGGAGAATATAGAAGATAAAACAGGTTTACAGATTTCACATCCATCTCCTTTTCCAACAGTTCCCAATACTTCATTGTGATTGGTAAATTTGTTGATTTTTACGATATCATATAGTTCTTGTCTGCTATAAGCAAAATGCTCACAAACCACATCTTTGACTTCTTTTCCTAATGATTTTTGAGTTTCTTTCACTAAATCTGCAACCATTGGCTTGCATCCACCACAACCTGTAGTGGCTTTGGTCAATTTAACGACGTCTGAAAGATTAGAAGATGTTTCGTCGATAATTGAACAACAAATAGCTCCTTTGGTTACATTTTCACAAGAACAAATTACAGCAGAGTCCGGTAAATCCATGGCGCTTCCCATAGTGGAGCTTCCTCCGCCTCTTGAACCCAAAATCAAATCTTCCGGATTTTTAGGCAATGGCATGGCATTGCTGTAAATTTGGAACAAGGCATTATAATCACTTGAATCACCTACTAGAATTCCACCCAACAGGGTTTTGGAATCTTTGGTAACATTGATTCTTTTATAAATTCCACTTAATTTGTTTTCGTAAACAATCGCGGTCACATCCTCATTTTCTATAAAAGGATCACCAAAACTCGCAACTTCAACACCAATTAATTTTAATTGTGTAGACATATCGATGGTTTCCCTCATCGTTTTATCTCGTTGCAGGATTTGTTCAGCCGCAACATCGGCCATTTCGTATCCAGGAGCTACAAGACCATAAATCATATGATTATACAATGCCACTTCACCTATGGCATAGATATAGGGATCTGAAGATTGCATTTTATTATTGACTACAATTCCTCCTCGTACACCTACTTCAAGACCGGAAACCCTTCCTAGTTCGTCTCGTGGTTTTATTCCCGCAGAAATCACCAGCATATCTACTTTTAGGAGTTCATTCTCTTCGAACATCATTCCTGTTATAGCATCTTCTCCTGCAATATATTGTGTTGATTTGTTAAGGTGAATGCTAATATTGAGTTCCTCAATTTTTGATTGCAACATATCACTCGCCCCTTTGTCAAGCTGTCTTGGCATCAATCGAGGGGCAAATTCCACTACATGAGGATTTAAACCTAAATCATATACTGCTTTTGCAGCCTCAAGTCCTAGTAATCCTCCACCTAAAACAGCAGCTTCAGTAGCGCCGTTTTGCTTTATTTTTTTTGCGTAAGCCATAATCGCATCCAGATCCTCAATAGTTCTGTATACAAAAACACCTTCTTTATCAACTCCTTCTATAGGTGGCACAAAAGCAGACGAACCTGTTGCTAGAACTAAGTAGTCGTAAGTATGCGTTTTTTCTAAATGGGTATGTATCGTTTTTTGTTCTCTATTAATATCAGTAATTAATTCAGAAGTATTTAGAGTAATATTATTTTCTTCATACCAATTTGAGGTTGATAATGATAAGTCGTCAGCGCTTTTACCTGCAAAGTATTCACTCAAATGAACTCTATCATAGGCGCGTCTTGGTTCCTCTCCAAATACGGTGATTTGATATTCTTCCTGTCCTGATTTTGCAATGAATTTTTCACAAAATTTGTAACCTACCATGCCGTTTCCGACTACTATTACTTTAATCATAATCTCATTAATTAAGTATTATCAAGCAAATATAAGTATTAATACTTAATTTAGATGTTTAATTTTGTATTTTTAGAATTAATTGGTAATTATTTAAAAAAACTTATTTTAAATATGATATTTATAATTAAAGGTCTCTTTTTCTGAAATAAATATTTTGTATTTCCTTAATTCAAGCTGTAATTTATTGCACAATCGTATTTTTTAATCAAATGGCACCGAACAAAAAAAAGCTCCCAAATAGTGTCTGGGAGCTTTGTCTTAATTTAAAATTTTGCATTTGTATTTTATAGGGTTTGCATCACATTCGAAACCCATCGTTATCTATTTTATTATAGAAATTATTTAGATTGATAATACTTTTTTCTTAACCAAAAAGCGACATTTACCAAAATTATCAAAGCGGGAACTTCTACTAATGGTCCAATAACTCCTGCAAATGCTTGTCCGCTATTGATTCCGAAAACTCCGATAGATACTGCAATTGCCAATTCAAAATTATTACCTGAAGCGGTGAATGATAGGGCAACGGCATCTCTATAATTGGCTCCAATCTTTTTTGAAACAAAAAACATCAAGAAAAACATAATGGTAAAGAAAATGACAAGCGGAATAGCAATTCTAATCACATCAAGTGGTAAATCAACAATCATTTCGCCTTTTAAACTGAACATGATTACGATTGTAAATAGTAAAGCAATCAAAGTAATTGGAGAAACAAAAGGAATAAACTTCTGATTGAACCATTTCTCGCCAATGAATTTCTTAATGGCATAGCGGCTAATTACCGCTAGTGCAAATGGAATTCCTAAATAAATTCCGACTGTTGTTGCAATTTCAGCAATTGTAATATTTAATTCCACACCTTTTATTCCAAATAATGGCAACATAATTTTCAAATAGAAATAAGCATACAAACTAAAAAAGAAGACTTGGAGTAAACTATTAATTCCGATTAAGCCAGCTGTTAATTCTCTATTTCCCTCAGCTAATTCATTCCAAACAATTACCATCGCAATGCAAGGCGCAATCCCAATTATGATTAAACCGGTCATGTATTCCGGATAATCTTTCAAAAAGAATGTTGCCAATAAAAACATTAAAAACGGACCAATAATCCATGTGATTAAAAAAGAGGCGGTGAGTAATTTTGGCTTTTCAAACATTAAAGGAATTTTTGAAAAATCAATTTTAGTCAATGGCGGATACATCATTACTATTAATCCAATTGCCAAAGGAATATTTGTCGTTCCGCTTGAAAAGGAATTGATAAAACCACTGCTTGACGGAATAAAGTAACCGATGGAAACGCCGATTGCCATTGCCAGAAATATCCAAAGTGTAAGGTAACTATCGAGAAAGTTTAATCTTTTTTTGGAGGCCATTATCATGATTTTATTTGGGAGAATACATAGCACATTTCAGTTGCAATTTGCAAACTGCGTTCCTGATATTTTTCTGCTTGTTGTGGCGTATTGTCAAACGCTTTTGGATCTTCAAATGTGATAGGAATGCGCATTTCAGCACCTGCAATAAACGGACAACCTCCATCTGCTTGCGAACAAGTCAATATTGCTGCAAACTCACTTTGTGGGTTAAAATCGTCATCATAAGTTTTTGAAAAACCAATAATGGGATGTTCATTGTCGGCATATTTTATGGCATAAATTGGATTATTGCCTGCTGCAATGGTTTTAATTTTAAAGCCCGATTGTTCTAGTGTTTTGGCAGCCATAGGAAATAAAGCCGTTGCTTCGGTACCACCAGAATAGCAAAATACATTTTTTATATTGAAATGTGCCGCTGCTGTTTGTGCCCATACTTGGGACAAATGGCTTCTTCTGGAATTGTGTGTACAAATCAAGTTCAGCCTTACTTCTTGTTGGTTGGTAACTTTGTCTTGGATAAAATCAATAAGCGGTTGCAAAATAATTTTGCGCTCTGCTGAAATGCTTTCAAAATCAAAAGCACGGATTACTTTTTCGATTTCTGGAAATACGATTGTTTTGGTTAAAGTCATTTGACGGTTTTAAAAAATTAGCAACAGCTTCCTCCAGGAGTACAGCAGTTTGATTGCGTTGAAATTTCGGATAATTTTACTTTTTGTTTTTCTGCTGGAATGCCACATTGATCTTGAGCCAAACAAGCTGTTTGTTTGTTTAGTAAGGTAAACTCTTCCCCGTTGAAACCAATATCATATTTACCAATAGTTTCTGCTTGGAATTCTACTTCAACTTCATAATCTTCAATACCCAATACTTTTTCTGAAAGAGCGATGATATCCAAAAGTTTTTGTGGTTTTAGACGGTGTTCGAAGTCATTGGCATCCCATAATTGGAAGTTAACAACGGTTTCTTTTCGTACTTTTCCGCCGCAGTCAATAAAGTTTTTGGTGATTAAACCTACTTCAGTTACGTGAAAATGTTCTGGAACATAAGTTCCGTTTGGCAATACAAAAGCAACGTTTTCCAGCGTGCTCAACTGTTTTTTAATTTCTGATAGTTTCATATGAAGATAATATTTGTTTTTTCAACGGAATATGGTATCGCCATTCCTACATTATATTGTTTTTTTTGAGTCATGGCGATTTCATTTTTTTATAATTTAAAAATTAACAACATTGATTTTTCTTGTTTTCTAAATAGGTGTTTATGTGCTGAAAAAAGCCTTTTATTTTATTAAAACCTTCTTCGTTGAGGCAATAACAAATGGCATTTCCTTCAAAATTGCCTTTTATAAGTCCGGCGTTTTTTAGTTCCTTCAAGTGTTGCGAAACGGTAGGTTGCGCCAGAGGCAGTTCGTTTACGATATCACCGCATACGCAACTGTTCACTTTTATAAGGTGTTCTATTATGGCAATTCGGGCAGGATGGCCAATGGCTTTTGCCAATGTTGCTAATTCGTTTTGCTCGTCTGTGAAATGTTCTGATTTAGTAATTCCCATCGTTATATATTTATATTGCAATATTACAATATAGATATATAAAAACCAAATTTAGAATAATAATTTTTGTTTAAATTTTTAATTGGCTGTCTGGTTTACTATAGCCAATAGTATGGCAAGCATTTTGAAGTTGATGCTTGCAAAGGATATGGTTTCCAAATAAAATTTAAAATTTATTCGACAATAAAAAAACTCCGAAGGAATCTACCGTTTGGACACAAGTTTAAAATAGGACAGAGATAACACAGATTGAAAAGATTTACACAGATTTTATGATATTATAAAAAAGACAGCCACGAATTTCACTAATTTACTCTAATTAATTCGTAAAAATTAGTGAAATTCGTGGCTAAAATTTCGTCTGAATATTTGTGTCCAGACGGTAGCCGAAGGAATAGTTTTTTACATTTTTTTTCAAAAAATGTGCTTCTAATTTTTGCAAATCATCCAATTCACATCCATTTCGATAGAAAATCAATCAAATCTTCTCTCAAATCTTTAAATAGTTTCTCAAAAATAGCGATACTTTCTCGGTGCCTTTTATGGTCTGAAAATTTTTCATTATCAATACCATTAGGATTATCAAGCGCTGCTGCTTCAAGATACAATTCGTGGCTTTTAATATCATGATTTAAGATGTCAATCTGTTCCTTTTGAATAATCAGCTGATTATTAAAATGATCAGCTAAGGAGCGTACTTCTTTAGAAGTGTTTTTTTTTGCCACTTCCAAAATTCGATTATCCATAATTTTAAGTTCATCTTTATAAAACAAAAGTTTGTTTAACCACGTTTTGTGTTCTTCGTGTAATTGATAAATTGTTTTTTTAGTTTCCATTTTTCGTCTTTTTTAAATAATTTGAGATTAATTGAATCTGAGTTGTTTTTTATTTTAGTAGAAATTGCAAAAGGCAAAGAATTGGGGAAAATTTATTCCAAAATATTAAAGCTCAAATAAATCTTTTGGAATAGCGTGAAAGCCCACTGATTTTACTTTGTTTTCAATATCACTTATGGATACCATTTTGGATGTGTGTACTGTGAATTCTCGGGGAAATATTTCGGTATTCAGCAACACATCTTTTATTCCGTCTAATTCCAATAAGCTGGCTTTAATTTCCATTAAATCGGAATCTTCCATAGCATTTGTTCCAAAAATTTTACCATGATTTCCTGGAATTACATTGTCAGTTAGTACGCTCATGTTTTTTATTTTTTAAAGATTGGCAATACGGTTTATACATAATTGAAGTGCCGATTAAGTTGCTTAAAATTAATCATTTATGTTGGAAGAACATAAAAAATGATGCTATTATTTTTAAAAATATATTGGACAAAGCATCTTTTTTTAGGATTTAGAATGAATAGCCGTTTATAGAATAGGGTGGACAAAGATTGTGAATCAGGATTGGATGAATGATAAATGGCTAATAGCAAGAATCGTATGATTTTTTCAGAAGATACCAGATGTGTTTTGTTTAAAAATGATTAACTTAGTATTCTTAAAATCAATTAAATAAAGTTTAAAAATGAAAAATAAAGACGACAAATCGAATCCGGATAAACAAAAACCGGATAAGAAAGATAAAGATAAATTACCGGATTCCCTTTTGTATCCTCCAAACGAAGATATGTATAGCCAGTTCCATAAAGAAATGGAAATTGATCCGGAAGATATTTCTAAAAATAAGGCACCAGTTGAAATAAATAACGTCAGAGAATTGAATCAAAAAGATTTTAACGAAGATGTCTCCGGAGGTGATTTAGACGTTCCCGGATCAGAATTAGATGACGAAGAGGAAAATTCAGGGAATGAAGATGAAGAAAATAATCATTATAGTATAGGCGGTGATGATCACAGTAATTTAGACGAGAATACAGGAGATAAGAGTTAAAATAAACCCTTTATTAATATGAGATTACTATATATTCTAGTTATTCTTTAATGAATATTTATGTAAGTATATAATGCAAATAGAATTATCAACATAGTGATAATTACTAGATTAATAATAATTATTGCACTGCTTTTAAAAAAAGAGAGCATAAAATTTTCGCCATAAAAGCGGCGGTGTGCCGGGAAAAAATAATAAATCATCCAAAAAATACCAATTGATTTTATACCAAAATGTATCCAACCCAAAACCGGGTTGCTACCAAATACAGGGAAAAGTTTGTCTATAAAAAATAGAGTTAAAATCAGTAAAAGCAAGAAAGAAAAATAGTGTAGGGTAAAAATACCATTATCAAAATAGAGCCATCTTTTTTTATCATGAAAAAGCCATAAAATAAAGGCAAAAACCGGCATATACATAAATAATACCTTTGATAGATTATTGGTAAAAGATTCACTGAACTTTTCAATAATTTCTTCATTTGTATTCTCTTCTTTTACGGAAAGCCACTTTTTAAGGAACCAATATTCGGTTGAACTAACTTTTACTTTTTCGGTACCATTTTTTTGTATTGAGTCTAATTCGTTAATGGATTTATATCCAAAATCGGCAACCTCTTTTTTATCAATTTCTTCTGTTTGCTGTAAGATTTTTTTTATTGTGTCGTTATTTTTTTTGGATAATATCCCCACTTTTGTTAAGCCGTCTACGCTTTTCTCTTCAATATGTAATGAATCTATTGTAGGGACAATAACCTCGTTCCCTATTTTTACTTTAGGGATATCCTTTATTTTAACAGTTTCATTGGGGAATATTGATATCAATAAGAAAGTTATAAAACTGATAAAAATATAGAGTCGTATAGGTGGCAAAAAAAACAATCGCTTTCCTGATATATAGGCTTTTGTTAAAGCAGCGGGTTTGAAAAACAAATAAAAAATAGTCCTCCAGAATGCATTATCATAATGAGTTAAGTCTTCAAAGAAATGAATAAACAGGTGATGAAAGGATTTACTAGTTTTAGTATTCTCTTGTCCACAGTTAGGGCAATAACGTTGTTCCACTTCATGATTACAGTTGAGGCAGGTTTTATCTTTTCGTAACTTTTCTTTTGACATGGGTATAAATAGGAATCAATTCGAGATTGTAAATCTATTGAAATTTCAGCCTGTTTTTAATTGTTAGGAGGATATTTAGCCTTTAATTAACTATTAAATTGGATGCATAACAAGGCTTCATCTGTCTCTAACAGTATCAATGTATAGCTTGATGACCGTTAAATTTAATTTGAGGATTTTCTTATGTAGTTGTGTTACGAAGCGGACTTAAAAGCTATTAAATCAGATTTATAGGCTGGAAACAAATTTAAAATCGTAACTTTTATATTAATTTCAACGCTAATCCTAATTTACTATGTCTTTGAATAAATACAATCAAAAGCGTAATTTTAATTCCACCGCCGAGCCCGAAGGTGAAATTAAAAAATCATCAACCGAATTGATTTTCGTAGTGCAAAAACATGCCGCATCCCATTTACATTATGATTTTCGATTGGAATTGGACGGAGTATTAAAAAGTTGGGCCATACCCAAAGGACCATCGATGAATCCGGCAGATAAAAGACTGGCGATCATGGTAGAAGATCATCCTTACGATTACAAAGATTTTGAAGGTACTATTCCCGAAGGAAATTATGGTGCAGGGAATGTTATCGTTTGGGATAATGGAACCTATGCCTTAGCTGATACAGATGATGTAGAAGATATCGAGAATAAATTAAAATCCGATTTACAAGAAGGACATCTTGGTTTTATTTTAAATGGAAAAAAACTCAAAGGCGAATTCGCATTGGTGAAACTTAAAATCAAACAGAAAAATGCTTGGCTTTTGATAAAGAAAAAAGATCAATACGCGAGTGATGATGATGTTTTGCAACAAGACAAATCGGTAATTTCTAATGTGACTTTAGAAAGTTTAGAAAAATAATTTTAATGAACGGTTTGTAGTTTTAAATACAATCGATACATTTCGTTTTCTAGTTTTTTAATTTCATTTTGCCAATGGTTGATATCATTTTCAATCAGGCTAATATCCTCATCTCTTTCGTCTGTAGACCTTAATAATTTAAACTCTTTAGCGTCAGCTAATTTAATTTTATTTTCTTCTAAATTGGTCTTGTTGGAAACGAGTATTTTCTTGATTTCTAAAAGTCTATTATTTATGGAGTCTTTTTTTTCTTTTGTAAGCCTTTCGGATTCTATTTTTTCTTTGATGGCAATTTGTATTTTTTGCTCGTCAATTTCTTTTTGCCGTAGTTCAATTTGTTGATTGCGAAATTCGGTTTGGTGATTTTTTTGCTCTAATTCCATACTTCTGTTTTCTTGATAAGTATTGAAAATTAGTGTTCCTATAATTAAAACTAAAATCCCAGAAGCTAAAAAAAAGATGTTTTTATCTAAGCCCAAAATAGTTTGACTGGCTATTTTTTTCTCCGCTGTTGGTAAAGGGGGAATATTCTTTAGAGGCGGTGGTATTACTAACAAAATGCTTTTTAATTCGTCTATATCACCGGCATATTTCCATTCGTCCATACCTTCGAACCATACCAAAGTTGTTTTTGTAATTTTTTTAGCTTTTAATTCTTCCAGAACAAATGGGCCGCTGTTTTCACTTCCGTTATGAATGTAATAGGTTTTCATTTATAGTATTTTAATGGACGCTTTTGGCTCGTGTCTTTAATGGTCTTATACAGATTCAAAATATAAAAATACAATTTACTTTATTTTTCTAAAAAAAATCCTTGTAAAAACAAAAATAGCAAAAAATAAGTTTGTCTAGGATAGTAAGAGACAAAGAAATATTTTCACGCTGTTTACGGATGTAGTTAGAGTAAATCTGATTTAGGAGACTTCACAGGTGGGTGAATTTTATAGATTTTCAATGAAAAAACAAGGCAATTACAATCTCGAGAGCAATTAATATGATGACAACCCATTCTAAACGGGAACTTTCCCTCACGTTCAGTACATCCGTAAACAGCGTAAGATTGTTTTCTACAATTTGGAGACGGTAATCAAGATCTTTAAAACGGGTATTGATATCAAAATTAGCTTTGAGGTGGCGGTTGAGCAGGTTGAGTTCTTCATTATCCCAAACCAGATTGGGGTCATCAAGAATATATAAATTATCTACAATACTGTTTTTGACGTTCAAAACTTTGCCAATATATTTAAGCAAATTAGTTTTGGAGATACTGAGTTTTCCGCGTTGTTCCAATTCCAGTATATAGTGTTTTGAAGACGTAATGAGTTCATCCGTCAATACTTCGTAATATTCCAGTGCAACAGATTGTCCTATGTTAAGCATTACGATTCGCAGGAAAGAAGAGTCTATTTGGGGAACGGTGACATAATTGTTTTTTACGATGACCTTTTGTAGTTTTTCATCGGATTCAATGCGGTACTGTTCAGACAAATCCAAGTCCACCAGAGTAGTAGCGTAATTTTTTATAAAGCCCACGAATTCACTTTTGGCTACAGCATCATAATTGGCAAAGACCACCACGCCATAATCAAAAACATACAAATAACGTTCGCTTTCCTCCAATGCATAAAAAACTTCAGAAGTGGAACCCGAATGGACTTCGGCACGAAAATCCCCACGAAATTTTTTGATATTGAAAGATTCGGCAATTTGAACAGCTTCGATTCGAATTTCCATAACAAACTATTTTATACAAATTTAAGAAATTTTAACTTTGATATAAGATTTTGGTTATGTTATTGCTTTGATATTCAGTGTTATATTTTAAATATAATTTTTTTAAAAAAACAATTTTTAGCTAAAACATTCTATTCTTACATAAAACACATGCTCTTTAATGGTATTCTACGGATAACTTTTTTTTGTACATTTGAAAACTTAATAATTATATCGATTTCGTTAAATTTTATTTTCTGGTATAAGTTATGTACCCTTAAAATGACTGGGATATTAACTTCATGCCTGCTGTAACAACAAAATGAAAATAATATATGCAATAGTATTTATAATGAATATTATTCATTTCAGAAAAGCCAAAATAAAAATCCAGAAAACACTTTTTACATTGAAATTTAAAACTTTATTCATCAGCTTTATTTTTATAGGACTTGTTGCTTGTAACAATAAAGAAAAATCGGCAGACAAGACAATTACTCATAGTCTTCAAGGAGCTGCGATGCCTGAAGTTAAAAATGAGAATCTTAAATCACTTTTAGATTCATCCAGGACTTTAGATTTAAAATACTCTTCAGAACAATTAGATAATACTAAAGGACTTTCAAATAGTTCTGTTAATGCTATTTTTCAGGATTCCGAAAATTTACTTTGGATAGGGACTTGGGATGGACTAAATCGATATGACGGAAATAATTTCAAAATTTTCAGACCCGAATTAGACAATGAAAACAGTCTGAGTAATCAGGTAATCCTTAAAATAGACGAAGATAATGCGGGTCGAATTTGGATATTAACTATGCATGGAATTAATCGGTATGATAAAAAAACGGATACGTTTCAGCGTTATTATTTTACCAGAAAGAATAAGCCACCATTATCAGAATCAGAATTTAATATGGCACTTGATGCTTCAAAGAACGTATTTTGTGCCGTAAAAGATTGGGGTATAGGTTACTTTGACGGAACTGAATTTCAGTTGTTAAGAACCAAAAATCTTTCCACAAAAGCGGTCATAAAAATGGAGTTCTCGCCAACGGGTGAATTACTCGTTTTGTTTGAGAATAATGAACTTTATACTTTGTCACTTGAAACTAAAAACAACAAGAAATCAGTTTCAAAAGTAAGATTGATTTCAAACAATGTTAAAACGTTTGGAATAGTTTCAAATCAGAAAGTTTGTATTATCTCAACAAAAGGAAATGCTGTTCTACATTCTTTGTTGGATAAAAAAAATCAGATTCTTTCTGAAAAAAATATTGAAAATAGTATTGGACATGTTCCGGAAGGGCTTGTGATTTCCAGTAAATCAGGCTATTTCATTATAGACAGCAATGGTAATATTGCTAACAAATCATGGTTGAAATACCTGAAGAATCAAAAGATTACAACCTTAATTCAAGGAAGTGAAAATGTACTTTGGACAGGAACCGATGGAGACGGAATCTTTAAAATGTATCCGCTTAAAAAGGCATTCAATCTTATTTCTAAAGCACAAATTCCGGAACTGGATGGAGGTATTGTTAGGGCATTTCTGAAAGTAGAGGGAAATTCTTTTTGGGTTGGGACAAAAGGAAAAGGATTATTCCGCTTTCCTTCTGATTTTTATCTGAATACTGAAAAACCGTTACAATACCAAAACTTCAATGAAAGTAACAGCGCCATTAATAATGCTGTATTTGCTTTATGCAAAGGGAAGGACGATTTAATTTTTATAGGTACTGATGGAGGTGGCATTACTGTTTTTGACTTAAAAAAATCAAGACTTATTAATTGGTCGGAAATTTTAGGGAATGAACAATGTGGTTATTTTAAGTCAACGTACACTATTTATCAGGATGAAAAAGGATTTATTTGGCTTGGAACGAATGGCTATGGAATGGTTCGTTGTAAAATTGAGCGTTCAGGCGAAAAATTAAAAGTAACCGAATTCAAAAAATACCTTGCAGCTAATAATAGCGAAAAAGCATTAAGCAGTAATATTATTTTTTCAATAATTCCGAAGAATCAAAATCAGCTTTGGATTGGAACCCGACTAGGAGGTTTGAATCTTTTTGACAAAGAATCGGGCCAATTTCAAACGTATAAAAATATACTAAACGATCCGAAAAGCCTTTCCAATAATGATATATTATGCCTGCAGACCGATGCCAAAAACAGACTTTGGATAGGGACTAGCTTTGGGTTGAATTTGTTAGAAGATTTAAAAAGTGATGGGAAGGCAGTTTTTAAAAGTTTCACGGTTAAACAAGGACTTCCTAATAATACCATTCATGGAATTGTTTCGGATAAAAAATCCAATCTTTGGTTAAGCACGAATTTCGGGTTATCCAATTTTATCCTTAATGGATCAAAGTTTATTAATTATACAAAAAATGAAGGCCTCCAAAATAATGAATTTGCCGATGGGGCTTTTTACCAAGATTCAAAATCAGATTATATTTTTATGGGGGGAATAAAAGGATTTAATTATTTTTTACCTCAAAAAATAAAAGAATCGTCCATTATTCCAGCTATTCTTATTAATAAAATCAGCGGGCAAAATCAAGCGATTCCTTATTATCAGGGATTGGTGATAGCGCCTAATGCTGTTACGCATCCTTCGATTGTTTTAAAACACAATCAAAACTTTTTTGACATCGAATTGGCAGCTTTGACTTATATCAATAATGAAAAATGTCAATATGCGTATCAATTGATGAATTTTGATACCAATTGGAATTTCATTAACAACCGAAGAATTATTTCCTTCACCAATGTTCCTAAGGGAAACTATTCCTTGTGGATAAAATGGTCCAACAGTGATGGTGTTTGGAGCAAACCCGTTCATGCAATTGATATCCGGATTAAACCGGTGTTTTGGCAGTCTAATCTTGCTATTGTAATCTATTCCGTATTGGTTGCACTTTTTATATTGTTTGTACTCAGTTATTACAAGAAACGTCAATCCTTGAGCCAAAATATACTTTTCCGAAAAAGAGAAGAAGAACTTCACGAAAACCGACTTACATTTTTTACGAATGTTGCCCATGAGTTTCAGACTCCTTTAACTTTGATTGTCGGGCCTGTTCAAAAACTATCTGAAACAGCAAATCTCAGCGAAAGAAATCAGAAGTTCATACAGATGATCCAGCGTAATTCTTCAAGATTATTGTTTCTAACGCAGCAATTATTGGAATTCAGAAAAGCAGAATATGATTATTTAGAAGTAACGGCAAGGGAATTTGATCTTGTAAACCTGGTCGAACAAATTGCCGAATTGTTTGACGAATGGGCATTAGATAAAAATATCGATTATAATCTTGACATTCCATCAACATTGCCGGGATGGTTTGACAAGGATAAAATCGAGAAAATACTATTCAACCTGATGTCAAATGCTTTTAAATATACTCCTGAAAATGGAAAAATTGATCTCAAATTTCACATTCAGGATGAGGATCCAAAAAGATTAAACATAACCATTGTAAACACAGGAAAAGGAATTCCAAAAGAAAAATTAGATTCCTTATTTGATCGCTTTTTTCTTTCGGATACCAATGCAGTAACGGAAAACGATATGTTTAGAACGGGTATCGGGCTGGCTTATATTAAAAAACTGGTTACCGTGTTGCGAGGAGAAATTCTGGTTTCAAGCATTCCTAATGAAGAGACCACCTTTACTATTCTGGTGCCTTGCAGCAAAGAGGCGTTTACTGAAAAAGAATTGGATGTAGAAGTGAGCCCGGTTTTGATTTCTCATCATCTTAAAAATATCCTTGAAGAAATTCCGGGCAAGTCTGATGATACTCCAAATAAAATTTCATCACTTGAAGTGTTGGAAGACAGCCGGAAAACAGTCTTAATAGTCGAAGATGAGAAAGAAATTCATTTATTCCTGAATGATTTATTAAATGAAAAATATAAAATTATTACAGCTTTTAATGGTGTAGAAGCTTTAGGAATCCTTGAAAAAGAAATCCCTGATATTATCATTAGCGATGTCATGATGCCTTTGATGGATGGGGTAGACCTTTGTAAAAAAATCAAAACGGACATTAAAACCTGTCATATTCCATTTATTATGCTTACCGCAAAAGATTCGGTTATCCATAGAATTGAAGGTTTGGAAAGTGGTGCTAATTCCTATATCCCGAAACCTTTTTATCCCGATCACTTATTAGTAAGGATACAAAAATTGCTGGAAGAAAAAGAGTTAATAGTAAAACATTTTACCCAAGATACGCTGGTCGAAAATCTATCGACACTTCCCATAAATAATGAGGAAAAAGATTTTGTAAAAAAGGTAATTGAACTGATCCGTAAAAATATCGATAATGAAAATCTTCAGAGCTTATTCATCGAAAAAGAATTGGGCATCAGCAACTCGCAGTTGTATCGAAAAATCAAACAAATTTTCGGTTTTACTCCGGGTGATTTAATTCGAACAATACGATTAAAATATGCGGCTGAACTTTTGCGTAAGAATGTATTGACGGTTTCTGAGGTATGTTATCAATCCGGTTTTAATAACCGTTCTTATTTTTACCGTGAGTTTAAAAAAATATACAATACCACTCCTAAAAATTATCAGCTTAAGTATAAAGCTAAAGGCTAAGTATTTTTTAAGAATCTGAAAATCAGCATCTTTAATCCAGGTGTACACTTTTGATGAAATAGTGTACACCTTTTTTTATGCTCTGGAATTACTTTTATGAACTGATTTTTAAGTCAAAAAAAACCATTAATGCATTTAATTAACCTAATTTTTATTAACATGAAAAAAATCACTCCATTTATTAACCAATTTAACACTTCCTCATGATGAGAAAAAATGTCATTTATAATATGGTCTTATTATGGACAATATTGTCAGGGAGTGTAATGTACGCTCAAACTGTTAAAGGTGTTGTTTCAGATAGTAGTGGTCCATTGCCACAAGTAAATGTTGCTGTCAAGGGAACAGCTGTAAATACAGCAACTGATTTTGATGGAAATTATACCATTAACAATGTAGATTCAAATGCTGTTTTAGTTTTTAGTTATATTGGATTTTTAACCAAAGAAATTCCGGTTAAAGGAAACACTGTAATAAATGTTGTATTAGTTGAAGATTCACAAAAATTAGAAGAGGTTGTTGTCGTAGGGTATACCAGTCAAAAGAAAGCCTCCATAACGGGAGCAGTTAGCACGGTTGATCTGGGAGACCTTTCAAAAACAAGAGTGGCAGATGTTGCACAAGCCTTGCAAGGACAAGTTGCCGGTGTTTTTGTAGCTGCCAATACCGGTGCTCCTGGTGATGGTATAAAATTGCGTATTAGAGGTGAAGGAACTCTTGGTAAGAATGATGTTCTCTATGTTATAGATGGTGTTCCTACCCGTGATATTTCTTTCCTTAATCAATCGGATATCAAATCGATGTCAGTATTAAAGGATGCAGCGGCAGGAGCTATTTATGGTTCCAGAGCAGCTAGTGGAGTTGTTTTAATTACGACCAAAAGTGGACTAAAAGGCAGATCAAGTTTTGATGTTGATATGTACTCCGGAATTCATTTTGCTACCAATCTTCCTAAAATGTTGAATACAGATCAATACTTAACGGTAAAAGATCAAGCTTGGCATAATACTGCCGGAAATGCAGCATCGGCAATTAGTCCTTATACAGCCGACAGAAACAGAACTGATTTAGCAGACACTGATTGGCAAGATGAATTATTTACTACAGGTATATCTAAAAACTTTCAAGCTTCGGCAAGTGGTGGTTCTGAAAACGTACAATATTTAATTTCCGGAGGTTATTTTGGACATGATGGTATAGTGGTAGAAGATAATGATAAATTCGAACGTTTTAATTTTAGATCAAATGTTAATGCGGATATTTCAGATCGTTTTAAAGTGGGAACTAATCTTCAAATTAGCTACGCCAAACAAGATAAATTATCTTCCAGTGGAGATGTACCGGGAGTTATTCGTCATGCATTGATTCGTCCTCCAGTTTTAGGAGTTTATAAAGATGTTTCAGATCCAACTTATACTGAAAGCAATCCGTATACGGATTTACCTTTTTATACAGGACCTAATGACGGATGGAGTAAAATTTACGAATACACTTCAAATCCAATAGCTATTGTTCACTTTACAGATGACAAAAGAAATACATTTCAAACTTTTGGAAATTTGTACGGCGAATATGCTTTGTTGAGAGATAAATCTTTAAAATTTAAAAGTAATTTAGGTGTAGACATCAAATTTTCTCACAACAAAAATTTTGCTTCAAACTTTGGAGATGCCAATATCAATGACACTTCTAATCAATATTATGGTTTGGGAAGAAACAACAGACCTAATGGTTTAGATGAAAATAGAGGTCAGGAAATGACATTTACTTTTACGAATACATTGAATTATGTTAAAACATTCAAAGAATTGCATAGCGTAAATGCATTGCTTGGGATGGAAAATATCAATAGCAAAGCGGCAGCAATTGGCGGTAGCAGACAAAATTTTGACAATACTACAGATCCTTTTAGATATCTTGATTATGGAAGTACAACTAATGCTTACAGTTCAGGATCAGCTAGTAACTGGAGTTTGTTATCTTATTTTGCTTCTGGGACTTATGGATATGACAACAAATATTTTGCATCAGCAACCATGAGAGCAGATGCATCTTCAAGATTTGGACCTAATAATAAATGGGGGTATTTCCCATCTGTTTCTGCGGGTTGGGTAGTATCTCAAGAAAGTTTCATGAAAAAATCAGATTGGATCTCTAATTTAAAATTGAGAGCAAGTTGGGGTGAAGCCGGAAATCAGGAATTACCAAATAATGCTTACGAAACATTGGTATCTTCTACAGGAGGAGTTGTAAATGTAGTACGTTATGGTAATCCAGATTTGAAATGGGAAACTACTACGCAAACTAACTTTGGAGTTGATTTAGGAATCTTGAATAACAAATTGACTTTTACAGCTGATTATTTTACAAAAACTACCGATGATATTTTATTAACCGTGGGCTTACCTGCAGTATCGGTGGGAGTTATAGAAAGAACTTTTGTAAATGCTGGTGAAGTAAACAATAAAGGACTTGAATTTGGAGTAAATTTTCAAAATAATGATCATGAGTTTAAATACGGTATAAATGCAAACATTGCTACCCTAACAAACAAAGTGAACAAACTTCATGAATTTGTAAAAAATATTTCTGACGATTATACGCATACTAAAACAGAAGTTGGTCAAGCAATAAGTTCGTATTATGGCTATCAATTTGATGGTATTTATCAAAATACTGGCGAAGTTAGTTCTCATTTATTTTCGAATACTAATGGGACTCAACCTGGAGACATTAAGTTTAAAGATATAAATAGTGATGGACAAATAAATGCCGATGATAGAACTTTTATTGGTAATCCAATTCCAAAAGTAACTTACGGTGTCAATTTTAATGCGAGTTACAAAAACTTTGATATCTCTTTCTTATTGCAAGGAGTAGAAGGGGTGGATCGTTACAATGATTTGAAACAAATCTTAAATTATGATAGCCGTCCGTTCAATTCTACAACAGCCGTATTGGATAGCTGGAATGGTGAAGGCACAAGTAATACAACACCTCGCCTTACTTTTAACAATAATGGTGGCGGTAATGTTTCTAGTGTTTTTGTGGAAGATGCTTCTTATTTGAGATTGAAAAATTTAGAAATTGGGTATACGTTTAATAAATCTGTTCTTGGTATAAAAGACATGCGTTTGTATGCGTCAGGTCAAAATTTATTTACAATAACCGACTACACAGGCTTGGATCCGGAATCTACTTCATTGATTGACAAAGGAACATATCCTCAGTCTAAGTCGTTTATTTTTGGAGTAAGAGTTAAACTTTAAATAAAAAATTAAAAAATATAAATTATGAAAAATTTATTTAAAACCGGTATTCTAATGTGCTTGATGGTATTGGTAAGTTGTGAAGATGAGCTTACACAAGAGCCTATTGGATTAACGACTTTGGACCAGGCAAACAGCACTCCAACATTAAATACAGTAGAAAGCTCTGTAAACTCTTCTTATGAGTTGCTTTCAAACCGATTGAACATATTGGCGCAATGGGATTGGGGCGGAGGTCTTGTTTTTCAAAATGATTACATCATGCAGGATATCGCATCGGATGATATGGAGAAAAAATGGGGTTCAGATGGAGATCAACCTTGGATGGACGAAATCAATAATTTCACATTTACTTCAACAAACGGTGGTCCAAACGGATTATGGAAGTATAATTATGAAGGAATAAAAAGACTAAATATCGCGATTGAATTATTAACAAAATCAGATATAGAAGCAATTACCGGAATTACAACTGCCAGAAAAAATCAATTATTGGGCGAAGCTTATTTCTTGAGATCGTACTACTATTTCTCTTTGGTTACCAATTTTGGGGATGTACCATTAATTCTGGCACCGGTAAAAACATATCAGGAAGCTTTTGATGTTGCAGTGAGAGCTGATAAAACATTGGTTTGGGACAGACTTAAAGCAGATTTAGTTTTAGCAAAAGGATTATTGCCAAACAGCAAATATTCTTCTAGTACCGAAAAATGGAGAGTTTCTAAAGGTGCTGTAATAGCACTACAGGCAAAAGCAGCTTTGTATACTGAAAAATGGTCTGAAGTAGTAACTCTGGTTGACGAGTTAGCGCCACTTGGATATAGCTTAAATGCTAATTATTTTGATAATTTCAATACTTCTAAAGAGTATACAGATAATGAAGTTATTTTTTCTTACGACCATCAATCCAATACAACTCCAAGAAGAGGTAATGGAATTTGTGCTCCTTTAGGATGGGGATTTTTTGCACCGAGCACTGATTTTTTAAATTCATTTGAGCCAAATGATCCAAGAAAATTATACACAGTAGATGCAGCCAATCAGAATGTGAATAAAATTCTAGGAAGTTTAGATGGTGCCAATAAAGGAAATGATGATGCAGCTACCAATAAAGTGTACATGCGTTATGCAGATGCCTTACTTTGGAAAGCAGAAGCACTAAATGAAACAGGTGATTATTCGGGTGCAATTGCTATTATAAACTTAATAAGAGCCAGAGCCAGAACTACCGTGACAGCATCAGGAACAATTCCACCTGTTGGGACTTTGTTGAACAGAGTAGCATCTACAGATAAAGCGACTGTAAAAGGTTGGTTGATTTCAGAAAGAAGGGCAGAACTTGGTTTTGAAAATCAAAGGATGCTGGATTTAAAAAGATGGGGAATTGCAAAAGCAGTTTTGACAGCTCATGGAAAAAACTTCCAAGATAAGCACCTATTGTATCCAATCCCTCAATCAGAAATTGATGCATCCGCAGGGACTTTGACACAAAATTCAGGGTATTAAGTTTTAATTAAAAAAGTGGTTTGTTTTAATTAATATCCCTTGAGAAGTAGCAGTTAAATAATAAAAATTGCTACTTCTCTATTTTTTATCTAATAATCATCTTTTTACCATGAAAAAAATCACTCAATTTATTAATCAATTTAATACTTCCTTATGATAAAAAAAAATGTCATTTATAATATGGTCCTATTATGGACAATATTATCAGGAAGTATGATGTATGCTCAAACCGTTAAAGGTGTTGTTTCAGATAGTAGTGGTCCATTGCCACAAGTAAATGTTGCTGTCAAGGGAACAGCTATAAATACTGTAACTGATTTTGATGGAAATTATACCATTAATAAAGTAGATTCTAATGCTGTTTTAGTATTTAGTTATATAGGATATTTGACTAAAGAAATTCCAGTTAATGGGAATAGCATTATCAATGCTGTATTGGCAGTTGATTTAGTATTGGCAGATGATTTACAAAATTTATTAGATACGGCTGTTGTAGGGTATACCAGCCAAAAGAAAGCTTCCATAACTGGTGCAGTTAGCACGGTTAATATGGATGATTTATCAAAAACCAGAGTTGCTGATGTTGGGCAAGCCTTACAAGGACAAGTAGCAGGTGTTTTTGTAGCAGCCAATACAGGTGCTCCTGGTGATGGTATAAAAATTCGTATTCGTGGAGAAGGTACGCTTGGAAATAATGACGTATTGTATGTGGTTGATGGAGTTCCTACACGTGATATCTCTTTCCTTAATCAATCGGATGTGAAAACAATGTCGGTATTAAAGGATGCTGCGGCAGGAGCTATTTATGGTTCAAGAGCTGCTGGTGGTGTCGTTTTAATTACAACCAAAGGTGGTGTATCAGGGAAATCAAGTTTTGATGTTGATTATTACTCTGGAATTCACTTTGCCACTAATCTTCCAAAAATGTTGAATACAGATCAATATTTAACCGTAAAAGACCAAGCTTGGCATAATACTGCTGGAAATGCAGCATCGGCAATTAGCCCTTATGCAGCTGACAGAAGTAGAACTGACTTGGCAAATACAAATTGGCAAGATGAATTATTCACTACAGGGATATCTAAAAATTTCCTAGCTTCGGCGAGTGGTGGTTCTGACAAAGTGCAATATTTAATTTCCGGAGGTTATTTTGGACAAGATGGTATTGTGGTGGAAAATCATGATAAATACCAACGTTTTAATTTTAGATCAAATATCAATGCGAATATCTCGGATCGTTTTAAAGTAGGTACTAATTTACAACTTAGCTATGCGAAACAAGACAAGTTATCTTCCAGCGGAGATGTTCCGGGTGTTATTCGTAATGCCTTATTGCGTCCACCAGTTTTAGGTGTTTACAAAGATGTTAACGATCCAACATATTCTGCAAGCAACCCGTATACTGATTTACCTTTCTATACTGGGCCTAATGACGGATGGAGTAAAATTTATGAATACACTTCAAATCCTATAGCCATCGTTCACTTTACAGATGACAAAAGAAATACATTTCAAACTTTTGGAAATTTATATGGCGAATATGCATTCTTGGGTGATAAATCATTAAAATTCAAAAGTAATTTGGGAGTTGATATTCAATTTTCACATAACAAGAATTTTGGAGAAAATTTTGGAGATGCTAATATTGGTGATACTTCTAATCAATATTATGGTTTAGGAAGAAATAACCGCCCTAATGGTTTGGATGAAAATAGAGGTGAAGCTATGACTTTCACTTTCAGTAATACGTTGAACTATGTAAAAACTATAAATGATGTACACAATATTAATTTATTGCTAGGAACTGAAAATATTACCAGTAAATCTTCAGCAATAGGTGGTAGCAGACAAAATTTTGATAATTCTACGGATCCTTTTAGATATCTTGATTTTGGTAGTACTAATAATATTTATAGTTCAGGATCTGCCAGCAACTGGAGTTTATTATCCTTCTTTGCTTCGGGTACTTATGGCTATGCCAATAAATATTTTGCCACAGCAACAATGAGAGCAGATGCTTCTTCAAGATTTGGACCTAATAATAAATGGGGTTATTTTCCATCTGTTTCTGGAGGTTGGGTAATTTTTAAAGAAAACTTTATGAAAGTAGATTGGATAACCAATTTGAAACTTAGAGCGAGCTGGGGTCAAGCTGGAAATCAAGAAATACCAAACAATGCTTATCAAACACTTGTTTCTACTTCTGGTGGTGTTGTGGTGCGTTATGGTAATCCAGACCTAAAATGGGAAACCACTACACAAACTAACTTTGGATTAGATTTAGGGATTTTGAATAACAAATTATCTTTTACCACCGATTACTTTACAAAAACAACAAATGATATTTTATTAACTGTAGGGCTACCCGTTGTTTCTGTAGGAGTAATAGAAAGAACCTATGCAAACGCTGGTGAAGTGAGCAATAAAGGTTTTGAATTTGGGTTAAATTTACAAAACAATGATCACAAATTTAAATATGGTGTAAATGCAAACATAGCAACATTAACAAATAGAGTAAACAAACTTCATACATTTGTAAAAAACATTACCGATGATGCTACGCATACTAAGACCGAAGTGGGGCAACCAATAAGCTCTTATTATGGGTATCAATTTGATGGCATTTATCAAAATGCAAGTGAAGTAAGCGCTTATTTATTTTCTAATTCAAACGGAGCGCAACCTGGAGATATTAAATTTAAAGACATCAACAATGATGGTCAGATAAACGCAGATGATAGGACTTTTATTGGTAACCCTATTCCAAAAGTTACTTATGGTTTGTCTTTTAATGGTGAATATAAAAACTTCGATTTCTCTTTCTTATTGCAAGGTGTTGAAGGTGTAGATCGTTATAATGATTTGAAACAAATTCTAAACTATGATAGCCGTCCTTTTAATTCTACAACTGCAGTCTTGAGTAGCTGGAATGGGGGAGGCACAAGCAACACTACCCCTAGATTGACTTTTAACAATAATGGAGGCGGAAATGTTTCTAGTGTTTTTGTGGAAGACGCTTCTTATTTAAGATTGAAAAATATTGAAATTGGCTATGCTTTTGATACAAAAGTAGTTGGGATTAAATACCTGCGTTTGTATGCATCAGGTCAAAATTTATTTACTGTAACCAAATACACAGGCTTAGATCCAGAATCTACTTCATTGATTGATAAAGGAACCTATCCTCAGTCAAAATCATTTATTTTGGGATTAAAAGTTAAACTTTAATAAAACATTAAAAATATAAATTATGAAATCAACATGATTTAGCAAGCGCAAACACCGATGAGTTTTTCGTAGCGCCAAAAAGTATTCGTAAATTAGTATCGTAAATAAACATTTGGAAAATTTGCAATAGAATTCGATTTAGTATGTTTCAGTAAGATACGACGGATGCTTGTGGTTACTGACAAGAAAGGCAAAAAAACGAAAAGAAATTGGTTTTCTGAATGATGGGTAAAAAACAACTCTTGTGAAAATAAAAGTTGTAAAGATAAATATAAACTCGTTTTTTTTACTAGAACAACAAATCTGTATATGAAATTGAGTATAAACTGGATAAGCACAAACACTTGTAGCAATGAAATTGTAGCAATACAAAATCGGAAGCACGTATATGAAAATTTACATTTTCTTATCCTTTTGTAAAATAAAATATTGATAAAGAACGTATAATTAAACAAAAACAAACTATTGAGAAACTCCAAAATACCGAATTAAAAGACTGAAATTAAGTTTTTAGAGGTTGTTTATGGTGTCTCTCGAAATAAAAAAACAAAACACATATGAAAAAAAAGAGGTGGAGGATTAGAATAATTTTTTTTATAAGCCTATCAATGGCTCAACTGGGACAGGCTCAAAAAGCAGTTGAACAAATCCCAATTCGTTTGGTCGAGGCGATGCCTAATATGCCGGCACCATATAAAATGAAAGACTGGAAAAAAGTCGCCATTCAACAAGATTCACTGTTGTATGATTTCAAAGCCAAAGGAACATTTCTTCCCCTGATTTGGTGGGATGACAACTATGTTAACTTTCCGATTCGTTCTTTTGGACTTCCTAGTTATGTTGGGGCTTCAAGAAACCAAGACAAGCAATCTAGTTATGAATCATTACCTGTGATAGGATCGGTTTTGGGAGCATCATTGGTAGGAATTGACAAAAGCAAGTATAATGGGATTGATTTCGTAACGATGTGCCAGCAGTTTTATAATTCTAAAAACGGGGTAAATCTGGTAATGAATTCTGTTGACAGAAAATCAGGTGAAACGTTTTGGTATGATATATGGCCTGGTATGTCTTTTAATATGTTGGTTGATCAATATCCAGAAAATAAAGCAATTGTTGAAATTATGAAATTGAATGCGACTCAATGGATTACAGCCATCAATGGATTGTCTAAAGGAAGGGAATATCCTGATTTTAATTTTACAGCATATAATTTTAAAAGCGGAGTAGGAGTTTATAACGGGGTATGGCATGAACCGGACGCGGCGGCAGGTTTAGCTTGGCTTGAATTTACAGCTTGGAAAAAATGGGGGGACAATACCTATTTAAAAGCAAGTAAATCTTGTCTGGACTATTTGCAGAACCGACCAGCAAAAGAAGGTGCCTATTATGAAATTATGATGCCTTATGGTGCCTATATGGCGGTAAAGATGAATGCTGAACTTGGAACAAAATATGACGAGTTGAAGTTGTTGAACTGGTGTTTTGACGGACAGAACTCCGACCGTAATGGATGGGGCGTTATGGCTGAAAAATGGGGACAATATGATGTGGATGGATTAGTGGGTCAGAAAAAAGAGGAACAATATGCGTTCGCCATGAATACTTTTTCTCAGGCAGCGGCGCTTGTTCCAATCGTTAAATACAATCCGTCTTATTCGAGAACAATAGGAAAGTGGATGCTGAATTTGGCAAACGCAAGTCGTCTTTTCTATGCTGATGAACATCCAAAAAATAGACAAAGTAGTGCGGTATGGCAGGGAGATTCCGAGCATGTTATTTGTTATGAAGGACTGCGTAAAGATTTAGATCATGGAAATAATTTTCAGGTTTTTAAAGGTGTATTAGCAGAGGAGGGACCTTATGCAATAGGAGATCAAATGAAGCAGTACACTTCTTTTACGGATATATGTCCTTATGGATCGGCATGGGTTGGTATGTTGGCTTCCATTATTGACACGACTAATGTAGAAGGAATATTAAAGATTAATTGTAATGCAACGGATTTCTTTTCTTCAAGAGCGTTACCTTTTTTTTTATTTTATAACCCATATAAGGAAGTAAAAAACGTTTCTTTTAATGTTGGGAATAATCCAGTTAATATATACGATAACGTATCAAAAAAATACATTGCAAAAAATGTAGTAGGGAATTTTAATTTCAATTTAAATGGAGATGCTGCGATGACATTAGTTTTAGTTCCATCAAATCTAAAGACTGTAACAAAAAGAAAAATGCTTACTGTTGGTAATAATGTTATTGATTATCACTATGAATAAGCCTAAGTATTTGTTTTTATACTTTATACAAAAGAATAGTTATCCAAAAACACTCAAAATAAAACTCAATTTTTTTATCCAGCAATGGTCATAGTACTTTGAATATAGTATATAACTTTAATAAAAATTAAATGAAAGACATAGCAAAACGCTTTATACAAAATCCTTTATTGTCACCGGCAGATTTACCTCCCAGTAGAGAAGGCTTACAAATTACCTGTCTTCTCAATCCAGGCGTATTTCAATTTGAAGGAAAAACATGGTTGATTGTTCGTGTAGCTGAAAGGCCGGAACAAAAAGAAAACATTATTTCTTTTCCTATTTTAACGGAAACAGGGGCCATTAAAATCATCGAAATTCCTACAGATGACCCTGATTTAGATGCCAGTGACGCAAGGGTAATTAATTATAAAGGAGTCGATTATCTAACTACGCTATCGCACCTGCGATTGCTATGCAGTGCCGATGGACATAAATTTTATGAACCGGAGAATTATCCGCTTTTAGTTGGTGAGGGAATGCTGGAAACATTTGGAGTGGAAGATTGCAGGGTAACTTTACTTGAAAATAAATATTACCTTACCTATACAGCTGTTTCTGACAATGGAGTAGGAGTGGGTTTACGCACCACAACCGATTGGAGAAATTTTGAATCACATGGAATGATGTTGCCTCCACACAATAAGGATTGTGCCATTTTTGATGAAAAAATCAATGGTTTGTATTACGCTTTGCACCGTCCAAGTAGTGTTGATATCGGTGGAAATTATATTTGGATAACTTCTTCTCCGGATGGGCTACACTGGGGAAATCACCATTGTATCATTAAAACCAGAGTCGGTTTATGGGATAGCAAAAGAGTGGGTGCCGGTGCCGCTCCCATAAAAACGGAAAAAGGCTGGTTGTCTATTTATCATGGAGCAAATGCAGCACATCAATATTGCTTAGGGGCTTTTTTAATGGATTTAGAAGATCCTACAAAAGTAATTGCACGAACAGAAGAACCTATTATGGTACCTACTGCGACCTATGAATTGACTGGCTTTTTTGGTAACGTAGTTTTTACTAACGGACATGTTGTACATTCTGATGGCGATACCGTTACCATTTATTACGGCGCTTCTGATGAGTTTGTTTGTGGTGCTGAGTTTTCTATCAAAGACATTTATTCACTTTTAAAATTTAACTAATGTTCAAGAAACTAAAAACCGAAATAGGTCACTTTAAAAGTCAGACGCACAATTTTCAAATATTAGTGCTTACGAATCTGGTCTATGCCATTGTCTTGCCTGTAATCGATATTTTTGTGGCTGCTTATGTGATGCGAAGTTCCAATGATCCTGTTAAAGTTGTCATCTATCAACTGACAATTTATGCGGGAATTCCACTTACTTTTTTATTAAATGGATTTTTATTGAAACATTTTAACATCAGAAAATTATATTCGGCAGGAATGATGCTGAGCGGCGTTTCTATGATGATCATGATGTCATTGAAAACACTTGACTTGGTAGGAATAGGATTTGCCGGAATTACGATGGGATTGTCTTTTGGTTTTTATTGGTCTAACCGGGATTATTTGGCATTAGCCATTACCAATGATACGAATCGAAATTATTATTATGGTTTGGAAACTTTTTTTTACACTATTATTGCCGTTGTCATTCCTATTACTATTGGTTGGTTTATCGAATCAAGCGGAGACGAAGCACAAATACATACTGCTTATTTAGTTATTACCGGAATAGTGTTTCTAGTGACTGTTGCAGCATCTATTGTTTGTTTCAGAGGAACGTTCCAAAATCCGGAACAGAAAAAATATGTGTTTTTTAAATTTCATCAGCTATGGTATAAATTATTGTCGTTGTCATTATTGAAAGGGTTGGTTCAAGGTTTTCTGGTAACAGCACCCGCAATGCTTATCATGTTGTTGATAGGTAAAGAAGGAGCGTTAGGAACTGCACAGTCGATAGGAGCTATAATCGCAGCGGTAATTATGTATGTTTTAGGAAGGATTTCAAAACCTTCTGACCGAATAAAAATATTTACAGCGGGACTCGTTTTATTTGCTTTAGGGGCAGTAGTCAATGGGTTGTTATTCAATCAAACCGGTGTAATCATATTTATTTTATTGTTGCTGATTGCAAAACCGCTGATGGATTTGGCGTATTTTCCAATTCAATTTAAAGTAATTGATATTGTTTCGAAAATAGAAAAAAGAGGCGAATTTGCTTATATCCTGAACCATGAAGCAGGTTTGTTTGCGGGTCGATTTTTAGGAGCAGGAACATTCTTAGTTTTGGCTTATGCTATTTCTACTGAAATTGCGTTGCGTTACGCTATTGTAATTGTTGCTATATTGCAGTTGAGTTCTATTTTTGTAGCCAAAAAAATTATAGCAGAAGGAAAATTACTTTCTCCGGATGAACCTGTAATTGATAGCAAAGTACTGAGCGAAGTTGCTGAAAAAATGGTGTAATACCGATTAGTGTCTAAAATAGAGTTACAATTAAATCAAAATAAGAAATGAATACTATTTTCAAAATCACTTTCGCTGGTTTGTTTTTTATCCTTTTCGGGATAAATGGAACAGCACAGGTAAAACAACAAAAGATAGCTCGTGTGGATCAAATGCCAAACTTGCCAAAACCATTTCAAATCATCGATTATAAAAAACTGGCGGTCAGCTTTGACAGTACAGTGTATGATTTCAATGCCAAAGGTAAATTTTGGCCGATGGTATGGATCGACAGCAGCAAAAAGAATTTTCCTCAAGACGTT
Organism: Flavobacterium gawalongense; assembly: GCF_007097265.1. GTDB lineage: Bacteria > Bacteroidota > Bacteroidia > Flavobacteriales > Flavobacteriaceae > Flavobacterium > Flavobacterium gawalongense. Next base: position 7,027 of record NZ_VJZP01000026.1, on the reverse strand, counting down.
GTAGGTATCTACACTGCAGTGGCCGATGTAAGGCAAGGAAAAAATAACAAAGGGATGTTCCATGAAGCTTTGGCTACTATGGGAGCGACATTAGGAGCGAGTTTAGTAGGTATTGACAAAAGCAAGCAACAAAATTTAAATTATGTTGGTATGCTGAAAAATTATTTCAATACCGAAACAGGTTGGGATATTATGATGAATAATACGTGCCCGGAAGTCGCTTTATTGGGTGGCGGTTATGGTCGTGACTGGTGGTACGATGTGTATCCGAATCTCTTGTTTTATGCCGTTTATGATAAATATCCTAGTGAACCGGGTTTTGATGCTATTGCTAAAAGTATTGCCGAAAAGTTCTTCAAGGCCGATTCTATTTTAAATGGGAATTATGATTATTCCTATTTTGATTACGGCAAAATGAAACCCATGAAAAATAATATCTGTGCGCAGCCCGATGCAGCGGCGGGACATGCCTGGGTTTTATATGCAGCGTATAAAAAGTTTGGAGACCCAAGATATTTAAAAGGAGCCAAAAGTGCTTTATCCGCACTACAATCACAACCTATAAATCCAACGTATGAATTATTAATGCCGTTTGGCGCTTATTTAGCGGCAAGAATAAATGCTGAAGAAGGAAAGCAATACGATACCGATAAAATGTTGGGTTGGACTTTCGACGGAACCGCAATATGTCGCGAAGGTTGGGGAGTATTGGTGGGTAACTGGAATGGAATTGATATTTCAGGAACAGTTGGTAGTACAGTAGATCACGGCGGATATGGTTTTTTAATGAATACCTATGATATGGCCTGGCCGTTGGTTCCAATGGTTCGCTACAATCAATCCTACGCTACGGCAATTGGTAAATGGATGTTGAATGCCGCTAATGCATCCCGTTTTTTTTATCCGCAGTACATGCCCGATGAGCATGAAACGATTCCGCAACTGGCTGAGGTTAGCAAAGGTGTGATAGGATATGAGGGTATTATTCGCCAGTCCAGTTATAAAGCCTATGAAAATTTAAAAGGACCTGTGGCACAAGGAGACGGACCGCTTTGGGTACTGGGTCAAAATCCTGAGGAATCTCAATTTAGTGTTTATGGCAGTGGGCATGTGGGTATCTTCGGAAGTATTATCCGTGCAACCAATGTTACGGGGATTTTACAACTGAATTTACTGGCTACTGATTTTTATAGTGATAAAGCCTATCCTTCTTTTTTATATTATAACCCTTATACCACTAAGAAAAAAGTTTCAATACAAACAGAGCAAGGAAAAAAAGTGGATTTGTATAATACAGTTTCTGGACGTTTTGTTGCCCGTAACGTTTCTTCTTCGGCTAAAATAAAGATTGCACCAGAAAGTGCAGCGGTAATTGTTTGTGTTCCCTCAGGCGGTAAAATAACGTATGAAGATTCTAAAATGCTGGTGAACGGTGTTGTTGTAGATTATAACTTTCAACAGAAAAAATAAAAGGATTTGCTTATGAAATCGAATCTGTTAATCGTTGCGCTGCTTTCTTTCATTATGTTTAATACTAGTTTAGTAGTGGCACAAAATACGCAGTACTCACAAAATTGGTGGAAAGAATCGGTGTTTTACCAAATCTATATGCCCAGTTATGCAGACAGCAATGGCGATGGTTATGGGGATTTTAAAGGGATGACTGATAAGTTGGATTATTTGAAAGGTTTAGGTGTAAAAGGGATTTGGCTCACGCCATTTCTGACTTCGCCAAAGGTGGACAATGGCTATGATATTGCTAATTATTACGAGGTAGATCCCACTTATGGCAGCAAAGCCGATTTTAATAATTTTTTGAAAGAAGCCCATAAAAGAGGAATCAAAGTAATTATGGATATGGTTTTGAATCATACTTCTACGGAATGCAAGTGGTTTCAAGAATCCCGGAAATCAATAGATAATCCGTACCGTGATTATTACATCTGGAAGGGCAAACCGAATAATTGGGAATCTTTTTTTGGTGGTACGGCTTGGGAAAAAGACACTTTAACTAATCAATACTACTATCATAAGTTTGATAAAAAAATGGCGGATCTCAACTGGTCCAACCCTAAAGTGGTTGCTGAGGTTCAAAAAGTGCTTCGCTTTTGGCTGGATAGCGGTGTGGATGGATTTCGATTGGATGTGATCAATTTTTTAACCACCAACGAAATTACAGCTGATAATCCTGTCAAAGACGGACAACAAGAACACATCAACGACATCGATCAGGAAGGTGTAAAAGAGGCTATGCGAATGATAAAATCGACCGTAAGCGAGTATGATAATCGTTTCATTGTTGGCGAAATAGGAAGTGATAAAATTGAGGTTTTAAAGCAATACCAATCACAGGATTTATTGGATGTGGTTTTTAATTTCAACTTTGGAAGTATTCAAACATTTTCTTCGCAACGTATTTTTGATGAGTTGCAAAGCATGGAAAAAAACATGAGCAATTACCCAACGTTGTTTTTTGGAAGCCATGATATGCCTCGTATGGTAGACCGATTAGCCGATGGGAATCCAGATAAAGCGTTGGCATTAGCGGCTTTGATGCTCACGGCAAAAGGAGTTCCTTTTGTTTACTACGGCGAAGAAATTGGAATGCACAACATCATCGCGAAAAATGTGGAAGAGATGGCCGATATTCAGGGAAAAACTCATTATCAATTGGCTCTTGCCAAAGGTAAAAGTCCCGATGAAGCACTTTTGGAAGGAAACGAACACAACCGAGACAAATCACGCAGTCCAATGCAATGGAATGGAAATGCTTTCGCCGGTTTTTCAACTGAAAAAACATGGATTAAAACCAATTCCGATTATAAGAAAGTTAATGTTCAGGATTTAGCGAACAAAGAAAATTCTATTCTTAATCACTATGAAAAGTTGATAGCCATACGAAATAATGAAAAAGTCTTGCAATACGGGAAATACGACAGATTGGAACATCAAGACAATCAAATTTTGTTTACCCGATCTTTTGAAGGCCATAAAATTACTGTGATGATTAACTTTGGCTCAGTAAAGAAAATAAGCCTTCCAAAAGGAGCAAAAATTCTGATGGGAAAAGCAAAATTGAAATCAAATGACTTTATCATTTATAGTCACTAGAATTTGTATAAATACAAGCAATCGAATATTTTTTACTTTTTAAAACAATAAAAATGAATTTTAATATCTCTAACACTTTAGACAAAAGTGCTGTTTTTGAACAAATTGCTGCAGCATTAAAAAAAGAAAATTTCACAGTCGTTAAACAAGATGAAACACGACCTTGGGGAGGTTTTTTTGTAATTGATGAAAGTGAGGCGTCTGCCTTTGCCGCAAAATTTTTTCCTCATCTTGATATGGAAGCGATTAAAATTACCAATAAGTTAAGTCCGAAGATATTGGTGGTAGCACCTCACAAACGTTTGTCTTGGCAATATCACTTTCGCAGAGCGGAAATATGGAAAGTACTCTCCGGAGTTGTAGGGGTGAAAACCAGTGCCACAGATGAAGAAGGAGAAATTCAGGAACTTACACCAGGTACTTTTATCCAAATGGACAAAGGGGAACGCCATCGTTTAATAGGTTTAGATTCATGGGGGATAGTAGCCGAGATTTGGCAACATACAGACCCTGAAAACCCTTCTGATGAAGAGGATATCGTTCGTTTACAAGATGACTTTGGCAGATAAAGAAAGTATTGTTTTTTACTTTTGTGTCACAAAATTTTAAAAATAGAAACATTGTTTAAGGAATACATTTATTCCTAAACAATGTTTTTTTTGGAATAATCACTTTTGACATGAAAAAAAAGATAAGCCAGCGAGCGAGGGGCACTGAAAAAGTCCTTAAAGAATTAGATTTCATTAAAAGAGTAGAAAAATAAGATTTTCTACTCTTTTTTTTAGTGTGCCCAGCATGGGCGGTAACTCTAGGGTGCAAGTCCCGAACACGCCTTTACAGTGGGAAGTGTTAGCTAAATGCAAGGGTGTCCATTGTGAAGTGGAATCTGAAGGAAGCAGTAGGCAAACTCTTGACCTGACGAACAGAAACTATATATAAGGCCAATGATGTTGGATAAAGTTGCTAAACAAACTGAAGTCCAAAACTGTACGGAAACATCATGGTAAATATAGCAGGTAGATGAGAGGAAAGTTATCGTTCTTACCTGGGGAGGTCTTATAGACATAGGGAATTTTTTTTTACAGAACTATGGATAACAATTGCTATAAGAAGTCAGCAGAGGTCATAGTAGGTACTAGAATTAAGTACCGAAGGACTGAACTTAATTAAGTGAGTAGTAAATGAATGTTACCTATGAAGGAACGAATGCAGAAAATATCGAATAATTTTGATAACTACCTTGGAAATGATAGGACGGAATCCGACAGCTACCAAGAAGTGCAGACCTTTATTGGGATAACTGAAAACAACCTCACGGAAGTACATTTAGGTCAGGGGAAGCTATTAGAACTAATCCTTAGTCCTTCCAATATGAATATGGCTTATAAAAGGGTCAAATCCAATAAAGGAAGTTCTGGAATAGACAAGTTGTCCACTGAAAATTTATTAGAATGGCTCTTAGAACATAAAGAGTCATTAATCACATCGCTAGAAAAGGGGAAATACAAACCCCAAGCTGTGCGAAGAGTTGAGATACCCAAAGAGGGAGGTAAAACAAGGTCACTTGGTATTCCCACTGTTGTAGATCGCTTAGTCCAACAAAGTATTGCTCAAATCCTAACGCCCATTTACGAACAAGAATTCCACGCAAGTAGCCACGGTTTTAGACCTAAAAGAGGATGTCATACTGCTTTGAAAGAAGTAGAAAGTCATCTCAATGATAAGTATCACTATGTAGTGGATTTAGACTTAGAGAAGTTCTTTGATACTGTTAATCACAGTAGACTTATAGAACTAATATTAAGGAAAGTCAAAGACTCACGAGTGATATCACTCATCCATAAGTACCTAATAGCTGGCGTTGTTGTGGAAAACAAATTCCAAGAAAGTGTATTAGGTGTTCCGCAAGGCGGTCCTCTAAGTCCTTTGTTGAGCAATATAATGCTTCATGAATTGGATAAGGAGCTCGCTAGACGTGGACACCGTTTTGTACGCTACGCCGATGACTGCTTAATCTTCTGTAAAAGCAAGAAAGCATGTCTTCGTGTTAAGGAAAGTATAACTAAGTTTATTGAAAACGTATTATACTTAAGGGTAAACAAAGAGAAAACTACGGTTGGGTATATTAAAGGTAAGAAGTTCCTTGGATATAGCTTCTATAACAAAAGTAAAGGGAAATGGGGGCTTTGCGTACACCCAAAGAGTTACAGTAAACTTAAGAACAGGTTAAAGGAAATTACTAACCGCAGTAATGGTATGGGGTATCAAAAGAAGAAAGAACTCTTGCGATATTACATACAGGGTTGGGTATCCTATTTTAAACTAGCGGATATGTCAGGAAAGGTTAAAAGTATAGACAAGTGGCTTAGATTTAGAATACGAATGTTTATATGGAAAAGTTGGAAGAAGATAAGTACTAAATACAACAACCTTAGGAAGGTTGGTATTAGAGACAATCAAGCCTATCAATGGGCTAATACTCGAAAGAGCTATTGCCGAACTGCACTTAGTCCAATCCTACAAACAGCTCTAACCACGCGAATTCTAAGAAAATCAGGATACACGTTCCTAGCTGACATCTACCTAAAATGTATCGTAAATTAAGAACCGCCTTGGTACGGAACCGTATGCCGGGTGGTGTGGAAGGTCACCTAGGGAAATAATCCCTAGGTTCCTATCCGATTCCTGAAAATGAAGTACTTAAGCAAAACTCGAATTTTCCTTAATCGCCTTAAAATGTCTAATTACTAAAAAGAGATACTTTTTCAGTGCCCTCATCGTTTATCGGTATATTTTTTTGTGCTCACAGGCATTGTCAAGGTGATGCTTTCTTTTGGATGCTCATTTGCATACTTTTCATCGTATTGAAAAGTATATTCCCCTTCGTCTGTTTCAGTGAGTATTCCTGCCAGGAACTCTTTGTAATAGATAGCTGCTTTTCTCATACACTATGGTCGGTGTTTTTGGATAATTCTCTTGCGTTAACTGGAGCTAACGTATGCCCAAACATTTTGAGTACTTGATTTACTTTTTCGAGATTAAGGTTTTCTTTCCCTTGCTCTATTTTTCGAATAACCGTCAGTGCTACACCTGCACGTTCCGCAAAGGCTTCCTGCGTGAGGTTTACTTCATTTCTTTTCTCTTTTACAAAATCTGCCAGTGTTTTCATAAGTAGCAATTTATTGATTTTTAAAGATTCTATGCAATCGCTATACTTCATTATTATATGCTTTTGCAACGATTTTAAACAAATGTATAAAATTATATGTAAAAGCATATAATTTTTTCGAATTAAGTAAAACTATATGTAAAAGCATATAGTTTTACTTAATGGCTTATTCAGAATAAACTCCGACAATTAAGTCGCTTTGAATTGTCTTTAAATGACAAAAAAACAAGTTTAATACAATAGCAAATTAGACGGGTACTTTTACAGAAATGAGGATCAAACTTAAAAACTGTGGGAATATATAAAATAGGGGAGTATTTAAAAAAAGAAACCCAAAACTTTCGTTTTGGGTTTCTGTTGCGGAGAAAGAGGTTCCGATGCCTTTATAATAATCCCAGTAAATACAGGGCTTTCGATATGCTATTTAAGAACAGGGTCACCAATAGGGTCACTAGACTTTCAAAGTCTTTTTTAAACTATGTAAAGGTAAGGGATTAAACTTTAATTGAATGCATTTTAAATATAGAATTACAGGGTTTTACATATATTCAAGTAAATAGAGGTAAGGATCTGAACAAATTAAGACGATAAGCAAACAGATCTTTATATATGGTTTCATAATCGAAAAAAAATGTAGCCTAACTTAATGTGCAGTTTTTATTTGTATATCCATGGCCATTGTGATACTATCTACAGGCAGGGTAGTTAGGATTCTCCAACATATTTTGTCTTTCCCGGCATAGCCTA
>NZ_VJZP01000025.1 GCF_007097265.1 Flavobacterium gawalongense | reverse complement strand
CCCCAAATCTGAACTTCTCAAACAAGAATCTCGTTTTCAACAATGGTTCACAGGCTAAACCCTGCAAGTTGGGTTAATTCCTTTTTCGATGTTTTCTTTGTGCTGTTGCAACCTTACCCCTAATTTATTTGTCATTCCAATATAATAGGTTGAGCTATACTTATTCGTAATAATATAAACATAATAGCTATGATAACCCTCTGTAAATTCAATAATATTTTTACAAGTTTATGTCATTATAATGCTTTCTTTCATTCCGATACTTCTTTTGTCAACACTGACTTCGGGGGAATGATACACCATTTTTACTTTACGCTCCAGCTTTATGTGATTCCTCCTTCGTCGGAATGACAAACGGACTTCTTTAACTTTTCTAAACTATCCTAATATCCTTGGTATTCAATTCATACTCCATTTTATCTTTTGCTTTATTACTTCGAAGTCTTGAGATTTCGGAGAGCTAGTCTAACTTAATTGGTCTAGTCAATAATCTTCTTTATTTTTAAAACCTTCTATTTGAGTTTTTAATCTTTCAGTAAGTTTTTCATTTTCTACATTACATTTCAACAAAATTTCTAAAATTGCACTAATCCTTTCTTTTATAACTATGTATAAGTCGAAATTATCATTTTTATATGATTCATAATATTTTTTTAGAATAACATAAGTCTCTATACAATCATCTAGGCAATTTTGTATGTTTTTGTTTTCATTATAAGCATAAGCACATCTTCTTGCAATACGTCCTAATTCGCCTTCCGACACCATGAAATCATTCATTTTAATACCACCTATAAACCATCTATCCAATTTATTTATCTTTTGTAAATAAATTAGCAAATAGCAATATTTCTGCAAAACCGTTCTTGATGAAATTTCTTCGCTTTTAATAAGCATTTCAAGATGTAAAGGCAATGTATTTTTTGCATCAATTCCTTCCTCAAAAACATTCTTTTCAAAAGCACGGTAAGTGTAATCAGAAATCTTTGTTGCAATTTTAATATGAAGAAAAGTGGACTTGTATTTTCCGATTTCTTTAAGATAAATTTGAAAACTCAACTCTTCTAATTTTTTAAAACAGGTATTTAATATATCCAGATTTTTTGACGTTATCGATTTGTTTATGATAATTGAAAATACATCAAAAAATCCAATTACAATTTCCCGCCAATGTTCAGAATCTTTAATTTCTATATCCGAGTAATCATCAAAATTTTTAAAATTAGGCTCTAATTCATTTATAAAACTATATAAATGAATTATTTTTTTATCCTCAGGCATATTTAATAGCACCTGATTTTGTATGATATTTTTAATAGTTTCTATACCCTCAATAATTTCCTCCTCTTTATTATATGTAAATAATCGATTAATGAATCTTTCAAAGAACTTCTCTCTAAATTTCTCATAATGGGATGAAGTTTCTTTTTTTTCAATTAAATCAAAATACATACTTTCTATTGAATTCCAAATACCTCTTAATATTCCAGCATTATTTGGTTGAAGTAAAGAAAAATCAATGACTTTAATGTAAAAAGATATTAATCGTTCAATTATATATTCTTTGCTTTTTTGATTTTTTTCATCAATAATGAGATTAGATAATTTAACTGTTACTTTTCTGATAATTAACTGTGCTTTGACACTTTCAGAAACACTAATCAATGCAATAGCAATATTAGTTACTTTTATCAGATGGTCATTTTCAAAAATTTCTACCGATTTATCTATGTCGCTAATTCCATTATTGTTTATAAAAATTGATTTGCAATCAATTTTGTCAATTTCATCGGAAGCTAATTTTTCAGGTTTCAAAGATGAAAACAGATTAAATGCAACTGGAATAAGAAACAATATGATCGAAACAAAAAGGATTATATTAAGATAAACAATCGAAATTTCATTAGATGATAGATTTTGGGTAGAAATTATTATGCTTGATAAAAATGCTACAATTATTGTTAGTACCGAAAAACTGATATAATATGCGCTTAATGGATTTATCAAAAAGGATTTATGGAAATCAACTCCCGATTTTTGTTTAAAAAATTCATACGCAACAAGAGAAACTGTAATGTAAATCCCCATAAGAGAGACAAGCGAACTAATAATCAAATTAAAAAGTTCGTATGTTTTTGTATAATTTTCAATCCCAAAATAATCAGGAAAAAAAGGAGGAAAACAATAAAACATAAACCCGCTTATAAGAATAGTAAGAAATGGATAAATGATATATTTATAATTTAATGCTCTCATTTTTCTTCAACTATTAATATCTCCTCCTCACTCAATCCATACAACTCATAAACCATTGTATCTATTTCCTTATCGGTTTTATTGATTTCAGATTTTAGGGTTTGGGCTTTGTTTTTATTTTCTTCAAATAAATCCAACCATTCGAATTCGTCTTTTTTGGTAAGTGGCACTTGTCCTGAGGTTTTAATGGCTTTGTTGATTTCTGTTATAAATGCTGCAAAGGTTAATTCGTGCCAGTTTTCTAATTTTTTAGTCAGTTTTTCTATTTTGTATTGACCGGAAAAGTAGGTCGTGAATTTTCTGTTGATTACTTGTAAATCTTTGTTTAAAATCAACATAGAGTCGGATTTTTCTATAAATGGTTTTTGGTTTTCTGGGATTTTAATTGGTATTATTTCCATATATGGTCTTCTGAAATCTAAATATCCGCCTTGCAATGTTGATGCAATAGATTTTAAAAAATAAAACACAATTTTTGAATTAAGAATTGGCATTAAATATTTTTCATCTGTAGATATAAAAAAATTATTATCGGAAAGTGAAAAATTGCCTACAGCATCAAAGAAAAAATTTGATTCATTATTTATTCGGGGATAGATGATTTTAGACTTGAATAAATATTCGGCATTCTTACTACCATATCTACTTAAACACCACCAATTAAATCTACCATCTTTAACCTCTGGTCTGTTTGACAATATATCCTTGTTCGCTAATAAATATTCTTTTATCCCTTGATCAAATTCTAAATCATATTCCCAAGGAATATAAAGAAGGTATAAATTATCAAAATTTAAATTGTATCTTTTAACTTCTTTTCCAGTTACTATTTCACGTATGAATTTTTCATTTCTATCATTTCTTAATTTATCTGCCAATTGTTTGTTGATGATAAAAACTTCATTTTTACCTGTCGAAACACCCCTGAAAATTTTATATTAACAATTTCCTTTAAACAAATTGAACCTGTTTTAATTTTTGTAAGTAAACTATCATTAGTACTGTCTTGGAATTGCCAATTATCATCCTTTAAAGAATTATAAGATGCTTTAGTTGCTTTTTCTTCTAATCTTCCTATTGGGTCATTTGTGTTATCTCTTTTATTAATTTCAGAAAAGATAAAGGTCGATTTACTTCTGTTAATTTCCTTTGAAAAAATATAAATCATCGGATAAGTTGTAGCATCTTTAAAAACTGGATAATCATCAAAATCAAATATTAAATCAATTTGAACTTTGTTTTTTATAACTTTTCTTACTTCATTTCCATAAGTTGCCTTTAGAAATTTATTAGGTAGAATAAAAGAAAATCTTCCTCTTGTATTCATTAGTTGAATCCCTTTTTCTATAAAATAAGTATATAAATCGGCTATGCTATTATAACACTCATAATTCTTTTCAAGATAAGGTTTAATATCCTTAAACAATTCTTGTCTTACATAAGGTGGATTGCCAATAATCACATCAAAACCCCCTTTGTCAAATACTTCCGGGAATTGTTCTTTCCAGTTAAAAGCCTTGTCACCTGCAATGGCTTTGCTGTCAATGAGCGAGTTCCCGCATTTGATGTTGTTGTTCAGGCTGGTAAGTTTTCGTTTAGGTTGGGCGGTGCGGAGCCATAAGGACAGTTTGGCAATCTCGATACTTTCCTCGTTGAGGTCCACGCCATAGATGTTGTGTTCCAGGATTTGGTTTTCTATATCCGGGAAGGTAAAACCACCGCCAAAGAGTTGTTTGTTGAGTTCGTCTATATAGGCGTGTTCCTTAATCAGGAAATCCAAGGCTTGGTTCAAGAAGGCACCCGAGCCACAGGCGGGGTCGCAAATGGTCAATTCCAAGAGCCATTCTCGATAGTCTTTAAGCTGTTGGTCGAGTTTTACAATGGTGGTGGCTTGGCGGTTCTTGCGCCCTTTGGCGTATTCTTCGTCAATAATGCTTAATTCCTGTTTTTTCTCGGTACAGAGTTTGCCAATGGTATTATCGACTATGTATTTGGTGATGTATTTTGGGGTGTAGAAAACCCCGTCTTTCTTGCGTTTGGTTTTTTGTTTGTCAAAATCAGTTCCTTCAATTTCAGCATTCATGCTTTCGATTTCGTTTAGCGAATGTTCAAAAATGTGACCTAAAATATTTACGTCCACCTGACTTTCGAAGTCATAAGTGGTTAGTTTTTTGGTATGGCGGTAGAGTAGGTCATCGTCGATGATAACGGCATCCAAAATGACATCAGGCTGAAACAGTCCGCCATTGTAAGCAAAGATTTCTTCTTTTTTGTCGGTACCTTTTCGTCCTGTGTCGAGATAACCAAAGTATTGTTTGTAGCGGTCGTACAAGGGCACAACCATATCCAACTCTTCCAAGGCTTTCCATTCTTTGAGAATGGTGGAAATGGAGTTGGGGGAGAGTAATCCGCGGTCTTCGGCAAAAAGAATAAACAGAAAACGGTCAATCAGTTTTTGTGATTTTTTGAAAAGGGTAAGCTTGGAGGTTTTTTCGCTTAACTCCATCAGCATAACGTTATTCCGGTTTTGTTTGACCAAATCACGGTACAACTCGCGTTTGAACAAGGAATAATCGGCATAGAAATGTTTGGTAATATTTTCTTCTTCCAGAACAGAAGCTTCTTTTATCGTTAAAGGTTTGTTGGCAAGAATATTGTCTTTGGCCAAACAGAGATAGAACATTTCAAATTCACTATGGGTTAGTGTAAATAAATTGAATTCTTCATAATCCACTGCATTGTTGATGTAAAAGCGCAACTTCTCGAAGTTGGATGTAATTACATAAATACAACCCGTTTGATTGGCTTTGTAATCAAAAGCTTGTTGGCGGATGCTTTCGAGGTCTTTGGTATTAGTGCCTTTAAGTTCGATAACTCCAAGGGCATTGCCGTCTTTTAGGATAGCGCCATCGACTTTTTTAGCGCCTTTGATATTTTTGAGTTCTGTGGTTAAGTTGAACGTTGGTGCAGGATTTAGTGTATAACCCAATATATCAACAAAAAGTTCTCGTAAAAATCCTTCCTGAAATTGTTCTTCTTTACTGTTGCGGATGTTTTCCTGGATGGTTGGATTATGGAAATACTTGCTGTATTTTTTATAAGCTTTTTGAACAGTAGCTGAATCTTGTTGGCTCAAATATTTTTTAAGAACTGAGGGCTGGAATAATGACATTGGTAACACTTTTATTTAGATTACCAAAATAGGTATAATTTCTGAATAAATGGGGTTTGTTGGATTTGAGTTTTTAACAGAATGATTAAAAAAACACCAGCCTTTCGATTGGTGTTTTCATAAGTTTAAATGTTCTCGATACATTTTTTGTTCCATTGCATTGCACAAAATCCCGAAGTGTCGGGACGAACTGACGAACTTGTTTAAGAAACTAACTCGGTTTGATTTCTAAAAACCAATTTTCCATCAAACGCATCTATCAAAACAATGCTGTCTGTAGTTATTTTTCCAGATAGAATTTCTTTGGATAATTCATTGAGCACATCTCTTTGAATCACTCTTTTCACGGGTCTCGCTCCAAATTGCGGATCATATCCTTTCTCGGATAAATAGGCAATGGCTTCCGCAGTGGCATCCATGGTAATCCCTTGCTGTGCCAGCATTTTGGTCACGCTTTTTAGTTGCAAACCTACTATTTGAGCAATATTTTCACTGGTAAGCGGCGTGAACATTACAATTTCATCAATACGGTTTATGAATTCCGGGCGAACCGTTTGTTTCAACAATCCAAGAACTTCTACTTTGGCCAATTCGGTTGCGGCTTCGACGCTTCCTTTTAGGTTCTCGAATTTCTCCTGTATAATTTGGCTTCCCATATTAGAAGTCATGATGATAATGGTATTTTTAAAATCAGCCAAACGCCCTTTGTTATCTGTCAAACGTCCTTCATCCAAGACTTGTAGCAAGATGTTAAACGTATCAGGATGCGCTTTTTCAATCTCATCCAATAAGATTACGGAATACGGTTTTCTACGAACCGCTTCGGTCAATTGTCCGCCTTCGTCATAACCCACATATCCCGGAGGCGCACCCACCAAACGGCTCACGCTGTGGCGTTCTTGGTATTCGCTCATGTCGATACGGGTCATCGCATTTTCATCGTCGAAAAGATATTCAGCTAAGGCTTTGGCTAATTCTGTTTTACCAACTCCCGTGGTTCCAAGGAAAAGAAAGGTTCCAACCGGTTTTTTCATATCCTGCAATCCGGCACGGCTTCTGCGCACGGCATCACTTACCGCTTGAATCGCTTCTTCCTGTCCTACGACCCTGTGATGCAATTCGTCTTCCAGTTTCAGTAGTTTTTCTCGTTCTCCCTGAAGCATTTTCATTACCGGAATTCCAGTCCATTTGGCCACCACTTCAGCAATATCTTCACGAGTAACTTCTTCTTTTATCAACGAAGTTCCTGCTTGATTTTCTTGTAATTCCTTGAGTAAAATGTCTAAACGTTCTTGTGCTTCTTTGATTTTCCCGTAGCGAATTTCGGCTACTTTTCCATAATCGCCTTCACGTTCGGCACGTTCGGCTTCGTATTTGAAGTCTTCAATTTCAGTTTTTACTGCTTGAATATTATCGACTACATCTTTCTCCGATTTCCATTTGGCGTAGATTTCGTTGCGATCTTCTTTTAGGTTCGCCAAATCCATTCCCAAAACTTTGAGTTTACTTTCGTCTTTTTCTCGTTTAATCGCTTCAATTTCAATTTCTAATTGCATGATTTTTCGATCCAAAACATCCAATTCTTCGGGTTTCGAATTGATTTCCATACGCAGTTTTGAAGCTGCTTCATCCATTAAATCGATGGCTTTGTCCGGAAGAAAACGATTGGTGATATAGCGCTGTGATAATTCAACAGCGGCAATAATAGCGTCGTCTTTGATTTGGACTTTATGATGTGTTTCGTATTTTTCTTTGATTCCACGTAAAATCGAAATAGCACTTTCGGTATCCGGTTCTTCGACCATTATTTTTTGGAAACGTCTTTCGAGTGCTTTGTCTTTTTCGAAATATTTTTGATATTCGTCTAAAGTTGTTGCTCCAATGGCGCGCAGTTCGCCACGAGCCAACGCCGGTTTCAGAATATTGGCCGCATCCATAGCGCCTTCACCACCTCCGGCTCCCACCAGTGTATGGATTTCGTCAATGAATAAAACAATATCACCTTCGGCAGAAGTCACTTCTTTTACCACTGATTTAAGCCTTTCTTCAAATTCCCCTTTGTATTTGGCACCGGCAATTAGCGCTCCCATATCAAGCGAATAAACGATTTTATCTTTCAAATTGTCAGGAACATCTCCATCGACAATTCGATGTGCTAAACCTTCGGCAATAGCGGTTTTTCCCACTCCGGGTTCTCCAACCAACATGGGGTTGTTTTTAGTTCTTCGTGTTAGAATTTGCAATACTCTGCGAATTTCCTCGTCACGGCCAATTACTGGATCGAGTTTACCGGTGCGGGCTAATTCGTTCAGATTTTTGGCATATTTATTTAAAGAATTATACGTTTCTTCAGCAGATGCCGAAGTCACTCGTTCTCCTTTACGCAATTCGTCGATAGCGGCTTTTAGTCCTTTTTCGGTAACGCCTTGGTCTTTTAGGATTTGGGAAACTTTACTTTTGGAACCAAATATGGCTAAAATTAAATGCTCCACAGAAACGAATTCATCATTCATTTTTTTTGCGATAATCTCCGCTTCGTTTAGCGTTGTGTTTGCAGTTCTGGACAACATAATTTCGCCACCGGAAACTTTCGGGAAGCTTTGTATCGTGCTGTCCAGTATTTGTTCCAATAAGCTCACATTTACGTTCAGTTTCTTCAATATAAAAGGAGCTACATTTTCATCTACTTCAAAAATAGCCTTGAAAATATGTTCATTTTCTATTTGTTGTTGCCCGTGGCTTTGTGCCAATTGTTGGGAAAGCTGAATGGCTTCCTGGGATTTGATTGTAAATTTATTTATGTTCATGATGGTATATTGTTTTGTTGTTATTTGACTAACTTTGCGAATTATATTCAATATATATTCCAATACAATAATACAGACAAATTGACGGAAATTTC
This sequence comes from Flavobacterium gawalongense, assembly GCF_007097265.1. GTDB lineage: Bacteria > Bacteroidota > Bacteroidia > Flavobacteriales > Flavobacteriaceae > Flavobacterium > Flavobacterium gawalongense. Next base: position 54,806 of record NZ_VJZP01000025.1, on the reverse strand, counting down.
ATGATTTTTATCATATTTCAAAGTCAAAATGTCTTAAAATAAGACAATTATGAGTTTTTTTCAAAATATTTTTAATAGTTCAGATGACAAGGATTTAAAAGAAAGCAAAATCAACTGGAATGAACTAACCGATTTAGGGCAACTGAATGAAATTATTTTCGTTTCGAATGAAAAACCGGTAGCAATTTTTAAACACAGTACCCGATGCAGCGTAAGTAGGATGGCACTGAAACAGTTTGAAAATGAGTTTAATAATTCAGATAAAGTTACGCCTTATTTTTTAGATTTAATAGCGTATCGCGATATTTCTAATGCCATTGCTGATCGTTTTGGAGTTACCCATCAATCCCCACAATTGATAGTAATTAAAGAAGGAAAAGCCATTTACAATGTTTCGCATAGCGATATTGATGCGGAAGAATTGATGGGAAAGGTTTAAATTAATCTTTGTCAAAGTTCGAAACTTTGACAAAGGTTTTAATATAGTTTTTTGGGGTAATATTCCAAATAAAAAAAATCCATTCGTTTAAATGAATGGATTTTTTTGTAACAACTATTTTGGTTTTGAATTAATAAGAATCGTTCATTTTCTTTTTTATGGCATCCAAACAAAGGTTATTGATGCTTCCTTCATGCGTATGCTTGGTTTCTTTTGGGGATTTAAAAGTGCCATTTTCCAGTTGTTCTGCAACGGCTTTATAGGCATCTCTAAAAGGCAGACCGGCAACAACCATTTCGTTTAAGGAATCTACCGTAAACAAATAATCGTATTTTTTATCGTCTAAAATGTGTTCTTTTACTTTAATGTCTTTAATAGCAAAAATAGCGATATCCAAACAGGCTTTTAAGTTTTGAATCGCTGGAAACAATCCTTCTTTCAAAAGTTGCAAATCTCTGTGATAACCACTTGGTAGGTTGTTGGTAATTAAAGTGATTTCGTATGGTAACGCTTGAATTTTGTTGCATTTTCCACGAATCAATTCAAAAACATCCGGGTTTTTCTTGTGTGGCATAATGCTCGAACCTGTTGTAAGATGCGAAGGCAAAGTGATAAAATCAAAATTCTGGCTCATATACAAACAAACATCCATCGAGAATTTTGATAGGGTAGCGGCAACGCTACTCATCGCAAAAGCAACTGTTTTCTCTGATTTTCCACGGCTCATTTGTGCCGCAACCGAATTAAATTTTAAAGTTTCAAAACCTAATTCTTGAGTCGTGAATGTTCTGTTGATAGGAAACGAACTTCCGTAACCTGCGGCCGAACCTAATGGATTCTGGTCTACAATTTTTAAAGCTGCATTTAGCATCGTTACATCATCAATTAAACTTTCGGCGTAAGCGGAAAACCACATTCCGAAAGAAGATGGCATCGCAATTTGAAGGTGCGTGTAACCTGGTAACAAAACATTTTGATGTTTTTCTGCTGATTCCATCAGCAAATCAAAAAGGCTTTTTACTTGTTCTTTTAGTTCTTTAAGGACGTCTTTTAGATATAAATTAACGTCTACCAAAACCTGGTCGTTACGGGAACGAGCCGTGTGAATTTTTTTTCCGGCATCGCCTAGTTTTACCGTTAGTAGGTATTCGATTTTGGAATGTACGTCTTCAAAACTGTCTTCGATTTCGAATTTTCCGTTTTCAACAGCTGCAATAATTTCTTCTAATGCCAAAACCAAAGAAACGGTTTCGGAGTCTGTTAAAAGACCGATTTGACCTAGCATTTTTGCATGTGCAATAGAGCCTAAGGCGTCATATTTTGCTAGAACTAAATCCAGTTCTCTGTCGTTTCCAACGGTAAAATGTTCGATTTGCTTATCGGTTGGTATTCCTTTTTCCCAAAGTTTCATAATTATACTTTTTTGGTTGTTCGTGTTGTTGTGTCTTTTTGGTTTTGTTTTTATCGATTTAACTGACAGGGACATACATGACCGTTACTTCGAGTGTTTTTTGCTTGATTCAATCTGTTTAAAAAGATACATTCATTAAGCCAAAAATGTATCGAGAAGCCTTGTTACCAGCAACGTTCTCAATATGATTTTTAAAGTGGAAAGTTTCGTTTAATAAAGAAAACTTGTGGACTTTAAAAATCTACTCGAACTGACGATCGGTAAATTATAATTAATTCCAATATTATTTTTTAGCCCCGATTACTTCACTTAATTTCCATTTTCAGCGGAGTTCAGTGAACTTCGTTTGTAGTGTAAATCCTTTTTTGAGGCGATTTTTCTTCGCCTCAAAAAAGATTGCAACGTATAGCGGGATTAGCTCCTGAAAATAATCAGGATCAATCCAAATTATTTTATTGTTTGAAAAAATCAGTTAGTATTTTGATATACAATTGAATTCCTTCTTCTATTTCGTTTATAAATATAAATTCGTCTGCCGAGTGCGACCGCAGGGTTTCTCCTGGTCCTAATTTCAAGGATTGACAACTCAAAACCGATTGATCCGACAGTGTAGGCGAGCCGTACGTTGTTCTTCCCAGTGCGATTCCGGCTTGCACCAAACCATGAGAAACAGGAATTGATGACGCATTCAAATGCATCGAGCGAGGATTGACTTCGGCAGTCAAATGTTTTCTTACGGTATCTAAAATTTCCTGATTGTTATAGCAATCATTCACCCTGATATCGATAACCAAATGACATTCGGCAGGAACTACATTGTGTTGTTTTCCGGCGTTAATTTGCGTTACAGTCATTTTTACAGGTCCTAAAACGGCAGATATTTTTTCGAATTGATAGCTGTTAAACCATTCGATAACGGGTATCGCATTGTAAATAGGATTGTCTGGATTGTTATGCGCGGCGTGACTTGCAGTACCTTTTACGATGACATCGAGTACCAATAAACCTTTTTCGGCTACGGCCAATTGCATCAAAGTAGGTTCACCAACAATGGCACATTCCAGTTCCGGTAAATGTTTCAGTACGCTGTTTAATCCATTTTTTCCGCTGCTTTCTTCTTCGGCTGAAGCTACCATCACGATATTGTAAGGCAGCTTTTCATTCGGATAAAAATGAACAAAAGTGGCTAAAAGAGAAACCAAACAGCCGCCGGCATCATTGCTTCCCAATCCGAATAATTTGCCGTCTTTTACGATGGCTTCAAAAGGATCGTTGGTATACCCTTGGTTAGGTTTTACGGTATCGTGATGCGAATTGAGTAATAATGTTGGTTTAGTCTTGTCAAAATATTTATTGTAAGCCCAAACATTATTATTTTCTTTCTCGAAAGGAATGTTATTTTGTGTAAACCAATTTTCGATTAAAAGTGCTGTTTTGTCTTCTTCACTTGAAAATGAAGGTGTTTCAATCAGTGCTTTTAATAGCGCAATGGCTTCTTGTGTAAGGATTTCTATACTCTTCATATTTTATTTGCCACAAAGGCGCTATTTTTTTGCCACGAAGCCACAAAGGCACAAATTTTTTAGTTATTTTTAATACAAAGACATGAATTATTTAAGTCTCTTTTGAGATAATTTCTTTGTGGCAATTTTCAATTCGTGTAAATTTGTGAAATTCGTGTTTAACTTTTATAGTTCTATACTCGTGTACAATGCCGTCTTGTCTTGCAACATTCGATGATGACCAATTTTTATTTTTTGAACTCCCTTGGACAAACTATTGAAACAGTTGTCTAATTTAGGAATCATGCCTGAATGTATCGCTTTTTCGGCTTTTAATTTGGAATATAATTCTTGATTTATGGTTGAAATTACTGAAGAATCGTCTTCGGCATCATATAAAACACCAGGCTTTTCAAAGCAATAATTCAAAGTTACATCAAAAACTTCCGATAAAGCAATCGCCAATTCACTGGCAATAGTATCCGCATTCGTATTTAATAATTGTCCTTTTCCATCGTGTGTTATCGCACAAAATACTGGAACTATACCATTTGAAAGTAACGTTTCCAATAATTTTGTATTCACTTTTTTCACATCGCCCACAAAACCATAATTGATTGTAGGGTGGTTTCTTTTTTCTGATTGGATTAAATTCCCATCAGCACCAGAAAAACCCATCGCATTTGTGGAATTTGCTTGTAATTGGGCAACGATGCTTTTGTTGATTTGACCTGCATAAATCATCACAACTACGTCAAGCATAGCAGCATCGGTAATACGTCGTCCGTCAATCATTTGAGGAACTAAACCAATGCTTTCAGCCATTTTGGTAGCTGATTTTCCTCCGCCATGAACGAGTATTTTATATCCTTCAATTTTAGAAAAATCAGATAAAAACTGTGATAATTCCGTTGGGTTATCAATAATATTTCCTCCAATTTTTAGTATCGTTACCGGTTTTTTATTTTCCATTTTTCAATATTTTTTGCAAGACTAATTGCGCTGCATAGGTTCTATTATTGGCTTGTTCGATAACAATTGAATTTTCGCTGTCGATTACTTCATCAGTAACAATTACATTACGTCTTACAGGCAAACAGTGCATAAATTTAGCATTATTTGTCAGTTTCATTTTATCGGCAGTTATAGTCCAATTTGGGTCGGAATTAGTAATTTGACCATAATCGTTATAATTGCTCCAGTTTTTGGCATAAATAAAATCGGCGTTTTCAAAAGCTTTATTCTGGTCGTATTCAATCTTGGAATCTTTTGTGATTTCAGGATTCAATTCATACCCTTCAGGATGCGTAATGACAAAATCTGCATCTTGCAATTGCATCATTTGCACGAAGGAATTGGGAACAGCTTGTGGTAGTGCTCTGGGATGTGGTGCCCAAGTCAAAACTACTTTTGGTCTGTGTTTCGTTTTGTGTTCTGCCATAGTAATCGCATCGGCTAGCGATTGTAATGGATGTCCTGTGGCACTTTCCATATTAACAATTGGCACAGTAGCGTATTTCAAAAACCCGGAAAGTACGATTTCGGCATTGTCTTTTTCTTTGTCTGCAAGTCCGGCAAAAGCTCTGATGGCAATAATATCGCAATATTGAGAAACAACTGCTGCCGCTTCTTTGATGTGTTCCGAAGCACCAGAGTTCATGATAGCTCCGTCTTCAAACTCCAATGTCCAACCTTCGCTGGTAAAATTCATTACCATGACGTTCATTCCTAAATTCAAAGCCGCTTTTTGTGTACTCAAACGGGTTCTTAAACTGGAATTAAAAAACAACATTCCCAAGGTTTTGTTTTTACCCAGTTTTTTGTTTTTAAGTGGTTTTTTCTTAATTTTTAATGCTTGTTTCACCCATTTGTTGAGCGAATCGATGTTTTGTATAGAGATGTAGTTCATTGTAATTATGAATTATGAATTATGAATTATGAATTATGAATTGTCCAAAAATCTAACAATCTAAAAATCCAATATTCGAATTAAATTATTTTAGTAAAAGGTATTTCGTTTTTTAAAGCTTTCAAAATAAAGTTGTCTTCCAAGCCATTGATAATCCAGGTTTCGATATTGGCAGCTTTGGCAATTGCCGAAGCTTCTATTTTAGATTGCATTCCACCAGTTCCGTGCGAGGATTTAGAATCGCCAATCTCTTTTTCCAATAATTTTAAATCGGTTACCAAAGAAATGGTTTCAGGAATTGCATCATTGATGGATGATTTGGTATAAATCCCGTTCGTATTGGTAGCAATGATCAGAATATCCACATTTAATAAAACGGCTGTTAAAGCGGCTAATTTATCATTGTCTCCAAACTGAATCTCATCCGTTGCCACGGTATCATTTTCATTGATGATAGGAATATAATTGTTTTTGACCAACACATTGATTGTGTTTACGATATTTACTTTGGCTTGCTCTTTTTCGAAATCAGAATAGGAAAGCAAACATTGTGAAATCAGTAATCCTAAATCGCTGAAATTTTCATGATAAATCCGCATCAAATGAGGCTGGCCAATTGAAGCCAACGCTTGTTTAACAAAAACATCTTTATCTTGACTTTCCAGTTTTACAAATTGTTTGGCCGCAGCAATGGCACCGGAACTGACAATTACAAATTCATAATCGTCTTTCAGTGCCGCGATTTGCATACCAATATCTTCAATCTTTCCTCTCGAAATATGATTGGTTTCTTTGGTTAATGTATTGCTTCCTAACTTTAATAAAATTCTTTTTTTACCTGATTTGTCCATTTCCGTAAATATACCACTTATTAGTAACTAAATGTTGCAATCCAATTGGTCCACGTTGGTGTAATTTGTCCGTGCTTATTGCCAATTCGCCACCTAAGCCAAATTGTCCTCCATCAGTGAATCGGGTAGAGGCATTTTGATAAACGGCTGCGGTATCTACATTTTCCATGAATTCCTGGGCAATTGCATCATTTTTTGTGATTATGGAAGCCGAATGTCCTCCACAATATTTATTTATTTTATCAATCGCTTCCTGATCCGAATTTGTTGTTCCAATAACAATTTTATAATCTAAAAACTCTTCGTACCAAATTAAATCGGATTCAATCTGAGGAACATTTGTTGCTCTGGAAATTTTTTCATCTCCTAAAACGGTTACGTTTCTTTGTTGTAATTCCTGAACTATAGTTGCAGCAAAAGCTTCCCAATTTTTAAGATTTGTATCAATTAAAACTTTATCTAAAGCATTACAAACGGATATGTTTGAGGTCTTTCCGTTGATTATTATAGCAAGTGCCTGATCTAAATCGGCTTCAGCATTTACATAAACAAAATTATTTCCTCTTCCACTTATAATCACCGGACAAGTGGCGTGTTTTTTTACAAAAGCAATTAGATTTTCACCACCACGAGGAACGATTAAATCTACTTTCTGTGTTGGTTTCTCCAAAAATGCCTGCGTTTCTTCCCGATTGTAATTCAGGTATTCCACCCATGCTGTAGCAATATTATTTTCTTTTAAAGCCTGATGCCACAATTCCACAATTTTCAGGTTGGATTGTAAGGATTCTTTTCCGCCTTTCAATAGAATTTTATTTCCGGATTTGAAAGCGATTCCGCCTGCTTCAACAGTAACATCGGGTCTGGATTCATAAATGATCATTATGGTTCCAAAAGCCGCTGTTTTGTTGATGACTTTCATTCCGTTGTCGTGGTCAAAATTGAATCGTTCGACTCCAACAGGATCTTCCTGGCTTGCCAATTGCTGCATCGATAAAATCATGCCGTCAATTTTGGCATCATCAACCAATAAACGTTTTTCCATGGCCAGATCATCCCCAGAATAATTATTTAAATCCTGTTGATTTACAGTTTTAAGGTTGGCTCTTTCTTCTTCAAGAAGTTCTGCCATTCGGCTTAAAACTGAATTTCGTTTTTCTATTGGTAGCAGCGTATTCATAATTAAGAATGTATTTGCTTCGCCTGTTCGCTAAGGCTTAGTTCTTTCAATGTTTCTTTTAAAGCTATAATAAAGGTATCGATCGCTTCCTTTTTGATTGTCAATGGCGGAAGAATTCTTAATAAATTTTTATTGTTTGCATTTCCTGTAAAAATGTGTTGGTCAATAATCATTTTTTTACGAAGCGTACTTACGTCAAAATTAAATTCTACGCCGAGCATTAATCCTTTTCCTTTTACTTTAATAACTTCGGGAACTTGTTTGATTGCTTCTAAAAAATAGGCATAAACCTCATTTACGTTATCCATTAATTTTTGGCTTTCGATCACATCCAAAACAGCAATTCCAGCAGCGCAGGCCAAGTGGTTTCCGCCAAAAGTAGTTCCTAAAAGACCATAACTGGCTGTGAATTTTGGAGAAATCAAGATTCCGCCAATAGGAAATCCGTTACCCATTCCTTTAGCAAGTGAAATAATATCAGCTTTAATATTATGATGCTGGTGCGCGAAAAATTTTCCGCTTCTTCCGTACCCTGATTGCACTTCGTCTAAAATCAGAACGACATCGTATGCTGCACATATTTTTTCCAATGCCTGGAAAAATTCAGGCGTTCCCTGGTCTAAACCGCCAACGCCTTGAATTCCCTCGATAATAACAGAAGAAACATCTCCTTTTTTTAGTTCGTTTTCTACCAATTGGATGTTATTCAATGGTAAAAAAGTAACGATTTGCTGTGCGTTGATCGGCGCAACAATTTTTTTGTTATCAGTAACGGCAACTGCTGCAGAGGTTCTTCCGTGAAAGGAATTATCAAAAGCAATTACTCTTGTTTTATTGTTGTGAAAAGAGGCTAATTTCAAAGCGTTTTCATTGGCTTCAGCTCCAGAACTGCATAAGAATAGCGTGTACTCTTCCAATCCTGAAAGTTTTCCTAATTTGGCTGCTAGTTCTACTTGCAATGGATTCTGTATCGCATTGGAATAAAAACCAATGTTGTCCAATTGATTCTTTAGTTTGGCAACATAATCCGGTTGTGTGTGTCCAATGGAAATTACTCCATGACCACCATATAAATCTAAATATTCCACTCCTTTTTCATCTGTAATAGTGCAATCTAGTGCTTTTACAGGAGTGATGTTGTATAATGGGTAAACGTCAAATAAGTTCATAATAATCCTCCCCCTAACCCCCTCCGAAGGAGGGGGAATAAAAACTTACAACGGGGGGTGTTGTTTCTATATTTATACTATTTTTCGCATTTCAACTCCCTTCCCTTCGGGGAGGGTTGGGGAGGGGATTAAAATCCGCTTGGTTTCAAATGTAATCCTGTGGTTTCATCCAATCCAAACATTAAATTCATGTTTTGGATGGCTTGTCCTGAGGCTCCTTTTGTTAAATTATCAATTACTGAAGTAATCAATAACCGGTTTCCTTTTTTCATTAAACTAATAATACACTTGTTCGTTTGAACCACTTGTTTCATGTTGATTCCAGTGGTAGTGACAGTTACAAAAGGTTGGTCTTTGTAAAAAGCTTCGTATTTCGCAACTACATCTTCCAGACTTTCTTCGATTGTTGTGTATAATGTTGCAAAAATGCCTCTCGCAAAATCACCTCTGTTTGGTACAAAAATCAATTCGTCTTTATAATTCGATTGTAATTGGTTTACACTTTGGTTTATTTCACCCAAATGTTGGTGTTCAAAAGCTTTATAATGCGACATATTATTCGATCTCCAACTAAAATGCGTCGTTTCCGAAGGCGTAACTCCGGCTCCCGTGCTTCCGGTTGTGGCATTGATATGAACGTCAGTAGTAAGCATTTCGTTTTTAGCCAATGGCAATAATGCCAATTGAATCGCTGTCGCAAAACAACCTGGATTAGCTATAAATTGTGCGTTTTTGATAACTGCTTTGTTCAATTCAGGTAGTCCGTAAACGAAAGTTTTACTATTAAAATCTTTGTCTTTGATCAATCTAAAATCATTTCCTAAATCGATAATTTTGGTATGACTTGCAAATTGATTTTGCTCTAAAAATGATTTCGATTTACCATGACCTAAACACAAGAAAACAACATTCACATTCGGATTCACGGTATCAGTAAAATTCATTTCGATATCGCCCATCAAATCATGATGCGCAACCGATAGTGGTTTTCCAGCATTGGTAGTACTGTACACAAAATCAATCGTTGCATTAGGATGATACATCAATATTCTGATGAGTTCCCCCGCAGTGTAACCCGAACCGCCAATTATTCCAACATTAATCATAATCAAGATGGTTTACAGATGAAAATATGTTTTGGGCATTTCCTAGAATTTTAATAAATCCTTTGGCATCGTCTGATGTCCAAGCGTTGTTCATTTCTCCGTATTGACCAAATCCAGTGTTCATTAAATCATTTTCAGATTCAATTCCATCAAGCGAAAAGTGATATGGTTTCAAAGAAACTGTTACCGTTCCATTTACCGTTTTTTGAGTGTCTTCCAGGAAAGTTTCGATGTTTCTCATCACAGGATCAAGAAATTGACCTTCATGAAATAACATTCCATACCAGTTTCCTAGTTGTTCTTTCCAGTATTGTTGCCATTTTCCAAGCGTATGTTTCTCTAATAAATGGTGTGCTTTGATGATAATTAAAGGAGCAGCGGCTTCAAAACCAACTCTTCCTTTAATTCCGATTATCGTGTCACCAACATGAATATCTCTACCAATTGCATAAGCACTGGCTAATTTTTCAAGAGTAACAATGTTTTTTACCGGAGTGTTCATTTTATTGTTGATTCCAACCAATTCCCCTTTTTTAAAATGCAAAGTCACTTTTTCTTCGCCTTCTTTTTGCAATTGTGAAGGATAAGCTTCGCTTGGAAGTGGAAGGTTTGAAGTCAATGTTTCTTTTCCTCCAACACTAGTTCCCCACAATCCTTTATTGATGGAGTATTGTGCTTTTTCCCAAGAATATTCTACGCCATTCGCTTGTAAATAGGCTACTTCTTCTTGTCTTGATAATTTCAAATCTCTAATAGGTGTGATAATCTCAATTTCGGGAGCAATGGTTTGAAAAATTAGATCAAAACGGATTTGGTCATTTCCTGCACCGGTACTTCCGTGGGCGATTGCGTTTGCACCTACTTTTTTGGCATATTTAATAGCTTCCATAGCTTGAAAAACACGCTCAGCACTCACAGATAGAGGATACGTATTATTTTTTAATACATTTCCATAAATCAAATATTTAATGGCTTTATCATAATATTTATCAACGATAGTAAGATTTGCATGTTGTGCACTTCCTAATTCGTAGGCTCTTTCTTCAATAGCGGATAGTTCAGCTTCATCAAATCCACCTGTGTTAATTAGTACAGTATGTACTTCGTATCCATGTTTGTTTTTTAAATATTTCAAACAATATGAGGTATCTAATCCTCCACTATAAGCTAATACAACTTTTTTCATGATATTTAGTTTTTTCCTCCTCCAGCCCCCTCCGAAGGAGGGGGAGGCATTACGCAAAGGGTGTGTTTTAATTTATATTTCTTTTTTTAAATTGATTCTTTTTCTAGTTTTTTCCGAACTCCCCGCCGCGGTGGGGTTGGGGATTATTTTTTTAAAAATAGGGCTTCTTTAATTGATTTTAATCTATTTAACACTCTGACATTAAACGGATGTTTAGGCGGATCTTTAGGTTTTTCTTTTGGATCATAAAGCATTCCGGTACACAAACACATTTTGTTGTCTTTACTTTTTAGGATTTCGTAATTGGTGCACGTTTGGCATCCTTTCCAAAAACTTGGATCGCTTGTAAGTTCTGAAAAAGGAACAGGTTTGTATCCCAAATCTGAATTGATTTTCATTACAGCCAAACCAGTAGTGATTCCAAATACTTTAGCATCTGGATATTTTTCTAATGAATAATCAAATACTTTTGATTTGATTTTTTTGGCTAATCCTAAATTTCTGTAATCAGGGTGTACAATCAACCCAGAATGTGCGACAAACTTTCCGTGTTGCCAACTTTCGATATAGCAAAAACCAGCAAATTTGCCATTGTCTAATGCAATGACAGCATCTTTGCTTTCCATCTTTTTTTGGATGTATTCAGGAGTTCTTTTAGCAATCCCAGTACCTCTCAATAAGGCAGATGATTCAATAGTATCGCATATTTCCTGCGAATACTTATAATGTTCTTCCTGAGTTACAATGATAGAAATGTTCATTTCAAGAGATTATTTGAGTTAAAAAATGAGTTGGATTCAAGTTTTGAAAAACAAGAGTTATACCAATCAATTAAAATAGATGCAAAAAAAGACATTGACCATGAGCATAGCGTTGTGTAGGCTAATGAACAAGGAAATATAGTTTTTTTAGGATATACTAATCCAATGGATAACTGGGATAATTTCAAAACGGTATAAATGAAAAATGAATAAAAAACAAAAACAAAACACGTTGTGGGTACTATATTATAGCATCCGTACTTCGGGAGAAGCCGTAGGTCTGTTTGTCCGTGAGAAAGAAGTTATATGTAAACTTGTTTTATTCATGGGTGCAAAAATACAATTATTTTGCAAATAGAACACTTATTTTGTTTTTTGTAACAAAATTTTAATATAATGTTTGTTTTATGTAAATAAAAACTCCTTAAAGCAATTGTTTCAAGGAGTTTCTTAATTGAGCGAAACCAGATTTAATTTCTAAATCTATTTCGACTAATAATGTCTTTTAATTTGGCTTTCAAATCTTCTCCAGTGTCATAAACCATTTGTTCGCTGCTAGGAAAAGCTACCGCTCTTTTATCAAAATAAGAGTAATAATTATCGTCAGAAGCACGTCGGTCTCCTTTATAGGTTGCATAAATATTTTCAAATACAAACTCACTTGTTAATGGGAAAGATTGTATTAATTGATTGCTTTTCAAATTTATATAATCAATTTTTGCTGTAATTTGACAGGATTTAAATTGTCTAAATTCATAAATACGGGCGTTTACAGTTCTAAGATTATCAACCATAACCACTTTTCCTTTTTCGTCTAAAACTTCTTTACCGTTGGCATCAATCAGTTTTTTTACACCATCTTTTATGATGCGTTCTTTTACAAATTCTCTTTCTTTGATTTGCTCCGGTGAAATATAAATTTGGCGAAAATTAATCATCATACCATAATCGTAATCAATTCCTCTTTGTTTGTCACTGTGGTAAACAGTCCATTTGTCGTTCAGTCCGTAGGTGCTAAAATCTAGTAAATCATTTTGCAAGCGAACAGGAATAATCATTCGAGTTTCATTTTTGGTGTAAACCGAAACATAATCAGAACCTTTAAATTTAGCTTCATCTATGAGTTGCAAAACATTTTTGTAATTTGGATTTATTTGATTCAAATAATCCAAATCATCATAAGCCTTGCGGAAATTCATTTTATCTGAAGTTGCCATTAATTTTTTTGAATTGGCATACAAATAAGCAGATAATGCATTTTTGCTGTCAATAATTTGGTCGTTATAATTGTCAAATGGGAAAATTGCATTTCGACCTTCTTTAATTAATTTTAAAGGAAGCAATGGTTTGATTTTTTCCTGACGTTCATTCAATTGTATATACGTGGTGTACATTTTTTCCAATTGTGCAGGATTGGCATCTTTTGCTAACAAGTTTATCGTATTCAAATCGCGTTCTTTGGCTTTGGCGAAAGCCTCTTCGAGTAAATAAACATAATCCTGCTTGCCTTTTTTATCTTTATTAGTTCGCAAATTCGAAACTGCATTTTCGATTGCCTGATCGTAATTTCCTGAGCTTAATAGATTTTGAGTTTGCTTTACACCACAGGAGGAAACAAGCACGAACAAGGATAATAAAAGAGTAATCTTTTTCATAAGCGTTACTATAAAGTAAATAATTTTTGAAGCTATTTCTACTATATCAATACAGGCAAACTGCTTTTAAAATTGAAATTTCAAAATAATGCCATAAAAAAACCTAACAAAAATAGAATAAATGTTAGGTTTTAGAACGTGTATTTTTATTTTTTTATTTTCTTACAAAAGGAGGAAGCAACTTACTGGAAACTTCACCAAAACCAATGCGAACCTGTCCGTTTTGACAAAATCCCTTCATGATTACGGTGTCGTTATCATTTATAAATTTGCGTTCTGTTCCGTCATTAAGTTTGATAGGATTTTTTCCACCCCAAGTCAATTCCAGCATCGAACCAAAACTATCTTCAGTTGGACCAGAAATAGTTCCTGAACCCATCATGTCACCAGAATTTACGCGACAGCCATTAGACGTATGATGCGCTAATTGCTGGCTCATCGTCCAATACATGTATTTGAAATTCGAATGAGAAACGAGAGTTGCTTCAGTGTTTTCAGGTTGAATCGCTACTTCTAAATTAATATCGAACGAATGTTTTCCTTTTTGTTGTAAATAAGGAAGTGGAGTTGGTTCTTGTTTTGGGCCTTTAGTTCTGAAAGGTTCCAAAGCATCCATAGTCACAATCCATGGCGAAATTGAAGTCGCAAAGTTCTTAGCCAAGAATGGTCCTAGTGGCACATATTCCCATTTTTGAATATCGCGGGCGCTCCAGTCATTCAATAAAACCATTCCAAAAATATAATCTTCAGCTTCAGTTACAGGAATGTTTTCTCCCATTATATTGACATCGGTTGTAATAAAAGCGGTTTCCAATTCAAAATCTACTGAACGGGAAGGACCAAAAACAGGTGTGGTTTCGCCATTTGGTAAGGTTTGTCCCATTGGTCTGTGTACTGGAATTCCTGATGGAACAATAGTAGAGCTTCTTCCATGGTAGCCTACAGGAATATGAAGCCAGTTGGGTAATAATGCGTTTTCAGGATCGCGGAACATTTTTCCGACATTAGTAGCATGCTCTTTACTAGAATAAAAGTCTGTATAATCACCAATCAGCACCGGTAATTGCATTTCTACGTCTTCCATTTTAAAAATGACAATATCTCTTTCTTTTACATTATCGCGTAATTTTGGATTTTTTTCGTCAAAAATTTCGGCGATACGATTTCGAACCAAACGCCACGTTTTCTGACCATCAGAAATAAAATCATTCAAAGTATCTTGCATGAACATATCATCCGTCAGCTCAATACCTTCAAAATAATTTAATTGTTGTAAAGCTCCCAAATCGATAGAGAAATCACCAATACGAGTTCCTACAGTTACTATGTTTTCTTTGGTAAGAAAAACACCAAAAGGAATGTTTTGAATGGGGAAATCACTATTGGTAGCTACTTCTAACCATGATTTTCTGTTAGTATTGTTGGCAGTTATAGGCATATCGATGTTAATTATTTTGTTGAAAATTACTCATCAAATATATTATAATCTAACTATTAACCAAACGTTTTTTTGTATTTTTGCATCAAATTAACCAAAATCAAAGAAATGCAACGCGACGAACAAATTTTTGACCTTATTCTAGAAGAACAAGAAAGACAAATACATGGATTAGAACTTATCGCTTCGGAAAACTTCGTAAGTGACGAAGTAATGGAAGCAGCTGGTTCTGTTTTAACCAATAAATATGCAGAAGGATATCCTGGCAAAAGATACTACGGCGGTTGCGAAGTAGTTGATGTTATTGAGCAAATTGCTATTGACAGAGCCAAAGAATTATTTGGTGCAGCTTACGCAAATGTACAGCCACACTCTGGTTCACAAGCGAATACAGCAGTTTATCATGCTTGTATCAAACCGGGAGATAAAATTTTAGGTTTTGATTTGTCTCATGGTGGACATTTAACTCACGGTTCTCCGGTAAACTTTTCAGGACGTTTATATACGCCTTCTTTCTATGGTGTAGATAAGGAAACTGGAAGATTAGATTACGATAAAATCCAAGAAATAGCAACAAAAGAACAACCAAAATTAATCATCGCAGGAGCTTCGGCTTATTCTCGTGATATGGATTTTGAGCGTTTCAGAGTAATTGCTGATAGTGTTGGTGCTATTTTATTGGCTGATATTTCTCATCCTGCAGGTCTTATTGCAAAAGGTTTGATGAATGACCCATTGCCTCATTGTCATATTGTAACTACTACAACGCATAAAACATTACGTGGTCCTCGTGGAGGTTTAATTTTAATGGGTAAAGATTTCGAAAATCCATTTGGTTTAACTACACCAAAAGGAGAAATCAGAATGATGTCTTCTTTATTGGATTTAGCTGTTTTTCCTGGAAATCAAGGTGGTCCATTGATGCATATTATTGCTGCAAAAGCTGTAGCATTTGGAGAAGCATTAAATGATGAATTTTTTACATATGCTTTACAATTACAAAAAAATGCTAACGCAATGGCGGACGCTTTTGTAAAAAGAGGATATGAAATCATTTCTGGAGGAACAGACAATCACATGATGTTGATTGATTTAAGAAACAAAAATATTTCTGGAAAAGATGCTGAAAATGCATTGGTAAAAGCAGAAATTACGGTAAATAAAAACATGGTTCCATTTGATGATAAATCACCATTTGTAACTTCAGGAATTCGTGTAGGGACTGCAGCTATTACCACTCGTGGTCTGGTTGAAGAAGATATGGAAACCATTGTAGCTTTAATTGATAGAGTATTGATGGACCACACTAACGAAGATGTTATCGAAGAAGTGGCTGCTGAAGTAAACGGAATGATGAGCGAAAGAGCTATTTTCGTATATTAATTTTTTTAGTTTAAAGTTTAAAGGTTTAAAGTTTAAAGTTTTGTGTTCCGAAAATGTATCACAAAATTTTTAACTTTAAACTTTTTTCTTTTTTAACGGAACTTTAAACGGTAAACTATTTTCAACTTTAAACAATTTTGTAATGTCTGTACTAAGATTAAAATTACCAACCGATCCAAGATGGGTGAATATTGTAGAAAAAAACATTGAAGAGATTTTAACGGATCATGCTTGGTGCGAACAAAAAGCAGCTACAAATGCCATTACAATTATCACAAACAACTCGGAACACCAGGATTTAGTGAAGGATTTATTGGCTTTGGCTAAAGAAGAAATCGACCATTTCGAACAAGTACACAACATCATCATTAAGCGTGGCTTGAAGTTGGGTCGCGAACGAAAAGATGATTATGTGAACGAATTGTATTTGTACATGAAAAAAAGTGGTGATGGAAGCAGAGTTTCAGGTTTAGTGGAACGGTTATTGTTTTCAGCAATGATAGAGGCTAGAAGTTGTGAACGATTCAAAGTGCTTTCAGAAAATATCAAGGATGAAGAATTATCCATTTTTTATAGAGATTTGATGGAAAGTGAAGCGGGACATTACACGACTTTTATAACCTATGCGCGAAAATATGGAGTAGGAATTGATGTTGAAAAACGTTGGAGAGAATGGTTGGAATTTGAAGATGCTGTGATTGCTAATTATGGTAAAAATGAAACGATTCACGGATAAATTCAATATTTGTAAGTTTGTTCCGTTACTATAAATAAATACTCTTACAAGTTTAAGGAGTCTATTAGCCAGTTTCTTATATTTAATTTATTTAGAGAAACCAATGTTTTTGTATTTAAATTAAATTATTTGTTACCGTTTTGTAATTTTTTAATTTATATTTAGGATTTTAAATTTAACTATAATAATTAATAACTGAAATGAAGCTCAATTTTAATTATGATGGAAATATAGCTTGTAGAGCAATATTGCAAGATCAATTAGAAAAACTAGATATTAAATATCAACTTTTAGATTTAGGACAAATTGAAATCAGTGACGATGTTTCAGAAGAGAGTTTTGCGGAACTAGAAATTAGTTTAAAAAAGTATGCTATTCATATTATAGATAATCCAAAAGGGCAATTAATTCAAAAAATTAAAGACGCCATAATTGAAATAGTCTATGAAAAAGAGAAATTTCCTAACATAACGATTTCTCAATATCTATCGGATAAATTGAACTTTAGATATGGATACATTACGAATGTTTTTTCAGAATATACACATACATCAATTGAGAATTTTATTATTATTCAAAAGATTGAAAGAGCAAAAAAATTAATAATTGAAGAGGAACTGACTTTGACCGAAATTTCTCACGAACTAAATTATAGTAGTGTAGCTTATTTATCAACTCAATTTAAAAAAGTGACAGGATTAACCCCTTCAATGTTTAAAAGAATAGTTGATAAAAGAAGACAATTATCAAATAATGAATAAATAAAATTGCAAAAAAGCCTCAATATTTTATGATTACACATCAAGATTCAATGCATATTCTTTTAGCTGACGATGACGAAGATGATCGCACTTTTTTTAGTGAAGCTATACAAGAGCTTAAAATGAATAATAAGTTGACTCTATTTAAAGATGGCAATGAGCTAATGGATTATTTAGTGCATCCTGATATTAAGTTGCCTCATGTTTTATTTCTTGATTTGAATATGCCTGGAAAAACCGGAATAGAGTGTCTAAAGCAAATCAGAGCGAATACTCGTTTTAAAGATGTTTCGATTGCCATATATTCTACTTCTTCCTCAGAAAAAGATATTGAAGATACTTTTATTGAAGGGGCCAATATTTACATTACAAAACCCAATGATTTTTCTTCGTTGAAAAAAGTAATTCAGGAAGTTGTAAATATGAATTGGCAATTTCATTCCTCAGGATTAAATATTGAAACTTTTTTCTTTAGCACATAATAGATAATAAATGAAAATTTTAGGATTATATAAAAATTCTCAAATATTTAAAATTGCTTTAGCTATAGCAATTGTTGTTGTTTGTTATATAGCATCTGTATTTTATTCTCAAATGCAAAAACTCGATTCTACTGTTGAATTAATTGCAAACTCTAATGAAACACAACTTGAATTAGAAAAGCTTTTATCAGTAATTAGTATTTATGAAACGAGTTTACGGAGTTATATTATTACAAAAGATGAAGCTTATATAAAAAATCGATTTTTAAGCAGAGGTAAAATTGAGCAAAATATAAAAAATTTAAAAAAACTTACATCAAATGATTTTACAAGAAGTCAGCATATTGACCGGCTTAAAAAACTGATTGATTATAGATTTAAATTATTTAGACAAACATTAATTATTGCGAAAAGTAAAAATGTAAATCGATTAGAATTAAATTCTAAGTTACTGGAAAGTAGCGATGTTACTGAAATGATGAAATCCTTTGTCAGTAAAATAATATTTTCTGAAAGTGCAAAAGCAAAGATTCAAAATAACAATCATCAATTTGAATTACAGGATTCAATAACAACTGCCTTTTTATTGGTGATTCTTTCACTTGTAATTTTGTTCCTGTCTTTCAATAAAATGAATGTGGATATTGAAGAACTCAAAAAAGCAAATGACAAATTAAAATTGCTTAATGAGTCTTATAATACTGCTGAAATGACTGCAGGTTTTGGACATTGGATGTTAAATCTAGAAACGAGTACGTATACTTTTTCAGATAATTTATTCCGTCTGATGGGAGTTGAACCTAATGCATTCGAACCCAACATAGAAAATACAATTAAATATATTCATCCGGATGATTTGGACTATGTAACGAAAGTGCATAAAGATTCGTTGTTAAATCACCAATCTACTTCCATGACGTTTAGATTTTTAACGCCAAAAGGGGAGGTTAGATATATTATGGGTGTTGGAAGTTTTACCAAAGATGGAAATGGCGATTTAATCAAAATAGGGGTGAATTATGATATTACAAATCAATACAAGAAGACACTTGAACTAGAAAATAATAACAAAGAACTTAAGTATATTAATACGGAACTTGAAGCTTTTAATAATATTGTAAGTCATGATTTGCAAGAACCGCTTCGGAAAATCCAAATGTTTATTTCCAGATTAGAGGAAAAAGAATTGGATTTACTTTCACAACAAGGAAAAGATTATTTTTCAAAAATTCGTGTAGCGGCCAACAGGATGCAGACTTTATTAATAGACTTAGTTAATTATTCCAGAACAATAAAAGGCGATAAGGTTTTTGTAGAAACAGATTTAAAAATGGTCTTAGACGAAATACTTCAAGATTTATCCTCTAATATCGAAGAGAAAAAAGCAGCCATTGAAATTGGGAAATTGCCAACAATCAAAGTAATACCTTTCCAGATTAAGCAGTTGTTTATAAATTTAATCTCCAATTCACTTAAATACAGTAAAGAAGATATAGTTTCTCAAATCAAAATTACTTCCAAAAAAATTACAGAAAAAGAAATGCGGGATTATAAAATAATCAATAAGGAGGATTATTATAAAATTGTCATCACAGATAACGGAATTGGTTTCAAACAGGAATATGCCGAAAAAATATTTCTTTTGTTCAAACGTTTGGAAACAGATCCTAAATACTCAGGAACTGGACTTGGTCTGGCTATTTGTAATAGAATTGTAGAGAACCACAAAGGTTTCATAAAAGTAAAAGGGGAACCTGGAGTAGGGGCTAAATTCTATGTTTTTATTCCTAAAGGGGATTTGCTTTAATTTCAATAAATAAATTACAATGATTACAATAAAAGAAGCTTCAATAGCTGACTTAAATACAATTCAAGATGTTGCCAATAAAACTTGGCCGACAACATATGGTGAAATTTTGTCAAAAGAACAATTAGACTATATGATGGATTTGATTTATTCAGATGAATCTTTAATAAAACAAATTCAAAAGCAAGAGCAATTGTTTTATATTGCTTATGAGGAAACTTCAGTTTTAGCATTTATAGCAATCGAGCACAATTATAAGAGTGAAGCGGTAACCCGAATTCATAAAATTTATATTTTGCCAGAAGCACAAGGAAAAGGAATTGGTAAATTATTAATTGATGCGGTACAAAAATTAGCCAACGAAAATAATTCGACATCACTTTCCTTAAACGTAAATCGTTTTAATAAAGCACTAGCTTTCTATCAAAAATTAGGTTTTGAAATCATTGCCGAAGAAAATATTGAGATTGGTAACGGGTACTTGATGGAAGATTACAAAATGGAAAAAAAGCTATAATTATTGCACTATAATATCATGTTTGTAAAGCAATCCTTTTAATCCTTCTAAAGCAAAGACTGCTTTTTTTAATTTTGTTGTCTTCGGGTCAATGGTATAATTGTAGCTTGTTTTGAAATTTGCTTTATTAGCAATTGCTTTTGCAAATTCAGAACGGTATAAGTCACAATTTTCAAAAATGACTTCGGTTAAATCAGTACTCATAAAATCCACTGCAATTATACTACAATTGGTAAACGATGTTCCTTTGATTTTTAAAGTATAAAATTTGGAGAAATCCAAAATACAATCAGTAAAAGCAATTTCGAAAATTAATTTGTCGCACATGGTAAAATTGACTTCCTTGATTTCGCAACGATTAAAAATTACGGTTCTGAAAGCTACATAATTTATTTTTGCTTTGCTAAAAGTGCAATCGTTGAAGGTACAGTCAATAAAGGTAACCGCCAGAAATATACATTGAGAGAAATTACAATTGGTAAAAGTACAACACTCAAATTCCTTAAAATTGACTTCTTCTTCGTTATAAATGATGTTATTGTATTCAATATCTAGAAAATAGTCTGGCATTTACGGGTTTTAAATTCAGGTTTAAGGCAGTGAAACTTCGCAACAAAGAAACAAAGAAACAAAATTCTATAGCTATAAAATTCAGAAATGAGAATATTTTTTTTAGAATTTTAAACTCTATCGAAATCTCCTTTCCAATGATTAATCGCTTTTTTAATTGCGGGTCCGGAGAGATTTTCATTCAAAGTTTTTTCCGTAAGAGCTGGAAGTTCTTCATCTGAGGCAAACCGTAAGGCAAATAATTGGTTGTCATTTAACTTGTTTTCAAAATCTTCTAATCTTTTTCCTGTAATAGAAAAATAGCGGTACCGAAGTTCTAAACGTACAATTCGGTTTTGCAAAGTCAATGCATAATGCTGTCGTAATATAAAGGCCAAATAAAACAGAACGACAAAAATAACACTGATAAAAGTCCAAATCAATTTGTCTTCAGCTGTAAAAATAAAATACACACTGAAGGCTAGAAATGTCATTATAATTGGGTAATAAACAAAATGATGAGGAGGATAATACCGAATATGATTTTTATAGGATTGTGTTTGCATGATTTTCTTTTAAAGTTTTTTAAAGATAGTCAAAACAACTTTTAATTAAAATTTTGAAAAACACCTTCACTAATTATTTAACTTCCAACTGAAATAAATTTCATAAATTTCATAAATTTATTAAAAATTAAGACTATGATACCAACAAAAGGATATGCAGTACAAGATGCTAAGACCGACTTAGCACCTTGGAACTTCGAAAGAAGAGAAGTCGGGCCAAATGATGTTCAGTTTGATATCCAATTTTGTGGCGTTTGTCATAGCGACCTTCACCAAATCAAAGATGATTGGGGCGGGTCGATTTACCCAATGGTTCCGGGACATGAGATTGTAGGTAAGGTTATAAAAGTAGGAAGTCATGTCAAAAAGTTCAAAATAGGCGATTTTGCGGGAACGGGTTGTTTGGTAGATTCTTGCCGAACTTGTGAAAACTGTCAGGAAGGTTTGGAACAATTTTGCCTAAACGGATTCACTGCCACTTATAATGGTATAGAACAAGATAAAAAAACGCCAACATATGGAGGCTATTCCAATACTATTGTTGTACATGAAGATTTTGTGTTGCATGTTTCCGATAAATTGGATTTAGCTGCAGTAGCACCATTATTATGTGCGGGAATTACAACTTATTCGCCAATGAAACACTGGAAAATAGGAAAAGGACATAAACTAGCTGTTTTAGGTCTTGGTGGTTTGGGTCATATGGCGGTTAAATTTGGTGTTGCTTTTGGTGCCGAAGTAACAGTGTTAAGTACATCTCCTAAAAAAGAAGCAGATGCCATAAAATTAGGTGCTCATAAATTTGTTGTCACAAATGATGCCGAACAGCTAAAAAGTGTTGCTGGTAATTTCAATTTTATTTTGGATACAGTCTCGGCTCCACATGATCTTAATTTATATTTATCATTATTAAAAACTGACGGAGTCCACATTTGTGTAGGAGTTCCCCCAACACCTTATGAAGTGCATGCTTTTAGCTTAATTGGAGGAAGAAAAAGCCTCGTTGGTTCTTTGATAGGAGGATTACCAGAAACCCAAGAAATGCTGGATTACTGTGCTGAACATGGAATTGTTTCCGAAATAGAAATGATTCACATCAAAAATATTCATAACGCTTATGATCGAATGATAAAAGGGGATGTGCGGTACCGCTTTGTGATTGATATGGCAACATTGTAAAATATATGAAGAGTAAAGTTTTATGAATGTCACTAAAATCGATATCCATAAAAACACCATCTAAAAAGTAATTTTCAGATGGTGTTTTTATTTTGAGTCTTCCGTAAAACCTTTCTGGTAGTGATATGAATCAAGACTCATATTCAGAATTTAAAAACAACGGGTTTTCAAAATCGCCTATAAAAAAACATAGGAAATAGTAATTCCGCCATAAAAATTTTTAGGATTTCCTGGGTAATAATACCTCGGAGGTACGCTTCCAAAACCAACGGCATTGGGTAAAATACTAGCAGCATAATGACTGTTTGTTGCATTATTAATTCCAGTACTCAGTTCTGTTTTTAGAAATTTTTGTATTTTAAAAGTATAAGCTGCTTTAATATCCAGCAGTCTATAGCCATCACTATATTTTGAATTTTGATCGTTCATTGGAATTTTACCTACATTTCTAAAGGAAGTATTCAAACTAAAACCACTTTTTGTACTCAAATCCACGCCCAAATTCCATTGCACGTTAGGAACGCCTGTTAGTCTGTTACCAGAATAATCTGCATTTCCATCTACAAAATCCTTGAATTTAAAATTGTTAATGGTTCCTGAAAAATAGGAGGTAACTTGCCATTTGGAAGTTTTTAAAAGCATATAGTTTACAGAAAATTCAATTCCAACATGTGAACTCTCTCCCGCATTAATTCCCACATACTGGTCTTCAGCTGTGCGTCTGGCAACTAATAAGTTTGTAATTTGTGTGCTGTAAAGTGCGATTTCAGTATATAATGTATTGCCCAGCCAATTCCCTTTGAATCCCAATTCATAATTCCATCCCAGCTCTGGTTTTAAACTGGTATTGATTCGTCCTTCGGAAGTCAATGTTTCGGCAACTGAAGGTACTGAGAATCCTTTACTGATTGCGGAATAGATGGTTGCACTTTCAGCTACTTTATAAGAAAGTCCGATTCTTGGCGACCAAACATTTCCAAAAGTATAAGGAGGTTCTTGGTTTACAGTATTGTGTTGAAAAACATCTTCTAAAGAATATTTGGTTGTATTCAATGCCAGACCGCTTTCTAAAAATAGCTCTTTCGAAAGTTGAAGTTCTATTTGTAAAAAATAATTGATGTAATTCCGTTTCTGTTTTATGGTACTGAATTCTGCTCCCGTAATGCTTCCTTGGCCGGGTTGAGACAAATATAAATTTTTGAAAAGAGAAAAATCATATTTTTCAGATAAAAATTCTGCTCCAAGGCTTGCTTCAAATGGCAGGGAAAATAAACTGGTTTTGTAATTTATCGTAGATCGAAATCCTAATGAGCTTGTTTTTTCTTCTAAAATATCAAAAGGTCTGTCTTCATTTGCCTTTCTGAAATTGGCGAAAATACTCGTTTTTGCAGACCATTTCTCAGAAAATTGATGGTTGTACCCAATTCCCATGAGGAATTTATCAGAGGACTCATTTCCTTTGGCCGCAGCCCAAGTAGCCGCAGCCTTTTCGGGATGATTTGTAAAATCATTTTCATTCAAAGAACTTGGGATAAAAGCTTTTAAACGGGTAAAAATCCCTAAATAAGACAAACTCCCTTTTGCAGTTATTTTTTGCTTCCCATGTACGTTAAATGATTTTCGGTCATAGGTACTATTGACTCTAAAGCCTTCACTTTGTAAATGCGTATAACTGGAAAACAGATTTGATTTGGCATTGCTATAGCCCGCTGAAAGACTTTGTTTTACCAATCCAAAACTACCGTATGTGGTTACCGATTTTCCAAAGGATTCCCGAAAAGGAGTTTTTCGTGCAAACAAATGAATCACGCCTCCCAATCCAGAACCAAAACTAGTGGAGTTAGGGCCTTTAGTTATTTCGATACTTGCTATGGATTCCAAATCAATATCTTCAATTACTGTTTCGCCTTCGCCACTGGTTAATGGAATATCTTCGAAATAGGCTTTTATTTTATTGGTTCCATATTGTGATCGAGCTCCAATACCCCGAATCGTAATTCTATTGGTGTTCAAAGATCCTTGTTGCATATAAACTCCCGGAATTTTATTTAAAACGGAGGTGAGTATCACGCCATCACTTTTGTTGAGGTCTTTTCTCCCAATAAATGATACAGCTGCCGCAGTATTTTGAATCGAAGTCTTAATAGGTGATGCCTGAAGAATAATTTCAGAAAGTGCTGTGGTGTCTTTTTGTACCTGACCAAAAATAGGAGTAGTACAAATAAATAATAACAAAAAAGAAATAAGGTAAGAAGTGTTTTTGTCCAATGCTGGTAAATTTATAAGAAATAAAAATTTTATAAATTTACTATTTACTTTTAAATTAATGAAAGATAAATAGGATAATGGACTAAAATAAAAAACGCAATTATCAAATAGTATGATAATTGCGTTTGCTTTTTTGACCTTGACGGGACAATTTTCGAACCTTTTTTTAGCTGGTTTCAGTTTTTGCGTCATCTCTGTACAAGTAGGTTATATCTGGCAAGTAAGGGCAAGTTGAAAAGTGCCTCATCTGTCACACATCCCTCAGAGGGCAATTCTTACGGACTGAGCGCACTTGAATAGTATATCACTCTGGGTTTTTGCCTGAGGTTTCATCCATCTTCTTCGGGGTATTTTCATCTTTATAGAGAATAAAACAGCAACAATAACGTTTTTAAAAACAAAACTATATTATGGGCTTATTTGATTTTATGATAGTGGAAATAGCTATGGATTTAGGGACAGCTAATACTTTAATAATTTATGACGGAAAAATAGTAGTGGATAGTCCTTCTATGGTGGCCAGGGATATTAGAAATGGGAAAATTATTGCTGTAGGTAAAGAGGCCAGTTTAATGCAAGGTAAGACACACGAGAATATTAAAATAATCCGGCCGCTAAAAGACGGGGTTATTGCAGATTTTGATGCCTCAGAGAAAATGATCAGCTGGTTCATAAAAAATATACCCGAATTAAAGAAAAATTTTTTCACTCCCGCACTGCGAATGGTTGTATGTATTCCCAGTGGGATTACCGAGGTGGAAATGAGAGCCGTAAAGGAGTCCTGCGAACGGGTAAACGGGAAAGAAGTGTATTTAATTCATGAGCCTATGGCTGCTGCTATTGGAATGGGTTTAGATGTGATGGAGCCCAAGGGAATTATCATCGTTGATATTGGAGGAGGGACTACGGAAATTGCAGTTATTGCCCTTGGAGGAATAGTTTGTGACAAATCTATAAAAATTGCTGGTGATGTTTTTACCAATGATATATTGTTTTATATGAGAACGCAGCATAATTTGTATATTGGAGATGCTTCTGCTGAGAGAATAAAAATTGATGTTGGTGCAGCAATGGAAGAGCTTGAGGAGGCTCCTGATGGCATAACGGTTCGTGGAAGGGATTTGCTTACCGGGAAACCTAAGGAGATCAGGGTTACCTTTAGGGAAATTGCAAGAGCTTTGGATAAATCAATACAGAGAATTGAAGACGCTATTATGGTAACGCTTTCATTGACACCACCAGAACTGGCTGCTGACATTTATAATACGGGTTTGTATCTCGCAGGGGGAGGGGCAATGCTGCGCGGTCTTGATAAAAGGATTTCGCAGAAGACGGATTTGCCAGTCTATATTGCGGAAGATCCTTTAAAAGCCGTGGTTAGAGGTACTGGTACTGTCTTGAAAAATATACCTAAATATAAAAGTGTACTGATAAAATAAGTTCGTTATTGCATCCGTACAATTGAGCTTTTGCACCTGATCCAATAAAAGTTTGTTGAATATTCTGAAAAAGACATAAAAAAATCCCATTTCGCTAGAAATGGGATTTTAGTTTTGTGACCCTGAGATATAATTTTCAAACCATTTTCTCCAAGATTTAAAGAAATTAGTATGTTTTTAATTAAAGCTTGTAAGATAAGTTTTTAAAATTTTAAAAAAATGGGTTGATGTCCTGTTGAGGTTAAAATGTTAAAAAATTGCAAATTTTTAGTAAGTTTAAATTTTTTCAGTTCAAAATGAAGAAGAACATTTTCTAGAATAAAATCCCTGTTGAAAGGTGATTTGATAAGTAAGTGGTCACAAAAAGGTAAAAATCTGTTTTTTTGTCGATTGTACAGGAAAAGCATTTTTACCATTTTGCATATCCAGCTTTTCATTGATTAGCAGAGAATCTTCCATTGAAATTGCTTTATCTGTATGAACCCTTTTATAAGAAATTCCGAGTTGGTGTAAGGTGGCATAAACGATTTTTTGTAATTCCGTTTTAAATTCAGACGGAGTCGTGTTTTTTATTTCGCTTATATAGAACATAATTATTTTGCTTTTTTATTTTTAATAGTTTGTAATTGTTTCCGAATCTGCTTCTCAAGTAAATTGAAGATAAGCCCAGCCATTACAAACAAAGAGGCGAAGATTTTCCATGAAGGCAAGTCTTCACCTAAAAATAATGCCGAACTCAAAAAACCAACGACAGGAATCAGGAGTGTAAAAGGAACAACGATTGATGTAGAATAGGAGTTAAGAAGAAACCCCCAAGTGCCGTAGCCAATGTGTGTGGAGAAATAAACGATATAAATAATGGCTCCAATGGTTGCCCAAGACACATTTTGCAATGAACTCAAAATCAGAACTGGCCTTTCAACAAGTAGTGAGAGAGCAACCATAAATGGAAAGGCTGCAAGATTCCCCCAAACCACAAGGGAAAGTGGCGATTGGGCGTCTACTTTTTTTGTAAACATATTCCCTGCTGACCACGAAAATGCTGCAAGTAAAGTGAATATGAGGCCAATGAATGAAGTGCCGCCGCTAACGTGTGCCGCAACAATGCCAATGCCAACAATCGATATCAATGAGCCACCAATTTTCCAGGGACTTGGTCGTTCTTGAAAGAATAAAAATGCAAGACCCATCGAAAAGAAGATCTGAACCTGGAGAACAAGTGAAGATAAACCTGGTGACAAACCGAGATGAATTCCGCTGAAGAGAAATCCAAACTGCATTGCGAAAGTAAAGACGCCATAGCCGATTATCAACTTTAGCGGAGCTTTAGGTCTAGGAAGAATAAAAACCCAGGGAAAGGCCGCAAGTCCAAAGCGGACAGCACATAACAGAAAAGGAGGAAACCCTTTCAGCCCAACATATATAGCAATAAAGTTCATGCCCCAAATAAAAACAGTTAGTAGGGTTAAAAGGAGATGTTTTGAACTTAAATTAACTGAGTTCCCCATAGTTTTATTAAAATGTAGATGAATTAAGAAGTGTTTTTTTGTAATTGTGTTTGCTCTTAGCAATAATTGTTGCTTAAATCAATTCTTGTTCCTGACTTTTGCAACCAATTGTTTAAGTCTGGCTGTTAGCTGTTCGGCATATTTATTCCCTTAGCAAATTCATAGGTAATAAAAGATTTACCGTTTGGCAGCGTGTTTTCTTCCGTACCAATCAATTTAAATCCAAACTTTAATCCGTTGTTTTGCAATTCTACTCTGTCCACAATTCTAAAAATATCCTTTACGGATTTAATTGTTTCAATTCCTGTTTGGCTAACAGAACCAGCCCCATTATTGGATTGTATTGTTATTATTAGGTTAGCGGATTTATCAGCATTATTTTCAATAAATCCAAAAGCTCTTTCGATGTCAACATATTCAAAAATCAAAGCTGCCCAAATTAAGTCAGCCTTTATGAATGATTTATTTGAAGTGCCAATGTCTACATTTACAAGTTCCAATTGTTTAATTTTCTTGCCAAACCTCTTTTGGGTTTCTTCGAGATAGGATTGGTTTATATCTATACCGCAAATTCTTTTCACGTTGTTTACATCAATATGCTCTAATCCATTACCTCCACTTATGCCTAAAAACAAAATGTTTGCAGGATTATGCTTTTGCAGATATTTATTGGTTAGAGAATTTAGTAACTGTGATTGAGCAACATCTTTATGCTGCATATGTTGCTCGTAATCATCTAATGGGATATTGTTCCAAGGATTTGTCTTTTCCATAATTGTACTTTTTTATTACACTTGCTTATTTGGTTGTTCTATAAATAGTCCTGTCGGATTGGACTGAATACATCAACGACTTCGCCTGCTTCAATAATTTCAATAGCATGTTCTACATCGGCAGGAATGGAATAGGTGTCGCCCTCTGATAACAAATATTCTTCTCCTCCAAATTTCAATCTGTATTTGCCTGAAATAACGTAGCCACTTTGTTCGTTCGGGTGTTTGTGAAACGGAACATTGTCGGTTGGTTTATACAACATTTTGGCTACCATGGTATCTTTACCAATGGAAAGCACTACGAAATCAACGCCCAAAAACTGTCTTGGAACTCCGTTTTCTTTTTTTACTACGTTTTTCATACTCTTTAAATTTTATTGTTTAGTATAGTGTTTTTTTTAATTATACCTACTCTTAGAATAGAAGTAAATGTTGCTTAAATCAACTCTTGTGTCTGACTTTTACAACCAACTGTTTAAGTCTGTCTGTCTTGATTTTAGATAAAAACATAGCGGCTAATATCAATGTACCGCCCAAAAAAGTATGAATAGTCACCTTTTCATTAATCAGAAATACGGCTGCCATTGTAGCAAATATAGGTTCGGTGAGATATGCCAATGCTACTTTCTCCTCTTCTATAAAACGTTGCCCATAGCTTTGTACGGCATACATATAAACTGTACCCAAAAGTGAGGTAAAAATTAGGCCTTTCCAAAAACCATATTCCTGAGGAAACCAATTCACTCCTGGAGTTGACAATCCTCCAAGCAGACTCCCGATAGTACATACCACCATAATTATGGTTACCCGTGCCATCGGAGAGGGTTCATGGGCGTACTTTCCTATCTGAAGTACGTAAAAAGCCAACGCCATTGCACAAGCAACGGTCCATAAATCTCCTATATTTAGTTTCAGTCCGTTCTTTAACGTAATAATATATAGACCAGTCATAGCTACTACACAAGATATCCAAACAATGGGTTTTACTTTTTTCTTATAGAAAATCATTTTGAAAATCGGGATCAAAAGAACAACCATTCCGGTAATAAAGGCTGAATTTGAAACCGTTGTGTATTTAAGTCCAATGGTTTGGAAGAGTATGCTCAAGAATAGAGGAATACCGCATAAGGACGCTGTTTTTATAGCTGTGTTGGTAACCTTAGGAATTTGTTTATGGAAAATAAGAGATAAAACCATAGTTGCAATCAAAAATCTGTAAAACAGAAAAACAAACGGAGAATACCCTGTCACGGCACTCTTAACGAAAACAAATGCAACACCCATAAATGCCATCCCCAAGATCAGAAGGGTAAAAAATATATTTTTATACATAACTATAATTTGTTATTTAAGTTTCATTACTTCAATTAAAATACAAAGTTCTGAACTAAACATATTTAAATACAGATATAGTTTTGATTTTTTTTACGGATACAGATTTACAAAGCCTGCTTAACGATTTTACCTAATCGCTTTAAATCGACTTCCAACTTATCATCCCATTTCAACGCAAAATTTAATCGCATACAGTTATTGAACTGGTTATGCTGTGTAAACAGTCTTCCAGGAGCAAAGCTTATTTTTTGTTTTATAGCAATATCATATAATTCAGTTGTGTCAATTCTTTCATCTAATTCCAGCCATAGAAAAAAGCCTCCCTGTGGTTGCGATATCTTTGTGTTTTCTGGAAAATAATCTTCAATAGCTCGTTGATACTTTAGGCAATTAGTATGTAAGGTTTGTCGCAATCCTCTCAAATGATGGTCGTATCTCCCATGTTCCATAAAATCAGCTATTACCTCTTGAAATAAGGAGGGCATAGCTACCGTTTGAACCAATTTTTGCCAAATAATTTCATCCTTGAATTTTCCTGGAGCAATCCAGCCAACCCGATATCCCGGGGCTAATGTTTTAGACACACCACCACACCACATTACTATTCCGGCATCGTCAAATGCCTTACATGGTTTTGGGCTTTTATCACCAAAATAAAGGTTTCCAAATAAATCATCTTCTATCAATGGGATATTATGGAAAGTAAGCATTTCTACTAGAAGTTTTTTATTTTCATCAGGCATCAAGCTACCCAAAGGATTACTGAAGTTAGTGATGAGACAAACGGCATTTATTTTGTGGATATTCTTCTTTAAAGCATCTATATCTACTCCTGTTACGGGATGTGTAGGCAGTTCAATTACATTTAACCCCATAGATTTAGCCAGTTGTAATATTCCAAAATATACTGGACTTTCGGTAGCTATGGTATCTCCTGCTTTTGTTACAGCGTTCAGGCAATAAAAAATAGCATTCATAGTACCCAAAGTGGTTACAATATCATCTTCTGTCAATTTACCTTCTAATTCCAAGGACCATTTGGCAATATTTCTTCTAAGGTTGATGCTACCCTGTGCAGGCTCGAATGCAGTACCGCTTCCTTCGAGGTTTCGCATTGCTCTGATAATTCCTTTGTTTAATTTGGCGATTGGCAACAGACTTTTATCGGGAACACCTAAAGAAAACTGCCTGATGTCTTTATTACGAAGTGCATCAAATACTTTATGGGTTAAATCTTCTGGTGTGTTTTGTTTTTCTGATAATTTAGGTTCACTAACCGATGGAAGGGCAAACTTTCTTTGGGAAGTTTTACTAACATAGTAACCAGATTTTGGTCGGGATTCTATAAGGGATTTACTTTCCAGTTCTAAGAATGCCTGCTTTGCCGTATTTAGACTTACATTGTAAATCTTCTGTATTGAACGGATTGATGGTAGTTTATCTCCGATTCTCAAAGTTTCGGATAAAATCTGCACCTCGATTATTTTTGCAATTTTCAGATATAAAACTTCTTTTGTCATTTTGAAATGATTTTCTGTACCCTGCAAATTTACAAAAAAATAATCTGTATCAGTAAAAGTTATAGTTTGTTAGCATATTCGATCTGGTTTTTATTTAAAAATCGCATTGGACAACAAAATCAGTCAAATTTATAATCTAAAACTGGTTAAATACTACGGAAAAGGCATAAAAAAAGTGCTAAATCTTTCGATTTAACACTTTTTTAAAGTGACCTTGACTGGATTCAAACCAGTAACCTCTTGAGCCGTAATCAAGTGCGCTATTCAGTTGCGCCACAAGGCCATTGTTTAACTAATTATGCGCTTGTTAAGCGTCTTAGCGGGTGCAAATATAGGGATAATTGTGTAATTTGCAAGTCTAAATTTATAAAAAAATAAAAAAATATGCCACTTAAGAATTACATACGTGATATTCAGGGTTTTCCAAAAGAAGGAATTTTGTTTAAAGACATTACTCCTTTATTAATTGATCCAAAAGCAAGGAATAAATGCCTTGAAATATTGGTTTCAACACTTAAAGATAAAAAAATAGACAAGGTGATAGGAGTGGAGAGTCGAGGGTTTTTCTTTGGGATACTTATCGCACAAGAATTGAATGTTGGTTTCATTCCCGTTAGAAAAGCAAAAAAACTGCCCTATAAAACCATTTCAGCGACCTATGATTTAGAATATGGAACGGATACTTTAGAAATTCATATCGATGCGATTCAAAAAGGAGATAGGATTCTAATTCACGATGATGTTTTGGCAACCGGAGGAACGGCTAAAGCGGTATGCGAATTGGTGGAAAGATTGGGTGGTGAAATTGTACAATGTAATTTCTTGATGGAATTGACTTTCCTAAATGGAAGAGCAAAAATTAAAGGAAACGAGATTTTTGCTGCAATAACATACTAATCTAAAGCACGGGTTGTTACATAATATCTATAGCCGATAATTGCCATTTGCCACTTTTTGGCTTTAGCCAAATCCAATCTCTGTTTGGTGAAACTGGGCATAATAATTTTATTAATTTTGGCCAAGATTTTAAATATAGGTAATTTTTTTTCAAAGATATAAAAAAAGACGGTCCTGATAGAGACCGTCTTTGTAATGGTTTTTAGGAAATATAAAATTAATCATTACGTTTTTCCATAGCATCTCTATACTTTTCCATAGCATCTTCGTATTTGGCCATTTCTTTTTTAAATATTTTTTCGCGTTTAGCCATTACTTCTTCCACTTCTTTTTCATAAGCAGTCATGTCTGGCTCGAAAGATTCCATCTTTTTTTCGAATTCTTTCATTTTTTTCTCAAATTCAGCCATTGCTTTTTTATCTTTTACATTTGATGGATGAGCTGGGGGAGCAGGTAGTTTTGACATATCAGGAATCGGAGGCACTGGCATTGGTCCTTCAGGAAATTTTGGAGGAGTTGGAGGAGTTGGAATATCCTTATGATTGAACGTTTGCGCATTGGTTTTAGTAACTATTTTAATTGTTTTTTCTCTTTTATCAACATCCATTTTGTCAATTGTATTTTGATCTAAAAGAGCTAATTCATTTTTAGTCACTTTTTCGCCATTGATATAAATATCATTTTCGTCAAGCATTTTGCCGTGCTTATTTGTAATTATTCGGATTTCTTGTTTGTTACTTTTTTTAATTACATCCATGCTTTCAATTTCATCAGGATCTAATTTATCCATATCATTTTGACTCCCTTTAGCACCATTAATGAATATTTCTTTCATTGTCATTGGCTCGTCAGGAGAAACGATACCGATTTTAGTATTCATTCCGTTATTCATTTTATCCTCTGCTGCGAAATCTATTGCTAATATTCCTTTTGCATTTTTTGAAACCACAATTCCAAAGGTTTTTATAGCTTCGTTTCCTTGTGTTTTCATAATTTCTGAGATTTCTTTCCCTTTTTTTAATTCAACTGTTATAGCAATTAATTCATCGTCTGAGTTTCTTTTTACTTTAGAGAAAGTAGCTGTGATGCCATAATTATTTTTTATAATCGACGCTTTTTTATCTAATTCTTTATCTGTAGTGTTTTTATTAATTTTGTAAACATCGACAGTATTAGGATCTGTTTTTTTGTTTTCAATTTCTTGAATTTCGGCAATTTTCTCTTGCGCAATGGTTTTAATTTGAAATAAAAACACAAATGCCACTAATGCAGGAAGCACTAAAGCATACTTCCAGGAATTCCTTTTTTTTGATTGATTTTTGTTTAACATAACGATTCGTTTTTTGATTAATGATTGATAAAAATGATTGGTGATGGCAACACAATTTTTGTGTGTTGTTATTTTTAAAAGCGTGATTTGATAGGCTTTTTTGTCGGATATTTTCTTTGAGGCTTCGTTATCTGCAATGAATTCAAGGTTTTGTAAAATTGCTTTTTTATACCACCAAATGAATGGATTGAACCAAAATACAATACAAAACAATCTCGAAATCAATACATCAACGGTATGATTTTGTTCGCTGTGTACTTTTTCATGTTCCAAAATATTTTCTAATTCGGAAGGAGTGTATAAAGCCGAATTGTAAACGATGGTATTGAAATAGGAAAATGGCGCTACGTTTTCTATAACATCTATAAATTTAAAATCGGCTTGTTGCTGAATGGATTTTCCTTTTAGAACAACATTCAAACTATAAAAATCAAAGGCAAATTTGGCCAGTAAAAGCAGCACTCCAAGCCCGTAAGCAAGTGCCGTAAGCATTGGTAAATAATCTTCGAATGTTTTTTCCTCCGTATAATTCGTAACAGGAATAGAAGGCCAATTAATAGGAGTTGTAGTTGGTTCTACCCAAATTATTTTTGTGATAAAAACAAATGGTAAAACGACGGAAGCAATTAATCCAGCCAATAAAAACCGACGATTACTTGTAAAAAAGGTTTCTTTTCGAAGCATGAAATAATAGGCTAAATAAAACATTCCAATGAGTCCACTTGATTTAATAAGATAAATGAATACTGTTTCCATAGTTCTATTTTTTATTTTATTTCAGAGTTATTATTTTCAAGGTTGTCATGAACACTAATTTTTTAAGGAGAATTATTTTTCTTCTTTAGGGTTTTCAATCATGGCAAGAATTTCACGTAATTCGGCAGCAGAAATTTTCTCTTCTTTGGCAAAAAAGGAAACCATATTTTTATACGAACTATTAAAATAATTATCGATTGCCGTGTTCATAAAACGCTTTCTATAGTCTTCTAAACTTACGATAGGGTAGTATTGATGGGTGTTCCCAAAGGCATTGTGAGAAACAAACCCTTTCTCTTCCAGATTGCGCACAATAGTGGAAAGCGTGTTGTAATGAGGTTGCTCTTCAGTGATTTCAGCCATGACTTCTTTTACAAAAGCTTTTTTGAGCTTCCATAAAATGTGCATGATTTCTTCTTCTTTGTTGGTTAACTTTTGCATAGTTATTTTATTTGAATCAAACGTACAACTATATTTTTAGTTACACAACTATAAATATAGTTATTTAACTAAAAATTAAGTTTAAAAGTAAAAAAAGGTATTCACATTAGAAGAAAAAAATGGAAATGGGAGTGATAAGTCGGGTTAACTATTTGTTTTCTAATTGAAGTAATTTTTGCAACCAAATGCAACCTCCCACGGAAAGAATTCCTAAAGTACCCATGATAAACCAATTGGTTTGATAACCAAAATAGGCAATGATTTCAAGTCCGGTTTTTGAACTCGCAATATGTGCTAAGCTGAAACTCATCGTAAACAAAGCCATGTAGCGGCCTTCATGTCCTCTTGGCGCCCTACTTAAGGCAAATGAATTCGAAAATGGGAAGATGAACATTTCACCAAAAGTGATAAAAATGATACTGATAATTAATATTCCAGCCCAAGTGTTAAGCAATAAAACATAAAAACTAATAGACATAAGCAGGGAACCCCAAAGGATAATTTTGAGTTTATTAATATTTTTTCTTTGACTGATACTCACGATAGGCATTTCTAGAAAGAAAATTAGTAATCCGTTCAGGGATAATAAAAGTCCGCTTTGAAATTCGGTAAGCCCAAATTTCTCATTGTGATACAATGGTAAAGTGGTAAAAAGTTGAAAGAAAAGCATCGCAGTTATAAAACAAATAAACAGAAAAATCCAAAATATTTTGTCTTTAAAAACAGAAGCAGGTATTTCGGTTTCACTATTTACTGCATCCAAATCAGCGGGTTTTTTACGTTCTTTTACCAATAATGTAAAAATTAAAATAGAAACGATGCAAGAACTCCCATCTATCCAAAAAAGCCCACCGTAACCTAAATTCATGATGATTAAACCTCCCAAAGCAGGTCCTGCGGTAAAACCTAAGTTAACCGCGAGTCGAACTAAAGTTAATGCTCTGGTGCGATTTTCAGGTTTGGCGTAGGTGCCAAGGGAAACAAACATTGCTGGACGAAACATATCGGCAACTGTCATTATGAAAAACATTCCAAAACACAATCCCCAAAAAGTCCTTATATATTGTACAAAAAACAGTAAGATCCCACTGGTAAATAAACTGAAAACCATGATTTTATAAAACCCAATTTTATCAGATAATTTGCCACCCAGCCAGGAACCCAACATGGATCCAAAACCAAAAGCGACCATAATCCATCCTACTTGTGCATAGGAAAACTGTAAATCTTCTTTCAAATATTTAGATAAAAAGGGCAAAACCATCGTCCCGGCGCGATTGATAAAAGTTATCAAGGTGAGAATCCATACTTCTCTTGTGAATCCTTTAAAATTATTAAGGTAGCGTTGGAAAGCGGTTTGGATCATCTATAAAGTTCTAATTTTGTAAAGGTAGAAAACTTTGTAGCGATACGTCTTTGTAGCATTGTAACTTTTAAACTATTTTTGCTTAAAATTATAAAAATGAGAACGCTATTCGCTTTGTTTTTTTTAGTGCAGTTTAATTTTGGCTTTGGCCAAGAAAAATTTAATGTTTCGGCTGTTGCCAAATTTCAAAAGGATTTAAACACAGAATATGCTGATGCTAAAACAAGTCCTTTATTAGCAGAAGATTTGGCGGAATTCAAAACATTGGATTTTTATCCCATTAATGAGAAGTTTTTTGTGACAGCCAAATTTGTCAGAACAAAAAAAGAAAAACCATTTGAGATGAAAACGTCTACGGACAGAAAACCGTTGTATGTAAAATACGGAGAAGTTATCTTTACGATTGATGGAAAAGAGCTGAAATTGAATGTGTATAAGAATATTGAACTTTCGAAAAAAGTATCCTATAAGGACTATTTGTTTTTACCATTTTCTGATTTGACTTCGGGGAATGAAAGTTATATAGGCGGAAAATATATTGATTTGAGAATACCAAAAGGCGACACAATTGTTATCGATTTCAATACTTCTTATAATCCGTATTGTGCTTATAATTATAAATATTCCTGTCCAAAAGTGCCTTTGGAAAACGATTTGAATATCGAAATAAAAGCAGGAGTTAAAAAATTTCACGACTAATGCAGTTCTTTAATTTACATACACATAAATTTACAAATCAACCTGATTTGTTGGAGTTAGTCAATCAGTATCCATGGGAATTTGATGCAACGATTCCATTTTATTCCATAGGAATTCATCCTTGGTTTATTGTTGAAGACCGATTGGAATCTGATTTTGCGATAATCGAGCGCCAATTGCAAGAATCAGGTTGTCTTGCTGTGGGCGAATGTGGACTGGACAAACGAATAGTAATTCCGATGGAATTGCAACAGCTAGTATTCGAAAAGCAATTGTTTTTGGCACAGAAATATCAAAAACCAGTCGTGATTCATTGTGTAGCTGCTTTTCAGGAATTAATTGAAATTACAAAAAAATTAAATATTACGGTTCCAATACTAATTCATGGGTTTTCCAAAAGTGAACAGTTAGCGAAACAGTTATTGGATAATGGATTTTATATTTCGTTTGGAAAATATTTATTACAAAATCCAGAGCTGGAAACAGTTTTTAAAAGCATGCCGGATGATCGATTTTTCTTGGAAACGGATACTGCAGAAGAAAGTTTGGCAACCGTTTATGCTTTGGCAGCAAAATACAAAGGAATTTCGGTAGAAGAAATTCAGAAACAAGTGAATAGTAATTTTGCAAATGTTTTTAAAATTAAATTTTAAACATAAAAACAGATTTTGAATGTTGAAGTTATAGCGCTTTAAACATTAAACTTTAAACAAAAAAAAATGGCAGAGTGGACAGAAAGAGCCGAACTTTTATTTAAAAAAGAAGGTTTAAATAAATTGAAAAATGCAAATGTATTAGTCGTAGGACTTGGTGGTGTGGGGTCTTTTGCAGCCGAATTTTTGGCGAGAGCAGGAGTGGGGAAAATGACAATTGTAGATGGAGACGTGGTTGATATTACGAATATAAACCGACAATTACCTGCTTTGCATTCTTCTGTGGGGCAACCAAAAGTTACTGTTGTAGGTGACCGATTAATGGATATTAATCCAGAATTGAAATTGACACGCATACAGGAGTTTCTTTCGCCAGAGCGTGCTTTTGAGATAGTTTCGGAGGAATTTGATTATGTTTTGGATTGTATTGACAGCGTGACTCCAAAATTGAATTTGATTATCGCAGCCAAAAGAAAAAGAGTGAAAATTATAAGCAGCATGGGTGCTGGCGGTAAGATGGAAGCTTCTAAAGTAAAGGTGACGGATATTACCAATACGGTCAATTGTTTTTTTGCAAAAACAATCAGAAGAAGATTAAAAGAAGTGAAAATTGACAAATTGAAAGTGGTATTTTCTTCTGAAATTCAAGATGAAAGCAGTTTAAAAATGACCGATGGTTCCAATTTCAAAAAATCGTTTTACGGAACTAATAGCTATATGCCGGGATTATTTGGTTTATATGCTGCGGAAACCGTGATTCGATATTTACTTAAGAAATAGTGTTCAGTGTTCAGTTGTCATCTCGAGCCTAATGTCATTAAGGTTAAGGATTCGTCAGTTCGAGTTGAGTAATAATTTGCGATAGAAAATTTTTACGAAGTATCGAGAACCCTTACGTTTTGAAGACTTCTCGATACAATTTTAAACATTAAAGCTATCGCATTAATGTTCAAAATCACTACCATTGACGTTTTTATTTAATGTATTGAAAATAAATAATTTAACAAAATTAACATGCAAGAATAATACGTCATTTTATATTGCTTTTTTTGTAAAAAAATTAAGCCTCGAAGTGACGGTTGAAAGTGCTTACTTAATAACCTGAGTTCGATCTATAATTAGCCGATACTAATTACTGTATGATTACATCTAAAATAATAATCGAACTCAGTTGAAAGGTTTTTTTAAATCTCAGTCTCAGTCCCAGAAATTAATACTTATAAACTAAAGAATCTAATAATCTAAAAAAATGATACAAACAGTAATTTTCGACATGGATGGTGTAATTGTCGACACAGAACCAGTACACCGTTATGCCTATTTCAAACAATTTGATGAATTGAATATTGCTGTTACTGAGGAAATGTATACTTCATTTACAGGAAATTCTACTCGAAATATATTCCAGAAATTGAAAGGAATATTTGACCTTGAACAAGATGTGGAGGATTTAATTCTACGAAAAAGATCTATTTTCAATGATGCTTTTGATAGCAAAGAAGATTTGGAATTATTAGAAGGTGTTGAAAAATTAATCAAAGAATTACACGAAAACGGAATCCAATTGATTTTGGCTTCCTCAGCTTCAAAAGTTACTATTGAGCGTGTTTTTCGTCGCTTTAAGCTGCATGAATATTTCACTCATGTTGTGAGTGGCGAAGATTTTCCTAAATCAAAACCACATCCTGCCATTTTTGAGCATGCTGCTTCATTATCGGTTGCTCCAAAAGAAAACTGTATTGTAATTGAAGACAGTACTAACGGAATTAGAGCTTCAAAAGCTGCCGGGATTTTTTGCGTGGGTTATAATAGTATTCATTCAAAAGATCAAGATTTATCGGAAGCAGACGTAGTAATCAATCATTTCAATGAATTAGGTTTTAATGAAGTGCAGCATATGGATTCTAAATTAAGGAATAATTAACATTTAGGAATAACTGAATTTGTAAATTTGAAAAAGATAAAAACTTATAATATGAAAAAAATACTCATTGCATTAGCTATCATTATTGCAAATTTTGCCATGGAGGCACAAGTAAAGACTCCTCAATCAAGTCCGAAAGCTACAATTATTCAAGCGGTTGGTTTGACAGATGTAGAAATTAATTATTCCAGACCTAGTGCCAGAGGAAGAGCTGTTTTTGGTAATTTGGTTCCTTTTGGAAAAGTATGGAGAACAGGAGCTAATGAAAACACGACAATTTCATTTAGTGATGATGTCGTTATTGATGGTAAAACCTTGAAAAAAGGAAAATACGCTTTGTATACAATTCCGAAAATTGAAAGTTGGGAAATAATATTTTATTCTACCACTGATAACTGGGGTAATCCAGAAGAATGGAAAGAAGAAAATGTAGCACTTAGAGCTACTGTTAAGCCAGAAACTTTAACTAAAAGTGTAGAAACATTTACTATAGGAATAAGTGGTTTAGATAATAATTTTGCTTTTTTAGAAATATATTGGGAGAATTCTTATGCAGCTTTAAAATTTGAAGTACCTACACAGAAAAAAGCAACTGCCAACATTGAGAAAGCATTAGCTGGTCCAACTGCCGGAGATTATTTTTCTGCAGCACAATTTTTATATCAGTCGAATGGCGATAATGCAAAAGCATTGGTTTATGTAAACAAAGCTTTGGATATGAGTACAGAAAAACCATTTTGGTATAGCAGATTAAAATCATTAATACAAGCTAAGCTTGGGGATAAAAAAGGCGCTATTGAGACAGCAAAATTATCACTTACAGCAGCAGAGGCTGCCAAAAACCAAGACTATGTAAAAATGAATAAAGAAAGTATAGCAGAGTGGAGTAAGAATTAATTATTCGAACTGTTTCTCACAAAAAAATCCCGTCTCGATAATCGAGACGGGATTTTTTTTGATGTGCCTTTTCCTAAAATTAGTTAGCCTTTTGTTTTCTGAAAATCGTCCATTGCAACAGCAACGAAATTACAATGGTTAACAAAGCTCCAATGAAATTGAGCCATAAATAACCCAGTTTTTCTTCTCCGCTTGGGTAAATATAAATGGCAAAATAATAGATTATAAAAATGGTTAATTGGCTTATTATTGCGCTGCTAAAAATGGCTTTGCCATGAACTTGTTTGATATAAAAACCAACCAAGAAAATTCCCAAAACAGTTCCATAGAAAATTGATCCTATGATATTTACCAATTGGATTAAATTTTCGAATAGCGTGCCAATAGAAGCAAAAAGAATAGCTATTATTCCCCATATGAGTGTGAAAAATTTCGTGGCATTGAGATAATGTTTTTCTGATTTTTCTTCTTTCAGATTGCGTTTGTAAATATCAATTGCTGTTGTAGAAGCCAAAGCATTCAGTCCTGAAGCAGTAGACGACATAGCCGCAGAAATAATTACAGCAAGTAATAAACCAATGAGTCCTTTGGGTAAATAATTCAGGATAAAATGAAAAAAAACATAATCTTTATCGTTCGTTTCGCTGTTACTATCGGCTTTTAGGATAATTTCTTTAGCTCGATCTCTCAAATCTTTTTCTTTGTTGGATAATGCAATTAATTCTTTTCGAAGAATTGGATTATCATAATCCTGATTGAGCTGATCGATGTACAATAGATTAATCACTTTTTTATCTTCGGATAAAGCATCCAGTTTTTTTTCTAAAACATGATATTCTTCTTTGAATTGTGATTTCTCAATGGCTATTTTATTGTTGGGATTAAAATTTAAAGGAACTGGATTGAATTGGAAAAAAACAAAAACCATAACTCCCGTTAGCAAAATGAAAAATTGCATTGGCACTTTTAAAAGACCATTCATTATCAATCCCATTTGGCTTTCCCGAACAGATTTCCCAGATAAATAGCGTCCTACTTGCGATTGATCCGTACCAAAATAAGCCAGCGCCAGGAAAAAACCTCCCGTGATTCCACTCCAAAAAGTGTATTTTTCCTCTGGATCAGTTGAAAAATTAACAATATTCATTTTATCATTTGCCCCGGCAATATGCAAAGCATTAGTAAAAGTCATATCATTTGGTAAATAATGTAATAGGAGAAAAAACGTGATTAACATTCCTGACATGATTACAAACATTTGTTGTTTTTGAGTCACGTTTACTGCTTTTGTTCCACCGGAAAACGTATAAATAATTACCAAAACACCTATTATAATATTCATAATGTTGAGGTTCCAACCCAATATTGCTGACAAAATAATAGCCGGAGCATAAATGGTAAGACCTGTTCCTAAACCTCTTTGAAACAGGAAAAGTATGGCAGCAAGTGAACGTGTCTGTAAATCAAACCTTTTTTCGAGGTATTCATAAGCAGTGTATACTTTGTATCTGTGGTATAAAGGGATAAAAGTTACACAAATTACCACCATGGCAATGGGTAATCCAAAGTAGAACTGTACAAACCCCATTCCGTCATGATACGCTTGTCCGGGAGTAGAAAGAAAAGTAATGGCACTGGCTTGTGTGGCCATTACCGAAAGTCCAACCACATACCAAGGCGTTTCGTTACCACCAAGAATAAAATCTTCTACATTTTTACTTCCTCTGGTTTTCCAGGCTCCATAAATTACAATAAATAGTAAAGTGACTATAAGTATGACCCAATCGAATAGTTGCATAATTTAAGAGTATAATTCCATTATTAGATAAAAAATCAAAATATAAATGGCATTGGCTACAAGGACCCAAGTGTAGTTTTTCTTCCAGGTTTTTATTTTTTTTGTTTCCATTTTTGATTTTTTTAAGGCTTAATTTTTTGGGCGGGAATCTTTACAGCTGATTTTAGCGAAATCATATTTGATAATAATCTAAAAGCTCCAGGAACACCTTCAGGTAATTCTCTAAAAAAACTTAAACCGGTATAAATATAATACCCTTTTCCGTAAGGAGCGACTAATAAAGCCCCGTCCTTTGGTGTTTCCCCTTTATCATTTGATGATAAAATAGGAGTGAAGGCTTTATCAAACTCTTTAGGATAATACAATCCTTGTTCCTGTTTCCAACCTTCAAAATCTTTTGAAGTGATTTTATTTGGTAAATTCATAACGGGATGATTAGGCGCTAAAAATCGAACTTCAGCATTTTCTTCAGTAACTCTGTCACGTGAAATTTTGAGTGGAAACGGAGCAATATTTGCCGGAACAATGTCATCGGGTGTATTGTATTGTACCAACATTGTTTTTCCTTCTTTTATAAATTCCAAAAGAATACTTTGTTTGTTGGCCAATGCTTGTACGGTATTATAAGCTCGTACTCCAGTGATAACCACATCAAGATTGGCTAGTTTTTCGGGAGTTATTTCTTCTGCTTTTAGGAGAGTAACTTTATAACCCATTTGTGTCAAGCTTTCAGGGACCTCATCTCCAGCTCCCATAATGTAGCCAATTTTTTCCCCGTTGGTTTTTAAATCCAGCTTGATAAA
This sequence comes from Flavobacterium gawalongense, assembly GCF_007097265.1. Taxonomy (GTDB): domain Bacteria; phylum Bacteroidota; class Bacteroidia; order Flavobacteriales; family Flavobacteriaceae; genus Flavobacterium; species Flavobacterium gawalongense. The sequence goes on along the minus strand of NZ_VJZP01000025.1, from coordinate 11,812 downwards.
TTTGGCTTCGGCCGGCTTCAATACCTGTTGTTTTGTAATATGATTGTAATCGATGATGATTTGGTCTTTATCATATCGAATATTGTCAATGGCGGCAATGCTTTTGGCTACAGCTTCATCGGGTTGATTTGGTGGAGTTACCTCAAAATAAACGATTTGTTCTGTTCCCTTTTTTTCTAAATTAAATGGAATCAATTTTGGGGAAACCATCCAATTATTAGGTAATTCCAGTTTCAATTCCCCTTTCACGGCATCTTTTCCAGCTTTAATTTTTACCGCTACTGTTTTATTTTTGTTATCCTTAAAAAGGGCTACTTTGTCCAGAATACTAGTCGTTATCTCTGGAACAATATCTAAATAATTATACATTTCTCCTTTTACGCCATCATTGTATTTATAGACAACGGTTCGTTCAAAAGGAATGTCAATTCCATTGATTTGGATGTTAAAAACTACTTTTACATCCCTACTACTATCAGGAATTCCAATATTTTTTTGATCATCTACCGTGTATATTCCTTCATTGCCTTTTTCTTTTAACCAATACGGTTGTGTATATTCTATGGTTTTAGGCAATTGTAAATCAAGGTTTATGTTTTTTAAAATATTAGTATTTAAAGCTGTATTTTGAGGAGTGCTTTTTTGTTCCGGCAAAGTGGTGACGCTCATTAATTGCATCGGAATAGCACTTCTATTTATGGCCTCAAGTTTTAGTTTTACAATACTGCCGGGAGTTGCTTCCTGATTTTGGGCAACTGCTTCCAGATACAATCCGGAACAAGCAGCAATAATTTCTTTTATCGCAGACGATTTTAATGTGGTCCAATGTTTCTCTTCCAATGCTTGCATCATGGTATAGGCTTTCGCCAAATTGCGAATGCTAGCCGAAGGATTGGTATGATCAAATTGCGAAGCAATTGTTGCCAATAATTCTCCAATAGGTTTGCCTCCTTTTACTCGGTTCCAACTCGTGTCGACTCCTTCAAAAATTGAAGATTTATTTTTTAATGGTTCGCCATTTATAAATTCTAAATATTCGGTTTCCTCACCACGACTTCCGGTACTTCCAAAACCCTGCGACTGATGACGACTGCGGCTTAAAGCGGCAATTTCCTGATTTGATTTTCCAATTGATGGAAAATAAGCGCCTATTTGCATCTCCATCAAATTTGATTTGTCAGCGGCATCAAATTTTTCTTTGCTGCCATAAAACCACCATGAAGTATTAAAAAACTGGCGTTTGGGTTGCCAAGGCTGAACTGATTTTAATTGTTCCGAAAAAATGGTTGGATTATTGGTTAAATCAAAACTTTCTACACTCAGCATTGCCGATGCCGTATGATGACCGTGTGTGGTTCCTAGTGAACGATGGTCAAAACGATTGATAATTACATCAGGCTGAAATTTTCTAATCGCCCAAACAATATCGGAGAGTACTTTTTGTTTGTCCCAAATTTCTAATGTTTCAGTTGGATTTTTAGAAAAACCAAAGTCATTGGCACGGGAAAAAAATTGTTCACCACCATCAATTTTTCTGGCTTCTATAAGTTCTTGAGTACGAATTACACCTAATAATTCACGCAATTGCGGACCTATTAAATTTTGTCCGCCGTCACCGCGCGTCAAAGATAAGTAGCCGGTTCTTGCTTTAGTCTCATTTGATAAATAAGAAATTAAGCGGGTGTTTTCATCATCCGGGTGTGCGGCTATATAAAGAACTGAACCTAGAAAATTAAGCTTTTGGATTTGATTATAAATTTCAACCGAATTTAGTTTTTGAGGTTGTTGAGCAATTGTTATTTGAAAACAAAAAAGAAATACGGTAATAGCTTGTAGGTGTTTTTTTTGCATTTTTTAAAATTTAATTTGCAATAGCTTCAAATGTAGGAATTAAATAATTTTTTCTGAAATGTTTTTGGTTTTCTTTAAAATAAAAATTTCATTTAAAAAAAAAGAGAGAACCAAAATTGGGAGGCCACTGAAAAAGTATCTCTTTTTAGTAATTAGACATTTTAAGGCAATTAAGGAAAATTCGAGTTTTGCTTAAGTATTTCATTTTCAGGATAAAAAAAAGAGTAGAAAATTTTATTTTTCTACTCTTTTAATGAAATCTAATTCTTTAAGGACTTTTTCAGTAGCCTCCCAATTTTGGCTCTCTCTTTTGTAATGATTATTTTATAGTAATTAGTCTCTGTCGTTTCCATGACCATTTCCATGATCACGCCCTTTATTTCCATGATCACGCCCTTTATTTTCTCTATGATTATCATATTGTCTACGGTTATCATATTGTCTATGATTATCATATTGTCTACAGTTATTATTATAACCTATCGTTCTTTGTTCTCTACCATGATATCCTCTGTAATATTTTACTTTATGATGATTAAAGTTATTATAAGGTCTTGAACCATGATAATCGTTTAATACTACTTTGTATCCGCTGTACAAGTCATAATTTCTATATTGTCTAGGCAAATATCTAGATCGTACCCATCTTCCTCCACCAAAATAAATAAATTGTGTTGCTCTTACATCATAATAAGCTTCAACATCTGGCAAATAATAATATTCTGCTTCTGCATATCCTACAGGACCCCAAGATGGAGCTGAACCTATATTTAAACTTACTGAAACTTGTGCGTGTATTGCACTAGATGCAAAAAGGATAATTCCTACGGCGATTAATTTTAATGTTTTCATTTTTCAAATATTTAATTGATTTAATAATTTTATATTTACTCTTTAGGGCAATACTTTTTTTATAAAGCCAACAACTATGCCAATATAAATTAATTAACAATTAATTAAGATTTTTGCTTTCCAAAAAAAAGAGGCTGCCAACGACGAGGGCACTGAAAAAGTATCTCTTTTTAGTAATTAGACATTTTAAGGCGATTAAGGAAAATTCGAGTTTTGCTTAAGTGCTTCATTTTCAGGATAAAAAAAAAGAGTAGAAAATCTTATTTTTCTACTCTTTTAATGAAATCTAATTCTTTAAGGACTTTTTCAGTGCCCTCCCAGCGAGCTTCTCTTTTTTTTATTTTAAAATTTTATTACACTAAAAGAATCAACAAAAGGATAACAATGATAATAGCACCAACAGATAAATAAATACCGTGTCCGGTAGATTTTAACTCAGCGTTAATAGCGCGTACTTCTTTACGAAGTGCTTTTTTCTCTGAGGATTTCATAGATGATTTGTCCATTGCTTTTATTTCATCTAAACGAGAAAGCAATTTTTTAACATTTTCAGGAACTTCTTTAGTATTACTTGTTACTGTAATTGGATTTTTTTCAGCAGCAATGATTGTGGTTGGAATAACAGTTAATGATAATACCATCATCATTAAATAAAAGGTGATTTTTTTCATCTTGTTGTGGTTTTTTAGTTTAACATTATTGTTACCGTAAATATAAGAATAATAAGAATAAATTTTTGTGATTTTTTTATAATTTTTTTTATAGATACCTAGTAAACAGAATGTTATTGTATATGGAGAAATAGTTGAAATTCTAATATTTGTATTTCAAGGAATTGAATAATAATCTGAGGAAAGTTAGAATAAACGAAACCACTTACAAATCATTTTATCAGAGTTTTGTATTAAAAAAGAGAGAGTCCCAATTTTGGGACTCTCTCTTTTTTAATTAGAGGAATAAGTATTAATGCTTTCCATTTCCATGGCCATTATTTCCTTTTCCATTATTTCCTTTTCCATTACCACTATTACCATTATTTTTATATGCTTTATGGTTATTACTACGATTTGAACCTATAGATTTTTGTGGTTTTCCATGGTAACCTTTGTAATATTTTACTTTATGATTTTTAAAGTTACTATAAGGTCTTGAACCATGATAATCGGTTAGTACTACTTTATATCCATTATATAAATTATAATTTCTATACTGTGTAGGTAAATACCTAGATCGTATCCATCTTCCTCCGCCAAAATAAATAAATTGTGTAGCCCTAATATCATAGTAGGCTTCAATATCTGGTAAATAATAATAGTCTACGTTAGAGTATCCTACAGGCCCCCATGATGGTGGTGTACCTATGTTTACATTTACAGAAACTTGAGCTTGTATTGCACTTGATACTAAAAGAATTATACCAACGGCGATTAATTTTAATGTTTTCATTTTTCAAATATTTAATTAATAATTATTTAATATTAACTCTTTATGTCAATATTTTTATATATAGCCAATAATTGTGCCAATTTGAATAATTAACATTTAATTGGGCTCATAGTTTTCATGAAAAAAGAGAAGTATTCCAGCCTCTCTTTAAATTTTATTTTCGAAACTGATTACAATAAAAGGATCAATAGAAGGATAACAATGATAATTGCACCAACAGATAAATAAACACCATTTCCAGTTGATGCTAGCTCAGATTTAATAGCACGAACTTCTTTACGAAGCGCTTTTTTCTCAGAAGATTTCATTGAAGATTTGTCCATCGCTTTTATTTCATCTAAACGAGAAAGTAAAACTTTAACTTCTGCAGGTACTTCTTTAGGATTGTTTGATACTGTAGTTGGATTTTTTTCAGCAGCACTAATTGTGGTTGGAATTACACTTAATGACAATACCATTATCATTAAATAAGCGGTAACTTTTTTCATCTTGTTTTTTAGTATTAGTTAATAATATTTTTATTAGAGTAAAGATAAAGCATTATTGTATTTAGTAACTTATACAATTATAGCTCAGAATTATATAATTCACACCTTATATAAAACAGATTGAATTTATTATAATCCGTTTTAAACTAGATGTTTAAATTTATTTTTTTTATTTAAAAATAACCGTCCGTGGCTTCGCCAATTCAAAATCCTGAAAGCCAAAATCCGTGGTTTCAAAAGAATTGGTTTTGAAAACATTTTCGCCATCACGGGGAATTGAAGGGTAATAGGAAAGAGATATTTGAAAAGAACTAAATACCAAATAATCATTATTTATAATAAATCCGATACCAATTTTAGAATATGCTTTATTTTCACCCAATCTTTTTTCGGTATTTCCCAGCATAGCGATTGAATAGTTAAAATAGGGATTCAATCTAAATCCCCAAAGATTCCATGGTGCATAGGCCTGAGTTTGTAGTGTCAACACCGCTTTTTGGGTACCATGTTCTGCACTATTAAAACCAGAGATTCCATAATTTTCATTAATTGTAAGCCGATCTCCAATAGAATTTAAACGGTTTATACCCAAAAGGAATTGTGGCTTAATAAATTGTCTTAATTTCCATTTTCCAATATCAATTAAATTAGTAAAATAATTTGCCTGAAAAGAAAAAGCGGTCTGGTTTGTAATCGATTTATCAAAAAAGGAACCTAATTCAAAATTGGCGCTTAAAAATCCCCATTTATAAAAATTTCCAAATGCAGCTCTACCACCCAAATAATAACGATCACTGTTATTTTTATGTTGATAACCTCCCGTAATTCCATAAATTTTCCCAATGGGTACATCCTCTATAATTCCATTTTTAAAAATATATTTGTCTTCAATAAATTTTCTTGAAGTAACACCAATCCCGAAAAGTAAAAATTTTTCATCAGAATAGAAATCAATTGGATCATATACGGCAGTAGGACTTTCAATGTATTTTATATTTAAAAACCTACCGGATAAAATTAGATTTGTAGTTCTGTCTCCCTCAGTATTTCCTTTAAATAATCGAAAAGCTTGGCCTACCCATAAATCTTGTGAATTGTATTTAAAATTTTGTTTGGCATATATCAAATTGGTATCCTGAAGCGTATCTTTTCTAAATTGTTGATCGACGTAAATTCCGCCCGCCCATTTAGCAAAAGGGGAATAAAAAGGACGGTCAATAGTTACACTTTTCCCATAATAACCGTCTAAATCAATATGATAACTTAATATTGTTTTTATGAATGTATTTTTGATGTTGGGAATACCGTAGGCGAATTTATAGGCGCTTTTCCCATCGTTGAATCTGGTTTTATATTCAGTATCAAATTCATGACCGGAACCCATAAAGTTACGCTCTTTCAATTCAATAGATGTTCTAGAGTTTGAAATAGAACCTTTTGGAATAATACTCCACGAATCAAGCACACGAATGAAAACATCTACTGAATCCGGATTGTTTTCAATTAACTGCGGTAATACATTAACCCTGCTTATATAACGCTGCGTTCTTATTAAACGTTCAGATTCTTTTACCAATAAAGAATCCAGCGGTTCATTTTTTCTTATGAGTAATAAATTCTGAATGGCCAGTCTATTGGTTTTAATGTGTATTCTATTCCCACTTCTTTCCGCCCAATTTCTTGGTTCTTTTGTAGAATCAATTTCTGAATATCCAAAAGGGTCGAGCGTAATAATATTGATGTTTCTGATAGTTCTACCTTCAAAAGCGAGGTATTTTTTTTGAACCACTTTTTTCTTTTTAACTTTTAAATTCACAGGTCTAAAAATTAACTGATGTAATACGGTAGTAAATTTCCTCTTTTTTGAATAGGTTTGAATATCTCTGTATACTTCGGAAGAATCTTTTTTTGGTTTGTCTACCTGCGAAAAAGAAATCTGACAGTAACTGAGCAGTAATAAGATTAAAATCAGTTTTTGGTTTTGGAGCATCTTAAAAAAATTAATTTTAAATAGATTTTGAAATTTTAAGCGCTTAATTTTCAGTCCGATTTACATCAGATTCTGTAGTTGTTTCCGTAAATGTGGGAACTATAATATCCGTTTTAATTATGGTTTTTTTTGACGATATATCTGAATCAAACAGTGGTAATTTAATATTATGCCAAGTATACGTTTTTGGTAAATGATCCCCCATCAAGTAACCCCAAGGTTCTAATGATTCTATTCTGTCAAAAATCACTTTTAGTATGGCAAGAATTGGAAGCGCCAAAAACATACCGGAAACTCCCGCAATTGCTCCCCCTATAATGATTCCAACAATAGATACAAATGCATTTATTTCTACTTTGGAGCTCACAATCATAGGAACTAGAATGTTATTATCAATTAACTGAACTACGACAGTAATCACAATTACACCAAGAATTATTGATAAATCAGGAGAACCCGTAAGCGAAGCAACGATGCTTAAAACTCCGGCAAATAGTATTCCGATGTAAGGAATCAGATTTAAAATTCCTGTAATAATTCCCAACAAAATAGCATATTTTACACCGATAAGCATAAATCCAAGCGTTGTCATTGTTGAAACTAAAATCATTTCAATAATTAAACCCACGATATAACTGTTGATGGCTACTCTAATATGGGTTAATATATTTTTTAACTGTTCATGGTTCTCTTTTTTGAATAATTTGGATAAAAACAGCAAAAAATGAGTTCTGTATAAAAGAATTAAAAAAGTATAAATAGGTATTAAAATCAAATTCATCAAGGTGTCAGTAAACGACATTAAAGTAGTGCCGATCATCTCTTTTCCTTTTTCCATTGAATCTTCAGTGGCAGTATCGATATATTGTTTTTGTTCTCTTGAACTTAAATGAAAATTGTCTCTGATAAATCCTTGAATATTGCGGAGATGAATGTTGATGTTTTTTTCAATTTTATCAAAATCATCTGTAAAATCACTAATCTGAAAGGATAGAAATACAAAAAGTCCAATAAAAATTAATACAAATAAAAGTACCGTTATCATTACCGCCAAAACATGTGGAAAATAAAGTTTTGATTTAAAAAACTGAACGATAGGATACAATAATATCGCAAATAAAAACGACATCATTACAGGAATCAATATGTCTTGACCAATATAAAAAATAAAGATAATAGCCATTAAACTCAATAGAACTAGAGTTAATTTAGCATAAAATGGAAATTTTAAGATGTCATTCATATCTTTTTTGTTTTTAAAATCAATTGGAATTATTTCTAAGTTTAACAAGCAAATATGATGTAATAAAAATTCTAAAGTATTATATATTTTTTATCAATAGTTGTATAATTATCACTTTTAGTTTAGTGACTTGTAAATGGAATAAATTGAAAATTAAGTCTTTATAAAGTTAAGATTAATCCACGAATTCTTTGTCATCAAAATGATTTTTCATAATTGAAATTCCTTTTTGTAAAAGTAAGTTATTAGGATAAATAATCTTTTCCCCATCATTGGTTTTTAAGTACACATGAAAAGCACCAATATCTTCAATTTCGGCTTCAATAGGAAAATCTTTGTCATGAATCTTTATTACATCACCAATTTTAAACGGAAAAGAAAAAAACAAAATAATACCGGATGTGATGTTACTCAAAATGGACCATTGGGCAAACATGGCAACACCTACAACAGTTGTAATAGAGGAAAGCGCAATAAAAATATCTTTAGTCTGAACTCCCCAAATTATTATTAAGGCAGTTACTACCAGAATATTAATAAACAAATGAATGTATTTGATCACTAAATTGGTCCGGTGTTCAATACTATGACTCGATTTAGCATACCGTCTTACCAATTTTGTAGAAATAATTCGTAATAAAATCAACAAAATGAACAGAATTCCGGTTGCAATTAATTCTTTTGTATATTCGTTAAAGAAAGCCATATCCATAATTTAATTAAGCTAATTTACTTAAATATTCGTAAACTTTATCCGTAGGCATTCCCATCACATTTGCATACGAACCTTCAATTTTTGAAACACCTATAAAACCTATCCATTCTTGGATTCCATAGGCGCCCGCTTTATCATAAGGTTTGTAATTTTCTAAATAATAACGAATGGATTCGTCGCTTAATTCATTGAAAGTAACTTTAGTTATTTCGTGAAGTAGTGCTGTTTTTTCATTGGTTTTAAAACAAACGGAAGTTATCACTTCATGTGTGGTGTTTGACAATGATTTCAAGATTTCAAAGGCATCTTGTTCGTCTTTTGGCTTACCTAAAGCCTTATTATTATGCCAAACAATAGTGTCGCTTGTGATAAGGATTTCATTGGTTTGCAATTCCCCTTCAAAAGCATTGGCTTTCAATTCAGCCAGATAATTAGTGATTTCTGCAGCTTCTAATTCCGGAGGATAAACTTCTTCAATTTCTTTTAGCCTAATTTCAAAGTCCAAATCTAAATCTTTGAAGAACTGCTGACGTCTTGGAGAACCCGAAGCTAGAATCAGTTTGTATTTTTTTAATTTATTTCTAAGCATTATGTTTTATATGTAGATTTTTATTTTTTTTAAGGGGCATATACAATTCGCTTTAAACCTCTTCTTTTGTTTATAACAGATTTCCGTTGTGCTCATTTCATATTTATAGTAATAACAACAATAGATATAATCCCGAAAAGAAGAATCCATTTAAGAAGTAAGCTCAATTTGTGAAAGTCATTTTTAGTTTTTGCAGTCCAAATTTTCAAAGTAAAAAAAAGAAGCGGTCCCAATACAAACAGCAATAAATATATTGTTGCAAACTGCAGTTGGAAAAGATAATTGTTTATGTAAAAAAGAATCGCCAAAACTGGAATAAAACTTAATCCAAAAACTATTTTTGAGGTTCTGTTAATTCCTATGGCAATAGGTAATGTATTCATTCCTTGATTGTAATCGCCATTTACATCCTCTAAGTCTTTTACTATTTCCCTAATAAAATTAAGGATGAAAGTAAACAGCGCATAATCTAAAAGGATTGAAAAAACAACAGCCATTTGTTGTTGATTGCCTTCAAATGTTACAGGATATAAATCAAAAACTCCAATGATAATCACACTAAAAGAAAGCAATAAAGCAACAATGCTATTCCCAATAAGCATCATTTGCTTTAGGCTTGTAGCATAAAAATAAAGTGTTGCGGCAATCAAGATAAAAATGGATGCAAAGCCAGGTTTCAGTATAACATTCGATAAATAAAAACCAATCGCCACGCCAGAAACAGTAAGTCCAATATATAGATTATAAGCCTTAGCTTCTGAAATGGTTTTGCCTACAATTACGTTGTTGGGTTTATTGATGTTATCCGTATTTTGGTCAAAAATATTATTAATAACATAACCTCCCGCTGCAAGTAATACTGTCGATAATACCAATAATCCATATTGCCAGTCATTTAATGCCAATGGAATATTCTGAAATTTAAAAAATCCGTACCTGAAAATAAGTTGCATAAAAGCAAGTATGAGCAGGTTGTGGTATCGAATGAGTTTTAGGAACTTCATATTTAGTGTTCAGTATTCAGTTTTTTAGTGTTCAGATAGGAGGAGCTAGTATTCAGTGGTCAGTTTTTATTGTTCATATAAAATTCAGTGTTCAGAAAAAATTGAAATAAATTACTTTTTATTAATCATTGCAACTGATTACTAAAAAACTGACCACTGATTACTAATCAATCGTGTTTCCCGTCAAAATATGCCATCCATTTTCCTTGTGCTTTCATTACCTGTTCAATTACATCACGCGCAGCACCTTTCCCTCCGTTTTTATGTGAAATATATCTTGAAATGGCTTTAATTTCGGGGCTGGCATCTTGCGGACAAGCAGGTAATCCCACTAATTTCATGACGTGATAATCCGGAATATCATCGCCCATGTACAAAACATGCTCAGGATTTATTTGGTACACATCAGTATATTCATCAAAGGTTTCCACTTTGTTCGGTGTGCCTAAATGGATGTCAGTAATTCCCAGATTTCTTAATCTAACTCGAACGCCTTCGTTGCTTCCACCTGAAATGATGCAAACATTATAACCGCTTTCTACTGCAGCTTTCATGGCATAACCATCACGAATATTCATAGTTCGCAGAATTTCTCCTTCATTGGTTACAAAAACGGAGCTATCGGTAAGTACGCCATCAACATCAAAAATAAAAGTGGTGATGTCGTTCATTATTTCTTTATAACTTTTTGCCATTATGCTGTATAGATTGTGTTAGTGTTTTATAAATTTTTAAATGATCTTCATTGGATAAAAAGGCTTCATGCGCTTGAATAGTCTTGATATCATTGCGTTTTGCTGGTCCTGTTTGTGCTGCTGAAGGCGAAAGTACCATAATTTTTTGAGTGGTTTCTGAAATCAAAGGTTTTAGAATTTCAAAAGGAACCTGATGTTCCTGGCAAATTTCGTTTCCTATTTGGTACAAATGATTTACGAAATTATTGACAAAAACCGCTGCAACATGTAATGCTTTCCGTTGTTCTGAATTGATGGCAAAAATCTTATCAGAAATTGCTTTAGCCACTTTTTCCAATAATTGAAAATCGGTGGCATTTTCGCTTTCTAAACAAATTGGAATGATTTTAAAATCAACAGCTTTGTTTTTGGTAAAGGTTTGCAAAGGATAGAAAACTCCTTTTCGATTATTGTCATCCAAGGCATTCAAAGGAACGCTTCCGGAAGTATGAACCACCAAACGATTTTTGAACGGAAGTTTCGAGGAAATGGCAGCAATTGCATCATCTGAAACTGCAATAATATACAAATCAGCTTCTGTCAAAGTATCAAAATCATTTGTAATATGATCTAAATCGAGTAGGTGAGAGACACTTCCTATTTGTCTTGAAAAAACTTGAACCAATTCGATTTCTGTTCCCAGATTTTGGGAATTTTGAAATGCCGCAATCAAATGTTGTGCTACATTTCCAGAACCAATAATAATTACTTTAATCATTTGGCAAAATTAGCAAAAAAATATTAAGAGTTTTTATTCAATTTTTGAATCGATTATAAAACCTAATTAGCATAGAAATATACTTTTTACAGAAAAATAAGAAGACTTAACCCAACTTGCAGGATTGAACGGCAATAAAGGTTAATTATTTGTTAAACAAGTCATTTTTTCAATAATCTTTG
>NZ_VJZP01000024.1 GCF_007097265.1 Flavobacterium gawalongense | reverse complement strand
TCTTCATTCAATCCCAATATAATTGCAATACCTCCGGCTTGAACAATTGCATTTACAAAATGGCCTCCCAAAACACCTGTACCTCCCGTAACAACAATCACTTTATTGTCAAGTGAAAAAATATTTTTTTTGATCATTTTATTAGATTTTTAATAATTAAAACGAAACAATTTAAATCTGTTTCGTTTTAATTAAATAACTTTTAATATCCAGGATTTTGATCTAAAACGGCATCTTTATTCAAATTAATTTCCGTTTGAGGAATCGGCAATAATAAATTAGTGGCACTAATTCCCGTAATTTTTTGACCTCTGCCCACTACTCTATTTAAAAGTTGACCGGTACGCATCAAAGTCATTCTACGATTTTCTTCGGCCAGAAGTTCTCTTGCTCTTTCATCAAGAATAAAATCTATCGTAATATCGGCACCAGTAATTGGAGCGGCATTAGCACGGCTTCTCAAAATATTGATTGTCTGAGCTGCTTCTGAAAGTTTTCCTTGTTTAAACTGAGCTTCTGCTTTTAGCAAGTAGGTCTCTCCCAATCGCATGATAATGATATCTTTTATCATAGCTGATCCAAAGGGATCTTTAGGATCAAATTGATTCCACTTATTAGTTTGAGGCACAATAAATCGCTCGGTATTCACCGATGGATCATTGATATCTACTTTTTGCCCAAACTTTGCAAATGTCGGGTCATTATAGTAATAATCTCTTCTTAGATTGTATTTTGAATTTCGCATGTCACCAGGGGAATAAAGACTGTTCAATACCCAATTTGTCAAGGCAATCCTGCTGATTCCTCTTCCTCCCAAAGAATCGCTAAGCAACATCCCTTTTTGTTGGTGGTAGCGGGATCCCCAAACTCTTCGGTGTTGTGGAAATCCAATTTCATCGGTTGTTCCTGCAGGCAAACTTGATCCTGTACCCCCTACCACTGATGATGGATTTTCAATCTCTAATACCCAGATTGCCTCTTTGTTTCCTTGAGATCTCCTTTGGTTACCATAGATAAACATATCGGCAAATGGATCTCCAGGCTGATTTGCTTTGATACCATATCTTTGGTTTACCAAACTGAAATCGCCGCTATTTATAATGGCGTCACAGGCTGCTTCGGCAAGATCATTTTTTCCCATCCTAAGATAAGCTTCAGCTAATACTTGGGAAGCCATTGCTGAATGGGCTCTTGAGTACATCTTTCCTTTTACATTGCTACTAACATTGTTGACTGTAGGCAAATTTGTTTTTGCAAATACTAAATCATCCACAATAAGTTGGTTCAATTCGGCTAGATCTGCTCTTACAAAATCAGTCTTTGGTCCACTGACCGGAACTGTAATCAATGGCACTTTACCAAAAAGAGTTACCAGAGTATTATAAGCCAATCCTCTGTAAAACTTAGCCTCTCCGGCTATCTTATCTTTAGCAGCCTGAGCTAAAACCGTTTTAGGATTATCAAGGGCAGCAATAACTGAATTTGAATTATTAATAATTTTATATGCCCATTTCCATGCATATGATACTGCCGGATCTGTAGCGGTAAGATTCGCATAATCAGTAAAAGGAACACACCATGGATCTAAGTCTGCCGGAGACTTATTATAGGCAACATCAGTACCGATTTGCCAACAGCCCAACCAGCCCTGACCTGTCGCATTAGGTAAAGACAAAAATGTGTGCCAGGCTGAATATTGGTTTTGCAAACCAACCAGGGCAGCATTTAATCCCAGCTCATCATTGAGTTCTGTAGGATCATAACTTGAATATAATTTTTCATCTAAATAATCATTCTGACAAGAGCTAACTCCCATTAAAATCAGAAGACTAACCATATATATTTTATTTTTCATTTTAAAAGTTATTAAAAGTTATTACTTATTTTAGAGTGATATTAGTACCAATTGTAAACACACGAGTCAAAGGATAACTATTCGTGTCGAATGCATAACTTTTATCAAAATCAGCCTCTGGATCCCATCCAAACCATTTGGTCCAGGTTACAAGGTTTCTACCGCTCATATATATTGTTAATCCTCCTAAATTTAATTTATCAAGTACTTTAGTATTGGCTACATAACTTAGAGTTACATCTTTTAGCCTTGTATAACTGGCGTCTTTTGGATAATTATAGTCTCTTGTATTGGTATAAGAAAGTGCAGGTCTTGAATTATTCTGATTTGCTGCTGTCCAATACCCAATTCCTGAAGGTAAATTTTCTCTGCCTCCAAAATCTCTATAATCCAACAAGTTATTGCTTTTAGTAATTCCTTGCGCTGTTTGAATGAAAACATTTAAATGGAAATCTTTATAATGGAAAGTATTGGTAATCCCTCCTGTCCATTTTGGACTAGTCTGGCCTAAAACAACTCTGTCAGCCGGAGTAATAGTTCCGCTTCCATCGGTATCGGCAAATTTTAAATCTCCCGGTTTAGCTGAAGGGTCTACTCCTGAAGGATCTTCTCCTACCTGCCATACTCCTACTTGTTTGTAATCATACACCACACCTATTGGCTTACCTATGAACCATCTATTACCGATGTCATCTTTTTTATCGCCGTATAAATCAACAATTTTGTTTTTATTAGTCGCAAAATTGGCACTGGTCTCCCATCTAAAATTCCCATTATTAAGAACCGTAGCTTTTAGCGAAATCTCCAACCCTTTATTAGACACTTCACCTAAATTTTGGAATACCTGACTATAACCCGTTACAACTGGTATTGCGCGTAATAACAATAAATCTTTGGTATTTGTACTGTACCCATCAATAGTTCCGGAAATCCTTTTGTTTAACAATTCAAAATCTAACCCAACATTAGTTCCAAGGGTACTTTCCCAGGTAAGATCTTTATTACCCAATACATTGGCTACAACACCTACGGTACTAACACCATTGAAAGGCAATCTGACAGTAGTCGCAGTTGATGAAGTCACGTTTGGATTAATTGCCTGATTTCCTGAAAGTCCATAAGAAGCTCTTAATTTCAGATTACTAACAAAATCCGAATTTTCTAAAAACTTTTCTTTCGAGATATTCCAACCTAATGCTACCGAAGGGAACAAACCATATTTTGAAGAATTAGATCCAAAAGCGGAGTAACCGTCTCTCCTTGCTGTAGCGGTAAAAAGATACTTACTGGCATAGGAGTAATTTACTCTTAACATTTGTGACAAAAGATTTGACTTATATCCCTGAGAACTTGCAGACGTAGAAGATGCAGTCGATAGATTATTGAAAGCCAACTGATCATTAATAAATCCTGAAGCGGATGTAGTAGACGAAAAGAAATCGGTTTGTTGCGCACTATAAAGTCCGGTAATCGCTATACTGTGATCTTTCCAGCTTTTGTTGTAATTAAATATATTCTCAACGGTCATACTTCTTGTTTCGCTATTCGATATCATAGCCGTACCTAATAAATCTCCCGTTTTTCTGCCTAAATAACTTTGAAACTGAGTCGGAACCAAAGTATATCCTACATTTAATTTGTATTTAAATCCCGGTAAAAAATCTGGGCTTAAATCAAAAAAAGCATTCGCTGTAATATTTTGGTTTCTGTCGTTACGAGGGCTATTCAACCTAGCCAATGGGCTTCTGTATAAAAGTTCTCCAAACATTGGAAACACTTCATAATCTCCATTTGCATCATAAAGAGTACCATAAGGACTCATTCTGCCTGCCAAAGTTAAATTAGTATGGCCACCGTCATAATTATTGTTTGTCAAAAATAAATTTACTCCTCCGTCTAAATAAGGTGTTATTTTGGCATTAATATTTGATCGAAGACTCCCACGTTGAAAATTATACCCTTTCAACACTCCTTTTTGCTCCAATAGATCCCCTGAAATATAGTACTTAACACTTTCGCTGCCTCCAGAGATACTCACATTATAATTTTGAATTTTCCCTAGTTGATCCACCTGATCAATCCAATCGGTAACTACTCCATTTGCATAGTTTTGTTGCTCAAAAAGATTCGGTAAAACATTCGTATCCTTAGATCCGGACTGTGTCTTCCAGTCTGCATATTTTTGCACATATTCAGCTGGTCCCAAAGGATTTATTCTATTAGAAAACTCTTCAATACCTGCATAAGTGTTGAATTTTATAACTGGTTTTCCTGATTTTCCTTTTTTGGTAGTAATCAAAATAACACCATTTGATCCCCTGGTTCCATAAATCGCGACTGCCGAAGCATCTTTCAATATTTCCAAAGATTCAATATCATTAGGATTAATATCATTTAAAGATCCACCTGTAGTGCTAAATGGCATACCATCCAAAACAATAAAAGGCCCTGTAGAAGCACTAATAGAACTCGCCCCTCGAATTTGGGCAGAAGTTCCACTTCCAGGAGCAGATGAACTCTGAGTTACATTTACCCCGGCAACGGCACCTTGAACAGATTGTAGTACATTGGTAACGGGAAGTTGAGAAAGTCGCTCTTTTGATAAAGAAGTAACAGACCCTGTCACATCCGACTTTTTCTGTGTACCATACCCTACAACAACAACTTCATCTAAAGTGTTATTAGTAGGACTTAGCTTTACATCAATAGCCGTTTGATTACCAACTACAATTTCTTTCTGATCGTAACCAATAAAGGTAAATACCAATGTAGAACCTGTATTAGCCAGTATAGCATACGCCCCTTCAAAGTCAGTAGCCGCTCCATTATTTGTGCCTTTAATAAGAATAGAGGCCCCAGGTAGCGGTTGATTATTTTCATCTACTATTTTACCTGAAATTTTTATTTTTTCAGATTGGCCATAAATAACAGTAGAGAAAACTAAGAGCAACATAAAAATTGTTTTTTTCATAATTTTTTTGGTTTAATATTATTTTTTTTGGTTGTTGTTGAATTAAATTTATTTTTTAATTTATTTCGTGTGGGCACACGAAATTTTTAAAAAAGCTAAAATTAAAACCGTGTACGCAAACATAAGTCATATTTTTTGATATAAAAAATAAAATCATTAATTATTCAAAAAATAAAAATAAAATTTAATTATATGTAATTTTATACACAATTATACACTTATATATCATTTTTATATCTTAAAAAAAGATATTTAGCGATAATATCGTAACAAAAAATATATTTTTTTCTTTCTAAAAAAAATATTAATTTTAATTAAACGATCCCTAAAATGATTAATTTGTAACTATAAACGCACATTAAATCTATTAATAATTAATATTCAATCTTTATTTTCTACTAAACAATTATGGCTCAATAAAAAGAAGGCATTTTAACTCAAAAGGTAACAAGAAAGAGTTTCAAATATCTCCTTCTAAAATCTAATCTTAAGATACAAACAAGTATAATATTGTTATTTTTCTAAAAATGAGACAATAAAAAAAAGCCATTAATAGCTACCGTCTCGACACAAATATTTTTGATATATTTGAAAAAAGTGCAGACAAGATATTTTGAAAATTTAAAAGACAAGTAATTGTTGAATAGAGGTAATTCTATTCTCAATCGCTTGTTTGTTAATAGTATTTATTCGATAAGACAATTAGCAGAAAGCGACTCCGAAACCAAAGCGATGTATTGTTTTCTACGAAACGATAATGTTAATGTTAGTGAACAAGATATTGTGAGAAATATGGCTTCTAATTGCACCAGTTGTATCGAAGATAAAACCGTATTGTACATTCAGGACACTAGCGAAATAAACCTCTACAACCATAGAAATCGAATAAAAAAGTATGAATTTATAGGCTATACCAATTGCAAATGAAAGACGTCTTGGTTTTTACATTCACCCTAGTTATGTTCTCGATACTGATACTTTGATGCCTTACGGTTTTTCAGATATAAAAATTTGGAATAGAGAACATGAACTGCCTCCTAAAAAGAAACATACATTCATAACAGCATACCCATTGAAGAAAAAGAGTCCTATAAATGGATCGTTTCTTCTATTAAAACAAAGAAAACACTACAAAAAGCCAAAGAAATAATCATTATTCAAGACAGAGAGGGTGATATTTATGAGCAGTTATGCCTTGTGCCTGGCAATAAAACACATTTGCTGATTAGGTCACGATTTAATCGAATTTTGGGTAATAAAATCAAACTGTTCGATTATCTAAGTTCTCAACCACTTCAAGGAATATACACAATTGAATTAGAAGGAGATAAAAGAAAAAAGATGCGCAAGCGAACAGCCAAAATAGAGGTTCGTTTTACAAAAATAACCATAGAAGCGAGTGAACTCTCACAAGGAAAGGCTATACGAAAGCTAACTTTAATGATGTTGAAAACCATTATAAAACTATTCATTATGCAAATTGCCTATGCGACAGAGGAAGAAACAGAACCTAGAAGTTGCTTTTCTGAAGAAGAAATAGAATGTTTGGAATTACAAATGAAACAATTAGAAGGCAAAACCGAAAAATTGAAAAACCCATATAAATCGTCTGATTTAAAACGATATATATGGGTTATTGCTAGATTAGGTGGATGGAAAGGCTATCTATCTGAAAGAAAACCAGACATCACAACTTTTTGGATTGGTCTTCAAAAATTTTTCTCAATTATCCAAGGTTGGATACTCTTTAGAGATGTGCCACATGGTAACCACGACAAGCTTCTTTTTTTTTAATATAAAAGTAAAGAATCCAGAATTATAAATCCTGTATAGGAGCATATTTAGGAACCAACATCTTCATTATTGACCAAGCCAACAAATAAGCTGTGGCACAAAAAATAAACACAAGGGTATAACCAGTTTTAATTTCTCCTAAAGTCTCATAATGATCGAATAAAGCCCCAGCAACTTTTGTAACTAAAACCCCTCCTATTCCTCCAGCCATACCTCCGATTCCAACCACAGAACCTATGGTTTTTTTGGGGAACATATCGGATACAGTAGTAAAAATATTAGCAGACCAAGCCTGATGTGCCGAAGCTCCTAAACCTATCAGTATTACTGGAATCCAAAAACTAATATATCCTAACGGTTGTGCCAATAGCACCACTAGCGGAATTAAGGCAATGATTAACATGGCTTTCATTCTGCCATCATAAGGTGTAAAACCTTTATTAATAAAATAAACAGGAAACCAACCTCCTCCAATACTACCAATCATTGTCATACTGTATAAAACCGCTAAGGGTAAAACGATAGCGGTGCCTACCATGTTAAACTCTGCTTGTAGATATTTTGGCAACCAAAATAAAAAGAACCACCAAACACCATCTGTCAAAAATTTTCCAATTACAAAGGCCCAAGTTTGACGGTAACCTAATAATTTAATCCAAGCAACCTTTTCTTCTGTTTCGACTATCTGAATAATAGTGGTGTCATTTTCGCTGGCTATATAATCAAATTCTTCTTTGGACAACTTCTTTTGATTTTCAGGTTTTTCATATAAAGCATTCCAAAATAAAATCCATAAAAAACCTATTGCACCAACTGCTATAAAGGCACTTTGCCATCCCCAATGAACAGCAATCCATGGAACCGTTAATGGTGCTAATATAGCACCAACATTTGAACCTGAATTGAATATACCTGTTGCCAAAGCACGCTCCTTTTTTGGAAAATATTCCGCTGTCACTTTTATAGCAGCCGGAAAATTTCCAGATTCTCCAAAACCTAAAACTGCTCTAGATACCATAAATCCTGCAATTGATATAGGAACCGCCGTAATACCTACCCATGCCAATACATTAGTAAAAACACTTCCAATAGCGATTGAAAAGGCGTGCATTATGGCCCCAATTGACCAAATACTAATAGCAAGGATATATCCCCATTTTGTACCTAATCTATCTATAATTCTTCCTGCAAAAAGCATAGAGACGGCATACACAAACTGAAATACCGCAGTAATATTAGCATAATCAGTATTAGACCAGTTGAATTCTTTCGATAAAGCAGGGGCCAATAGACTAAGTACTTGCCTGTCCAGATAGTTCACTGTTGTAGCAAAAAACAAAAGCCCGCAAATTGTCCAACGGTAATTTTTAATTTTTATGTCCATTTAGAATTAAATTTAAATATTTAAATGCATTATTATAACAAATATTCTCGATTATATTTCCAATCAAAGCACTATCGTCGGGCAACTCACCATTTTCAATTTCATGCCCAAGCTTATTGCAAAGGATACGACGGAAATAATCATGACGTGAAAAAGACATAAAACTTCTTGAATCGGTAACCATTCCGACAAATCTGCTCAGCAACCCAAAATTCGACAATACATTTAACTGATTTTCTATTCCTTGCTTTTGATCTAAAAACCACCAAGCAGCTCCATATTGCATTTTTCCAGGAATTGGCGCCTCATTAAAGTTAGCAACCATTGCAGCCACCATCTCGCTTTCACTCGAATTGAGATTATAAACAATAGTTTTTGTTAACCCGTTAGCCAGATTAAGTGTATCGAAAAATCGAGACATTTTTTCGGCAGTATTTGGAGATCCAACAGAATCAAAACCGTTGTCAGGACCCAGCATCTGATTCATCCTACTATTATTATTTCGAATAGCACCCACATGAAACTGTTGTGTCCAGGATTTTTCATTATTCATTAATGCTAATTTCAAAAGCATTGCTGATTTGTATTTGTCTATTTCTAAATCACTAAGCTTTTTCCCTTCCCTTGCTTTATCAAAAATTACAGCAACCTTATCTGCTGTGAAATCTGAAGCATAATAAGTTGCATGTCCGTGATCAGATATACGACAACCCATTTCGTGAAAGAAATCATGACGCATTTGAATAGCATTTACAAAAGATTCAAAATTATTGATAACATAGCCAACACTTTTTTCAAGTTTATCAATCCAACCAATAAATTCAATTCTATTCTCAATATTAACAGCTTTATCAGGCCTAAAAGTAGGAACAACCGTTATTTCAAATTTATCGTCCTGAATTTTTTTATGATAGCGTAAATCATCTGTGGGATCATCAGTAGTTCCTACTACAAGTACATTCATTTTGCGCAATAAATTTTTGACGCTAAAATCTGGAGTCTGTAATAAGGCTGAACAGGTATTAAAAATAGTTTCGGCATTTTCGGCATTTAAAAGTTCCTCTATTCCAAAATATATTTTTAATTCCATGTGTGTCCAATGATACAAAGGATTCCTTAAGGTATATGGAACTGTTTCTGCCCACTTTTTGAATTTCTCCAAATCAGTTGCATCACCTGTAATATATTTTTCATCAATTCCGTTTGCTCGCATGGCCCTCCATTTATAGTGATCCCCTTCAATCCAAATCTGGGTAATATTTTCAAACTGGCGATCTTCGGCTATATCTTTTGGAGACAAATGATTGTGGTAGTCCAGAATAGGCTGCGTTTTAGCATATTCGTTATAAAGTGCTATTGCTGAAGGATTATTCAACAAAAAATCGTCTGAAATAAATATTTTTTTAGACATAAATATTTTAATTAAATAGACTTTTTTCAATTCCCATTTCTAAACCTCGCAACTCGGCAAGACCTCTCAAACGACCAATTGCTGAATAGCCTGGGTTTGTTTTTTTATTTAAATCATCCAACATCTGATGTCCGTGGTCAGGACGCATTGGGATTATATTGTTTGTTTCTTTTTGTTTCTTGATAATCGCTTTTACAACAGCATACATATCCACATTACCTTCTAAATGGTTCGCTTCAAAAAAACTTCCGTCGCTTTCTCTTTTGGTACTTCTCAAATGAATAAAATTCATTTTATCACCATGACGATCAATCATACCGGCAAGATCATTATCTGGTCTTACACCATAAGAACCTGTGCACATGGTAAAACCATTTGAAGGAGAATCTACAACTGCTAACATTTCAATTAAATCGGCTTCCGTACTTACTACTCTTGGTAAACCAAGGATTGGAAATGGAGGATCATCAGGATGGATTGCCATTTTTACATGAACACTTTCGGCAACCGGGATGATTTCTTTCAAGAAATAATAAAGATTTGCTTTTAGTTTAGCACCGTCAATGTTCTTATAACCGTCTAAAACTGTCAGAAATTCTTGGACACTATACGCTTCCTCGGCACCAGGTAAACCCGCAAGAATATTTTGTTGTAGTTTCACTTTGTCAGCTTCGCTCAATGCTTTAAAACAAGCAGTAGCAGCAGCAATTCGTTCTGCTGAATACTCTTTTTCTGCATCTGGTCTTTTAAGAATGAATAAATCAAAAGCTGTAAATTCATTAATATCAAATCGCAATGCTTTTGACCCATCAGGCATTTCATAAGCCAAATCGGTTCTGGACCAATCCAATACGGGCATGAAATTATAGCATACCGTATATATTCCACAAGCAGCAAGGTTTTTGATACTTTGCTTATAGTTTTCAATATATTGAAGGTAATTTCCTGTTTGTTTTTTAATGTCCTCGTGTACTGGTATACTCTCCACAACAGACCATTGAAGACCCGTTAAAGTATTGTCTACTTCTGCATTTTTAAATGTAATTGTTCGCTTTCTTTCCAGAATATCCACTATTTCCCATACTTCTCCATTGGGAATATGATGTAATGCAGTTACAACCCCAGTTGCACCCGCTTGTGCTATATCTGATAATTTTACTGAATCATTAGGACCGAACCATCTCCATGTTTGTTCCATTTGCTTATATTTTATATATTATTATTTACTTTATTTATATACTTGATACTCCAAATCCACCATCTACATTTACACTAATACCCGTAACAAATTTAGAAGCATCACTGCACAGCCAAATTAATGTTCCGCTTAAATCATCTGGCACACCAAATCGTCGCATTGGAGTTTGATCAATAATTTTCTCTCCTCTGGTTGTCAAACTACCATCCGATTCTAATAATAGAGCTCTATTTTGTTCTCCAATAAAAAATCCTGGTGCAATGGCATTAACACGTATTCCTTCTCCAAATTTAGTTGCCATTTCCACAGCCATCCATTTAGTAAAATTATCGACAGCAGCTTTTGATGCAGAATATCCCACAACACGAGTCAAAGGACGTTGTGCCGAAGCTGAAGATATATTGATAATTACTCCTTGTTTTTGTTTAGCAAAAATTTCAGAATAAACTTGCGTTGGTAACATTGTACCAATAATATTTAAGTCTAATACCTTTTGTAAATCACCTGTCAGCATATCAAAAATTGCCTTATCTGGAGCAATAGTCGCGCCTGGCATATTTCCTCCTGCGGCATTAATTAAAATATCAAGTCTTCCGTATCTTTCTACTATTAAATCTCTTACTTTTTCAAGGGAATCCTTGTCTAATACATTGGCTACTACAGAAAAAGCTTGTCCTCCATTAGCGTTAATTTTATTCACTACAAGATCTGCTTCTGCCATGGATAATCCCATTATACCAGTAATTACACCGGATTGTGCCAAAACTTCACCCATGTGACCTCCTAAAACCCCTGCTCCTCCTGTTATTAAAGCTACTTTCCCTTTTAAATTGAATAAATCATTCATGCTTATATTATTTATTTGTTTTTTATTGTTTGAATTAAATGTAAAACTGCAGTGGTATTATTTTCGATAGATTGATACTCCTTTTGATCCATTACTGTTTTACTGATAAGTTTACTACCCATACCCACAGCACAAACTCCTGCTTTATACCAAGCTTCAATACTTTCTTTAGTAGCATCAACTCCTCCTGTAGGCATGAATAAAAGATTTGGAAAAATATCTTTGATACTATTCAAAAATTCTATTCCTAGTATGTTGCCGGGAAATAATTTAATGAATCGTATTCCAGCATTTTCAGCTGCAATTATATCCGAAGGTGTCATACAACCTGGCCCATAAAAAATATCATTGCTTAGTGTATAGCTTGCAATTTCGAGAACAAAACCAGGGCTTATTATAAAATCAGCTCCTGCTTCAAGATATTCTTTAGCTTGGTTTAAATTTTTGATTGTACCAATACCAATTAACAAACCAGGCATTTCTAAATTTCTTAATTTAACAAGTGCTTTAAAGTTATTTAAGGCTGTATCTCCTCTGTGCGTATATTCAACCGCTTTTATTCCTGCTTTATAGATAGCTTTAAGCACTTCAACACTTATTGTTTCATCTGTATTAAAATACAAAGGCAATATTCCCTGTTGAACAATGGTATCTGTTACTTGTTGGATATTTTTCATTTACTTATGTTTATATCTTAATTTTTATTACTAATTTTTTAATTTCTCTCTCTCCAATCATGGGAGCGTGAACATCCTCTGGAAAAAAAATGACAAATTGACCTTTTGCTAATTCGAAAAACAGATCAGGTGCATCACTAAAAAATCGCACATCTTTTTCCGGATTATAATCCCCATTAGGTATCACACATTTCTGTCTGGGCTTCCAGCCAAAAGTTTCTTTTCCCGATATACAATACTGAATATCAATATTCTTATCATGACATTCAAATTTCGACAAACCAGTTTCTTTAGATACCCCTTGGAATGTTGCTACAAAAGCCTTTAAATTTTCAAAAGTACCAACAGTACCATCTTCTGCTTTTTCAAGATTACTGTGGCCCATGATAAATTCAAATGCTTCTTTAAAAAAAGGGTTTATACTAAAATATTTTGAAGCATTTTCTAGAGTATCTATAATCATAAAAGTATTTCTTATCGTTGAACCCTAACACTTCCTTCACCTTTCATTAAATCTAACACTTCATTTAAAGACGCGTGATTAAGATCCCCAGGAATAGTATGTTTAATTACGCTGGCAGCAACTGCAAACTCAGCAGTATCCTGCGTTGACATACCCGTTACCAGACCATAAATTAAACCGCTTGCAAAAGAGTCTCCTGTACCAACACGATCAACAATTCTGACATCATATTTCTTGGTCACGTGAAATTCAGTGCCATCATAAACCAAAGCACTAAAACTATTATCACTCGCGCTATGGCTTTCTCGTAATGAAGTGGCTATAAATTTGAATCCAAACTTTTCTTTCATTTGTTTGAAAATATCCTTAAAACCGGCAATAGTAATTCTACCATCTACAACATCGTTTCCTTTTGGTTCAAAACCCAAAGTTGTATCAGCTCCAATGCAAACATCCACATGTTGGCAAATTCTCCCCAATACCTCAGCCGCTTTTTCTTTACTCCATATTTTTTTTCTATAATTAATATCGATGCTGGTAGTAATCCCCTTTGCTTTTGCAGCTTTCAAAACAGATTCGGTTAATGCGGCTGCCTGATTACTCAAGGCAGGAGTAATTCCACTAGTATGAAACCATTGAGCTCCTTCTAAAACGGCATCAATATCAAACTCGTCTATACTAAAATCAACAATGGAAGATCCTGCTCTATCATAAATAACCTGCGAGGCTCGCAAAGATGCACCTGGTTCCAAAAAATAAATACCCAAACGATTACCTCCTTTAACTATAAATTGAGTATCTACACCAAAACGTCGCAAATGATTAATTGCCGATTGACCAATCGCGTTATCAGGCACTTTTGTAATAAAAGTCCCTTGCAATCCATAATTACACATAGCAGCTGCAACATTAGCTTCTGCTCCACCATAAGTAGCATCAAATGTTTCAGACTGGACAAAACGTTTATGATCTTGTGTTGACAATCTCAACATAATTTCACCTAGCGTTACAACTTTCTTAATCATTATATTTAATTTTTTATTTGATCTGCAAAAACGATTATTTTAAACTGTATTTAAAACTATAATGATAAAAAAACTACAGAAAGAATTAAAACGTGTTCGAACACGTTTTTTTTAATATATTTGTCTACTTTAAAAAAAAAAGATGGCAAATTTATTTTTAAAATTATTCTTTCTTAAATTGATATCAAGAAGATAAAAATCAATTCGTGCACGTACACGGAATATGGCAAATATATAATAAAATTTCAATCATGCAAAAAAATATTATATTATGTTAAAGAAATAAAAATAAAAAAACATTCATACATTGACAAGCATCGATTTTTTTGCTTACCAATGATACAATTAAGACTTTTGTAAATTAAAAAAAAACATTATTTTTGATTTCACTTATGAAAAGTGAAATTTTATCATAACCTTAAACTAAACGATTATTATTACAATTAAAAAAATTGCTCAGCTTGCTGCTGTTTCTGAGGGAACAGTGGATAGGATTATACATAATCGAGGTCAAGTTACACAAGAGAACATTGATAAAGTTAATGCCATCATAAAAGAATATGGCTATAAAAAAAATATTTTTGCTAGCAATCTCGCTTTTAACAAAAAGTTCAAATTTGCAGTTTTCTTACCTAAAAATGAGGGACTTGAATATTGGGAAATCCCAATTAATGGTATTGAAAGAGCAGAAGATGAATTTGAAAAATTTGGAGTTACTCTAGATTATTATTTTTACAAATACAATTCAAATTCATTCAAAAAAATAGCTTCAAAATTATTAGAGCAAAAATATGATGGTATTTTATTTGCTCCTATCTTTCACGACGAATCAATTTTATTTTTAAATCAATGTAAAAAGAAAAATATTCCAGTAGTCATGATTGACTCTAATATAAAAGAAGTTGACAGTTTTGCCTATATAGGTCAAGATGCTTTTCAAAGTGGATATCTCGCAGGAAGACTCGTTTGTTATAATTCGACTTTGGAAAATAATGTTTTGATAATAAAAATCACTCGCGAAATAGAAAGTACCTCCGTATATCTGCAACGAATTAAGGGATTCTACTCTTTTTTTGAAGATCATAAAGAATTTGCAAACTTTAAGTTTTCAGAAATTAGATTGAAAGACTCCGGTCAAAAACAACTAAACGTAAAAATGTTTGAAGGAATTAACACCATTTTTATTCCAAATTCAAGATCATATATTGTTGCTAAATTTTTGAATAAAAACAAACTAAATCATATTAAATTAGTTGGTTATGATTTATTGCAGGAAAATGTAAAATATCTAAAAGATGGAGTTATTGATTTTTTAATAAATCAAAAACCAGAACAACAAGGTTATTTGGGTGTTGAATATTTATATAAAAAAATTATACTCAAAGAAAATGTTGAAAATACTTATTACATGCCTTTGGAAATAATTATTAAGGAGAATTTTTCCAATAGCCATGAAAATATTTAATATGACTATCCGTAATGCGGACTAAAATCATTTCGAATACAATTTTCGTCGTTTGTACATTTATAAAGCATAAATATTAGCCCACAGATTGTACAGATTATACCGATTTACACGGATTTTTTTACTCGGTGAATCAAATTTAAATCTGTGCAAAATCCGTTCAATCCGTGTTATCTGTGTGCCATATTTTATCCTTTGGAACATATTGCGGACTGTCATAATATTTAAAATTAATTCTAATTCAAAAATACTAATTTTAATAATACATAAAAATCTATAAGCTAATCGGGGCTTGAAAAAAGGTGATACAAATTAGAATATACAACAAGACTAATTCGGCATAAACAAAATGAAATAATTACTAAAATAATCAAAATGGTTAATGGGCCATTTCCAATTATTAATTATATATTCTTTTTTAGTTGGTTCACTTCATTTCAGTTTCTATTTTAGTATTACTGCTAACAGGCCTCAACTTGGTCGTCGTCTCGATCCGGGTTTACCCGTTTCCGAGACGACGACCAAATTGAAGATGTGGTATGTCCCTGTAAGGGTTCTTCCATGTCTTCGACGTAGTCGAGGCCTGATGTAGTGTAGCCCGCAGGGATGTACTACAATCTAGTATATATGTGTGACTTTATCACACAAATTTAGTATAAACATAAGGTATAGTTTCATTAGATTTACTATATAAAGAAGTTGCAGTAGGTTGTGTTTTTAGTGCCAAATGTACTATATCAAAGACAATATTTTTAAAAAATTACGCTTTTACAATTATTACAAATTAGCTTTTAAAGCTTTTACTTCATCGCCACTTGCCGTTTCTCTTGAATCAGTTATAGCAGATGAATGATAGAAAATAGCCTTTGTCTTTTCTTTTAATAACTCAATATTAGTTGAACGCAAGCTACCACCGGGCATGATAACAATTCGATTGTTGGCTTTTTCAACTAATTCAGCCAATACATCAATACCTTCAACCACATTATTTTCTTGCCCAGAAGTCAATATGGCTTTAAAACCGCATTCAATTACGGATTCAAGCGATTGATTTACGTCTTTTACCACATCAAAAGCACGATGAAACGTACATGAAAGTGGATGTGCCAGTGCCACTAATTCCTTGTTTTGTTCTTTATTAACACTTCCATCTTCTTTTAAAATTCCGAAGACAAAGCCATTAACTTTTAGCTTTTTGAATGCTAGGATTTCTAATTTCATTTGTTCAAATTCAAAATCAGAATAGACAAAATTTCCACCACGAGGCCGAATCATTACATTCAAATCGATGGATAATTCCTTTTTTGCCAAATTAGTTATTTCAAGATCTGGCGTTGTTCCTCCTTCATTCATATTGGCACACAATTCTACTCTATCTGCACCATTTTCTTGTGCAATAATTACAGATTGCAGATTAAAACATGCTATCTCCAGTTTACATTTTTCCATTTATTTTAAAAAATAATCTGCATCAATTAATCGATTCCCAGTTTCATCATTAACGGCGTAATTAAAACCTCCTTGTATACAATAAGCACCGTATTCTCCTTGCTTATTCAAAGCTATAAAACCAACTTGAATTTCTTTTAAGTCTTTATTTCTATTTTTAGTCAATTTTACAATTCGAGCAACTGCTTCTTCACACGCTTTTTGTGGTGATTTCCCTTGACGCATCAATTCTACAACCAAATGACAACCCGAAATCCGAATCACTTCTTCACCATGACCAGTGGCAGTGGCGGCTCCAATTTCGTTATCAACATATAATCCTGCCCCAATAATTGGAGAATCACCCACACGTCCGTGCATTTTGAAGGCCATTCCACTTGTAGTACAGGCACCTGAAAGATTTCCGCTTGCATCCAAAGCAATCATTCCAATAGTATCATGATTTTCGATATTGGCAATGGGTTTGTATTGACTGGTTTTCAACCACTCTTTCCATTCTTTTTCGGATTCTTCGACCAATAAATTCTCTTTCTTAAAACCTTGTGACAAAGCAAACTGCAAAGCACCATCACCTACCAACATCACGTGAGGCGTTTTTTCCATCACTGCTCGAGCCACAGAAATGGGATGTTTAATATATTCCAAACAAGCCACCGAACCAATATTTGCATTTTCATCCATTATGCAAGCATCGAGTGTTACACGCCCGTCTCTATCTGGTCTTCCACCATAACCCACACTTCGTTCTTTTGGGTCTCCTTCAGGAACTCTTACTCCAGCTTCTACAGCATCTAAAGCACGTCCTTTATTTTTTAATATTTCCCAAGCGGCTGCATTAGCTTGTACTCCAAAATTCCATGTAGAAAGCACAATGGGTTTCTTTCCTTTTTTTAATGAAAAATCATTTTCTTCTTCCGGTTTCCCTTTGAATGAATTTAATGCCACAGCTACAGAAGCAATCGCCGCTGTTTTTATAAAATTTCTACGATTTGTCATATTTTCTATTTTATATTAATTCAAATATGGTTTAAAAATAACCTTAATTGTAATTGAATAAATCACTTCTTTTAGCAAGTTAAACATATTAAAATACTACATTTTACACAGTAAACTTACAGCCCCCAATAAAGCGGCTATTTCATTATCTGTTGAAACCAAAACAGTGACTTCACTACCTGCATTCTTTATTTTTTGTTGAAAAGCCGGCAAGAAATAGACACTGGCATTTGCAATTTTACCACCAATTATAAAGCTATCAGCTTTAAAACTCCTTAACCACGGAATTACAATTTCGGCTAAATCCTCTCCTACTTCCTCGAATACTTTTATAGCCAAAACATCTCCATCATTAGCACGATTAAAAAGTTCAAGACCATTGCTAATTTTTATACCGCTAACAGCTTCATAACGAAATAAAAGCCCCCGAGCAGACACATAATCTTCAGCAATTCCCTGTTTAAATGGAATGTTATATAACTCGCCATCTGTTGGCACTTGAGTTCCTGAATCTATTGCTTTACCGTTATCTATAAAAGAAGCCCCAAGACCAGTACCAAGGGTAACCGCCATTACTTTTTTTGAAATATTTTCTGCATTTTTAAAAAATTCTCCTTTACCAAAACAATTGGCGTCATTATCGAAAAGAATTGGTAAATCGTTAGACAAATTAAGCCTTTCTTGAATTAGTTCCCGAATATTTAAACTATAAAAATGTTCATATTTAGCTTGCCCTTTTATCCAACAAATGCCACTTGCATAATCAAATGGACCTGGCATACATATTGCTAATCCTTCCAACTTTTCTATCCCAGAATTCTTCCATGAAGTACGAATGGCTTTTTCCCAAATATCCATAACCTCAGCTACTGGTAAATTAGAATCAAAAGACTCTATATGCAACGAAAAATCAAGAACTTTCATTTTATTAATAGCTATAACTGCCACAGTAATGTGAGTTCCTCCAACATCTAACCCTAATGCATATTCTTTATTCATTTATTTTTTTCTTGTATTTACTATTTGTTTAAAAAGTTACACAATAACTTTTTGAAAATTGCACCTTTATGCTGCGTTCACTTAATCTGCTATAATTTCATCTACAAATAACCATCCTGACTTTCCTGCTCCACTATGACCCGGAGGACAAAGATTATTTTTAGCCGTTACTCTAATATACCTTACTTTTTGCTGTGTAAATGCGGCGCTAAAATCATATAATACCGTTTTCTGATTAATATCAATTGGGTTGTTAATCGTTTTTATTTCAGTAAAAACAGTTCCATCAGTTGAGACTTCAAATTTCACGGATTGTGGTAAAAAAATCCAGCTGCCATAATTTTGTAAAAAGCCTAATGAAATATTTTTAATTGGTTTTGTTTCACCTAAATCAACCGTTGCAATCATGTCATTCCCACTGAATCCGTGCCAATATTTGCCTGTAGCATTACCTCCTCTGACACCATCAGTTAAAGAGTTGGGACCATCGGCTAAATAATATTCACTTACAGGATTGGTATACTTCACCGAACTTCCAATAGCTTTATGCATGACAAAATTTTGTTTTGCAGCTTGTACTCCTTTTATCTGGCCATCTACAACCGTGGATGCTTTTAGCACAAGAGATGATTTGATAGCTATAGGCTGTTCGTATTTTTCACTTTGTAGGGTTGGCTCTGTACCATCAGTCGTGTACCGAATTTCTCCGTTCAGTGCTTCCGAATAAAGATTTACCAGCAATTGTCCGTTTTGGGAAGAAGGTTTGATGTTTACCGTAAAATTACCAGGAGAATAACGCAGCCCTTTTTGTCCGTATCCTTTAAAATGATACTGCAATCGCTCATTAAAGTTATCCCAGTTTTTATTTTCTTTTGGAGACCATATAACCTCTGCTAACGCTGCCATTCGAGGAAGCACCATATATTCCAGATGTTCAGTAGTAGTAATAAATTCAGTCCAGACATTACCCTGAGCACCTAACACATACTTTTCGTCCTCAGCATTTAATTCTTTAGGAATAGGCTCATAGTCATATACTTTTTTTACGGTATTAAAACCGCCAATAGCAAAAGGTTCTCCCTCTGGTCCTGCCTGATAATGGTCAAAATAACATGGAGAACCGGGAGTCATTACTACATTATGTTTCATTTTTGCCGCTTCGATTCCACCAGCTTCACCTCGCCAACTCATAACAGCTGCTTCAGGAGCAAGTCCTCCTTCTAAAATTTCATCCCAGCCAATCATTTTTCTGTTGTTGCTGATGATAAACTTCTCCATTCTTTTCATGAAATAACTCTGCAACTCATCTTCATCTTTCAGCCCTTCCGCTTTCATTCTTGCCTGACAGCGGGGACATTTTTTCCAAGGTGCTTTGTCTACCTCATCACCTCCTAAATGAATATAGGTAGAAGGGAAAAGTATCAAAACTTCGCTAAGCACATCCTGTAAAAAAGAAAAAACCTCTTCATTACCGGCGCAATAATTAGATGACATATTGGTATAGTTACCTCCTGTTAAGGGCAATTGCGGTTGTTGAGTACAACTTAATTGCGGATAAGAAGCAATCGCAGAAGCTACATGGCCCGGCATTTCAATTTCAGGTACAATGGTTATATTTCTGTCCGCAGCATATTTTACAATTTCTTTAATTTGATCTTGCGTATAAAAACCTCCGTAAGTTGGCTTTTCTCCCTCTTTAGCTTGTGGTCTTTCACGCCAATTTAAATTAATGTTATCTACTCTCCAAGCACCTATTTCTGTAAGTTTTGGATATTTTTTTATTTCAATTCTCCATCCTTGATCGTCCACAAGATGCCAATGAAACACATTAATTTTGTAAGATGCCATCAAGTCAATGTATTCTTTTATCATCTCGGGACCAAAGAAATGGCGACTTACATCCAGATGCATTCCTCTCCATTTAAAACGAGGATAATCATTTACCTGCATAACCGGTACTTCCAAAGCCGCATTAGTACGTATAGCCGGTAAGGTTTGCAGTATTGATTGTATGCCGTAAAAAATACCTTTTGGGCTGCTCGCTTTAATTACAATAGCAGTTGGAGATACATTTAACTGATATCCTTCTTCTTGAATGTCTTTTTCAATTACAAACTCCACTTTTTTCGCTGCAGCTTTATTTGATTTTAAAGAAAATCCTGAAATATTTTTAATATAGGATGCAAAAAAGTCAGCAGTTGCTTTTAAGTCTTTTTGTGATTTCTTGTACTGGATAGCCGTATTCCCATCAATCGTAAAGTAGCCATTTCCCATTTTAAGATCAACGGGTTTTGGAATAATGGAAGGTTGTTGTTGCGCTTTCATTAGCACTGAAACTAATAAAAGAAATACTAAAATTGAACTTCTAAGTGCCATAACTGTTTGTTTTATTATACTATTCATTAGGTTATATTTTATTTTGATAATCCAGAAAGATGTTTATTCTCATCCCTCCTATTTTAACTGGTTTCAACTACTTAAAGTCGATCGATCTAAAAATGGTTAATTATTTCAATACTTCTGGTATCTCTTTGGCTATTGGGTGATTAGCCTTAAAAGTGTATCCCAATAGTTTAGCAATCGTTTGGGCAAATTGTTCCTGATATAATTGTGCTTCAATTTTTATTTCTCCTTTAAAGGGAATTTCTGGTCCCATTGCTGCAAACCATATTTCCGATGCATCCTGTATAGAACTGCCGTGACTAGTCCATTCCGCTTTAATTTTATCTCCTCGTCCATGATCCGTTGTAAAGAATAAAGCAGTTTTATTTTTATACTGCGGATCACTTTGCACAAAATCCCATATTTGCTTAATCCATGCGTCTACTTGATGAGCGGCATCTAAATACGAACGATACTGTCCGCCATGCGCCCATTCATCTGTCTCTCCATATGCGATATACAATACTTTTGGCTTCTTGGTCTTTAATTCCTCTAAAGCTTCATATTGTGTAAACACATCTAAGCACTCATCCAAATGCCAAGGCTTATAAGAATCAGCCAACATATTATTGATAAGATTCTGTTTCACAGTTGGGTTATTTCCTCCTATTTTATCAAAGGCTGAAGTTACCGGTATACCACTTCTCTTTTCATTTAGAATTCTATCAAAAGCTTTCCAAGCTCCAAAAGCAGCTACTTTACCTTTCAGCTTTGGTTGTTGATTTAAAAACTCCAATACAGTAACATGAGGGTTAGGCTCATATTCATTTGAATTGATTGCGGGATCAGCATAACCAGTCATTATTTCACTATACCCAGGATAACTAAACCAGTGAGGATTGGCATTATTTACCTTATTATTATAATTTCTGTTGCCATATAATTGTCCTTTTGCGGCAACAACTGACCACATAAAAGGCATCAGCTTTTCCCTGCGTTCTTTAACATCATGACTCCAATATTTTTTAAAAATATAAGTGCTGTCACCCTGATTAAATTTTCGATCATTGGCAATGGATGAATCCATCCCTTTAAAAAGCTCCTGCCATCTAAACCCGTCTGTTGTTATGATGATGATGTTTTCCGCTTGTTGCGCATTAGAAATAACACTTGTAAAAACCAACACTAATACTGCAATTTTTTTCATTTTATTTTTTATCAAGTTATAGATAATATGCTTTTTCGTTATTTTTGATAAACGCTTACATAATCAATTAATTTGTTCTTTTTAATTGGATCAATACCGATTATAAAATATCCAAATTGAATTATTTAGCTGTTTTTATTTGATATATAGTATCTAACATCCCATTGCGCGGACTGTCTAAAACCAGT
Source organism: Flavobacterium gawalongense (assembly GCF_007097265.1). GTDB lineage: Bacteria > Bacteroidota > Bacteroidia > Flavobacteriales > Flavobacteriaceae > Flavobacterium > Flavobacterium gawalongense. The sequence continues at coordinate 42,152 of NZ_VJZP01000024.1, read as the reverse complement.
TCCCAAAACATAACACCACCCAATTTCTTTTGTATTGCATAGCTCGTTTTTGCTTTAACAGAAGAAATATCATCACCTGTAGCAAATAATTTTTCTTTTTTATTATACCAGTAAGGTGCTTTTGCTTTTTTGTCCCAAAAATATTCCCAACCCTTAACTGCTGTAAATGAAGTAGTATATTCTTTAAAATTCACACCACTAGTTGGTTCACCAGATTGATATAAACCATTATTAATAGTAGCTACCTCTTTCCAAAGTCGGGTGTAAAATGCCGCCCCAATGACTAATTTCTTAGCAGGTATTCCCAATTTTAATAAATAACGCACCACTTTATCTGTAGATTCTTCGTCCTTTTTAGTGCTAAACAGTGGCGTATGATGTCCCGTAATCTTTGTGTAGCCGTTTACCAAATCGTAACTCATAATATTTACACGGTCAACCAATGGCATTATTTTTTCCCATTCGACAGATTCGTCTAAATATTTCTGGAATCCCCCGGCAGCAAAACTAAGCTCATTCTTATTCCCTAAAGCTTGACGAAGAATTGTTATAAGCTCCGTAAAATTATTTTTGTCAGCTTCTTGATGCAAATGACCTGAAAATCCTTCTATAGTTGGATATTCCCAATCCAAATCTAATCCATCACAATTAAAATAAGTATTGACTTCTTGTACCGATTTTGCAAAAACTGCTCTTCCCTTTGCCGTAGAAAAAATATCAGAACAAGGAGCACAACCTCCCCAGCCTCCTAAAGACAGCATGATTTTGAGTTGCGAATTTTTAGCTTTTAAGGATACCAAATATTTGATGGTGATAGAATCCTTAGCCGTATCAACATTTAATTTACCATCCTTCAAATGACAAAAACTATAGATAATATGCGTCAATTTATTTATCTCAAATTCATTTATTAGTTTATCATCACCCGTATAATACGCAATTACAGCTAATTTTTTATTGCTCTGAGCAGTTATACCGTTAGTAATAAGAAGTAACAAAAAAAGGAATTTTATACTTTTCATTTTTATATTATTTATTGATTTTTAAATTACCATTGCTCAGGGCATTCTCTTTTAAAAAATTATTACTCAATTATTAGGATTTTACTAAATCTGCGTGAAAAAATAGGCACGCAGATCTAGCAGATTTACGCAGATTTTAAAACAAAAAATATAGAGACAAGCTTTTTTATGGATTAAAAAAATAGTTTATTTTAAAAGCTAATGCCATAGTAATTGATATGCCTAAATATTTTTATCACTCAGAATATGAGGATATTTAATACTCGTATGAACAATCAATTCGCCAAACAATGTATTCGCCCATGCAAACCATTTACGCGTAAATTTTGTTACATCGTCTTTATGAAATGACTCATGCATAAACCCAGTATCGGCATTTGTTTTTATCAAATTGCTAATACACATTCGTATTTCCTTTTCATCTACACTGGTAATTGCTCTCAAAATAATGCTCATTGGCCAGATGGTATCAGCGCCAGTATGCGGACCGCCAACTCCTTCTCCAGCTTTTCCTTTATAGAAAAATGGATTGTTTTCTGAAAGAACAACTTTTCGAGTATTAAGATACAAAGTACTATCCGGTTGAATCGCTCCTAAATAAGGCAATGACAATAAGGAAGGCACATTGGCATCATCCATCATATGAAAACTACCGTACCCATTTACTTCAAAAGCAATGATTTTTCCAAATTTGGGGTGTTTGATGATTCCGTTTTCTTTTAATCCTTTTTGTACTTGTTCCTGCAATTCTTTTGCTTTAGCGACCAAATCCGTATCCTTCATTTCCGGCAAAGAGAAAATCTCCATTAAATAACCGAGCACTTCAATAGCAAACATATTACTTGGAATTAAATACCCAAACAAAGTACTATCATCGCTTGGTCTAAAAGTAGAAACAATCAATCCACAAGGTTTTACCGGATAGCCGTAACCACTTAAAGAAACTCCGTCTGTAGCCCAAGCCGTTTCTCGCTGAAAACTATATGGACCTTTATCATGCATTCGCTGTTGTTCCTTGAAAGTTTGCAATACTAAAAGCATGGCTTCTTTCCATTGTTTGTCAAACAAACTTATATCTCCGGTTTTTTCCCAATAACCATGTGCCAGTCTGATAGGATAACACAAACTGTCTATCTCCCATTTGCGTTCATGAATACCTGGTTTCATTTTAGTTAAATCGTTCTTCCATTCACTTTCTTTGGTAAAGTCTTTATAAAAAGCATTGGCATACGGATCGAGCAAAATGCATTTCGTCTGACGGTTGATTACTCCTTTTACCAATTCACCAAGTTTAGCATCTTCTTTTACAAATGGAAGATAAGGCCAAATTTGGGCGGTACTATCCCGCAACCACATCGCATCAATGTCTCCAGTAATTACATAGGTATCCGGTTTTCCATCGATGATTTCAAAATCGACTGTAGTATCCAATGTATTCGGAAAACAGTTTTCGAACAACCAAGCCAACTCGGGATTTGCTATTTGTTTTTTGATTCGTACAATAGCCGCTTCAATCGCTTCACTGGTGAATTTTCTTTCGGCCAATGGAGGACGTTTACTAACGAATTGATTCATTGGAAAATTAAAAATATCTGACTGAAAAGCAAAAACTTCTGATTGAATTGCCAACAATCCTGCTGATAAAATTCCTGTGTTTTTTATAAATTTTCTACGTGTTTGCATAGTATTATTTTGAAGTTGAATAAGAATATGGATAACTACTCGCGGAAGTTCCTCTTTTATTATTAGGAGTATCGTTCATATCAAAATCCAATACCGTTCCTTTGAGTAAATCAAAATGATTGATATAGTTCTTAGAGTAGGTTTCATTATTCCATTTTAATTCCTGAACATATTTATTATCTTCAGAATTACCAGGAGCATTTATGATTACTTCTTTTCCATTTTCTAACTGCAACGTTACTTTCTTAAATAAAGGCGCTCCAAGAACATACTCTTCTGTAGCCGGACAAACGGGGTAAAAACCCATCGCTGAAAAAACATACCACGCCGAAGTTTGTCCATTATCTTCATCCCCGCAATAACCATCTGCGGTTGATTTGTACAAACGATTCATTACTTCTCTGGACCAGTATTGTGTTTTCCAAGGCTGACCAGCATAATTATACAAATAAATCATGTGTTGAATAGGCTGGTTGCCGTGCGCATATTGTCCCATATTCATAATTTGCATTTCCCGAATTTCGTGAATAACGGAGCCATAGTAACTTTCGTCAAAAACAGGAGGCATACTAAAAACAGCGTCTAACTTAGTAGTGAATGTCTTTTCGCCACCCATTAAATCAACCAAGCCTTGCACATCATGAAAAACACTCCAACTGTAATGCCAACTATTTCCCTCGGTAAAAGCATCTCCCCATTTGAAAGGATTAAAATTAGCAGGAAAGCTTCCTTCTTTATTTCTTCCACTCATGAGTTTGAATGATGGATTAAAAACGTTTTTATAATTCATCATTCGTTTTTCAAACAAATTAATTTCTTCTTTGGGACGGTTTAAGGCTTTCGCCAATTTCCAAATAGCAAAATCATCATAAGCGTATTCTAATGTCCTTGCCGCATTTTCATTAATCTTTACATCATAAGGAACATAGCCTAACGTATTGTAATACGCCACGCCTTTTCTACCTACAGCATCCATTGGCCCTTCATTATTGGCTCCATGTAACAAGGCTTCATACAATGTATTGATATCATAATCCCGCAATCCTTTCATATAAGCATCTGAAACTACGGATGCCGAATTATTCCCAACCATCACATTTCTAAATCCCGGACTGGACCATTCCGGCAAAAAACCTCCTTCTTTATAATCGTTAATTAAACCTTCCTGCATTTCTTTATTTATAGAAGGATACACTAAATTTAGCAAAGGATATAACGCTCGAAAAGTATCCCAAAAACCGGTACCAGCGTACATATAACCCGGCAACACTTTGCCATTATACGGACTGTAATGAATAATTTTCCCTGCGGCATCTATTTCATAATGTTTTTGAGGAAAACAAGCGGTACGGTACAAACAAGAATAAAAAGTTTTGAATTGTTCGTCACTGCCACCTTCCACTTTTACTTTCCCTAAAACTTTATTCCATTCTTCTTTTGATTCCGCTACAGTTTTTTCAAAAGAAGCATTCCCTAGTTCAATTTTCAAATTCAATTCAGCTTGTTCAATACTTATAAATGAAGAAGCGACTCTGACATTAATTTTTTCTCCTTTCTTAGTTTTAAAACTCACTACAGCACCTGCGTGATTGGCTAAATTTTCTAATTTATCTTTTTCCAAAACTGTGTCTTTCCAAGTATAATTCAATGAAAAAGACTTGTCGAATAGTAGTACAAAATAATTCTTGAAATTATTTGGAACACCGCCGCTATTACGGGTAGTGTATCCTATAATTTTATTTTCAGATGGAATTATCTTAACATAAGACCCTTTATCAAAAGCATCAATTACAATAGCCGATTGTTTGTTTTCAGGAAAAGTAAATTGAAAATGTGCCGCTCTTTCGGTAGTGGTTAATTCGGTAGTTACATCGTAATCAGCGAGATATACGCTGTAATAATAAGGCTTCACGGTTTCAGATTTATGACTGAACCAACTGGCTCTTTCATCTTCTTTAAAAGCTAATTTACCTGTAACAGGCATAATGGAAAACTGCCCGTAATCATTCATCCATGGCGAAGGTTGATGCGTTTGTTTGAATCCTCTAATCTTATCAGCTGTATACGTATACGCCCATCCATCACCCATTTTACCAGTTTGCGGTGTCCAAAAATTCATCCCCCAAGGCCTGCAAATTGCAGGATATGTATTCCCATTGGAAAGATTGGGTGAAGATTGTGTTCCCATCAAAGGGTTTACATATTCTACTGGATCTATAACTTTAGTCTGTGCATTTACAACAACACTAAGTAACATTAAACCAAAAATCAAATTCTTTATTTTCATAATTTTAATATAAAATGATTCTTAAAAACCTCAGCCACTATCTACTATAGCTGATTACTAAAAACTGACTACTGAACATTCCTACATTGGTCTGTCTTCTTTTTTTACACCCCAAGTAGTTGACGGTTTACTTCCCATATACAATTTCAATTCTCCTCCTTTTGTAATCATTTCGTGAGTAATATAGGATTTGGCATAGGGCTTCCCATTATATTCTGCTTTTTGAATATACATATTGGTACGGCTATTATCTATTGCTGTTAATTTGAAAGAAATACCGCCCTTATAATTTATTGTAGCATTATTTACCAAAGGACTTCCCAAAACATAAACACCATTTGCTGGATTAACCGAATAAAACCCCATTGCAGAGAAAACATACCAAGCGGACATTTGTCCCAAATCTTCGTTACCACATAATCCATCCGGTTTTGTGGAATAAAATTTATCATCAATTTCACGAATCAGTTTTGCCGCTTTCCAAGGCTGTCCTGCATACGCGTACAAATAGGGAATATGATGATTGGGTTCGTTTCCTTGCGCATATTGTCCAATCAAACCGCTAATATCCGGAGAAGCTTCTTCGCCTTCCACTTTGTCAGTTATTAGGAATAGAGCATCTAACTTCGCTAGGAATTTATCTTCACCTCCAAACAAATCAATTAAACCATGAGGATCTTGAGGCACTAACCAAGTGTATTGCCAGGCATTTCCTTCTACATAATCGTCTTTGCGATGTGCAGATGAAAGCGGGTTAAAAGGCATTCTCCAATTTCCATTGGTTAATTTCCCTCTCATAAATGTTGTTTCTTTATCAAAATAAAGTTTATATAGATTGGCTCTTTTTGAAAAATAAGCAAAATCCTCGGTCTTGTTCAAGGCTTTTGCCATCTGAGCCACACACCAATCATCGATGGCATATTCCAAAGCGTTTCCAACGGTTTCTAACATGGTATCGGCAGGAATATATTGTAGTTTTTGAACATAATCCATTCCGTCGCGGGTTTGCATCGCCGTTTTCTTGATGGCTTCATACGCAAGTGCCGTATCATAATCGCGATAGCCTTTTAGATACGCATCAACAATAACTGCAATCGAATGATTTCCATTCATGGTATTAGTTTCATTACCCATCAAGTGCCAAACCGGTAATCTTCCTTGTTGCTTATAAATTGCCAAGAATGATTTAACAATATCATTGATTTTATCGGGTTGCGTAATGGTGTACAAAGGATGCAAAGCACGGTACGTATCCCAAAGCGAAAAAGTGGTATAATTAGTAAAATTTGCCTTCTCATATACCTTTTTATCTGTTCCTCTATAATCGCCATTGGCATCATTAAAAATAGAAGGCGCAAACGCCGTATGGTACAAGGAAGTGTAAAAAACTTTCATCGTTTTTTCATCCGCCTTAATCTGAATTTTATTTAATTCTTTATTCCATTTCGAATTGGCTTCTTTTACCGTTTTAGCAAAATCCCAATTTGGAATCTCCGCTTTTATATTTGCGGAAGCATTCTCATAACTTACCGGAGAAAGGCCAACTTTGACTAAAACCTGTTTGTTTTTTAAATGCTTGAAATCAATAATAGCTTTCATACGGACGCCTTCTCCTTCATTTCCTTTTACTACGGCAGTGCTATCGAATAAGGAAAGAGTTGTGATTGGCTCAGAGAATTCCATTGCAAAATACACGCGTTGATCATCAGCCCAACCTTTCGAATGACGATAGCCAACAATGGTCTTGGCTCCTGTTTTTTTTATGAATGTTTTCATTGGTTTATCCCAACCAATACCATCAGCCAAATCAAGTAAAATATGGGAATCATCGCTAGAATTAAAAGTGTATTTATGAAATCCTACTCTTTCGGTTGCCGTTAACTCTGCTTTTATTTTGTATTTATCAAGTAAAACACTGTAATATCCAGGCTTAGTAATTTCATTTTTATGTGAAAAATAAGAACCATAACCGGTAACCATATCTTCTTTTGTTCCTTTGGTAAGCGGTACTTTTCCTGACACCGGCAATAAAAGAATATCATTCAAATCTCCAATTCCAGTCCCGCTCAAATGAGTATGTGTAAATCCCAATATCGTATTACTCGCGTAATTATAGCCACTGCACCAATCCCAACCCTCAAAAACATTTACTGGTCCTAGTTGTACAGCACCAAAAGGCACATTAGCACCCACAAAAACATGGCCATGACCAGCAGAACCAATCAAAGGGTTAACATATTGAGTGTAATCTAAACTGTTTTGTTTTTTAGCTTTTACCTGTGAAGTTACAGGCAAAGTGAATAAAATAATTATTGAGAAAACAATGTGTTTATATTTTGTAACCATTTTGTTTTTGTTTTTGTTTTATATGACTTGCGTACTGTAGAAATAGATCTCTCTAAAAAAATGGAACACAGATGACACGGATTAAACGGATTTACGCAGATTCAGCATTTATAATTAGTTGGATTAAAAAACAACATTTAGTCCTGTTCGGATTGTAGTATTGCTTTCGTTTTAAAATTAATCATTACCAACTTACAAACAGCAACTTACATTAAATTTTATTAGTTTTTATTTGTATCTGTTAAGCACATCATACAATGACGTAACTGTTATAATAGGCTTGATTATCTTCCCTTCGAACGAAATTATTCTTTCTTCTCCTGCATCCAAATCCATATAATTAGTACTTAATTTTCCTTTGTATCCCTTAATTTCCACATATACATATTTAGCTGATTTCAGAGCTTTAATTATTATTTCATTTCCTTTAATTGTCCATGTGATTTTAGGATTTTCCAATTTCAAATCTATAGGACGTGTAAGGTCTATTTCAGGAGTTTTATCATCCCGATACGCTTCCCGCATGGCGTACCAAGCTGCTTTGGGTTGTCGGTTATAATAATCCGTTACACTCCAACTCGCCACAGGCCAACAATCATTCAATTGCCAAACTAAAGTTCCCATATTGTATGGTGCTTTGGAACGGTGAATTCCAATTATATTCTTTAACGAATAATACTGTAAACATTGGGTGAGATAGGTATAATCTTCCACTTTCATGTTTTTCACTTTGGTGGAATCAATAAAATAGCGATTCAAGTAGGAGTTTAACTTCGTAAAACCTTTCCCTGCTTTTTGATGTGCTTTTAATACATCCGAAAATAAATAGCGATCTTCAGGTGACGTAAATTTTTCTATTGAAGAATAATTCGGCATCGCTTGCATCCCGTATTCACTAATAAAACGACCTGTTTTATTTTGTACTACTTCAATATCTTCCAGTCCCCACCAAGTTCCCCAATAATGACTATCGCCTTCTTTTATGCTTTTCTCTTTACCCCAACCAAATAATGGTGAGCTACTGATATAAGGTCTCTTGTCATCCACTTCTTTTACCCATTTTGGAATACTGTCCTGAAACAATCGAACATAATCTTTCCATAAACGAGTCGAATCCTGCTTCGACATATTCATGGATTTTTGCCATCCCCAGTTTTTAAATGCTTCATCAGATTCGTTATTACCACACCACAAAACAATACTTGGATGATGACGCAAACGCTTCACTTGGTATTGAACTTCTTCTTTTACATTGTCTAAAAAAGCTTTGTCTCCGGGAACCATGGTTCCTGCAAACATGAAATCCTGCCAAACGTTGATTCCGTATTTATCACATAAATCATAGAAATAATCATCTTCATAAATACCGCCACCCCAAACACGCAGCATGTTCATATTGGCATCTTTTGCCATTAAAATCACCTTTTCATATTCTTTTTTGGTAACTCTCGAAAGAAAAGCATCCGATGGAATATAATTGGCTCCTTTCATATACACTGGTTTACCATCAATTTTAAAATAAAATGATTTACCAAGACTGTCCGGTTGTTGTACTAATTCTATTTTACGGTTAAGAACATATGGCTTCTCTAATGTTTTTTCATCGTAGGCTTCCAATCGTACTGCTTTCCAAATTCCGCAAGTCGTAAATTTAGGTCCCCAATCCCATCCAAAATGATATTGTGCTTTCCGTACATAAGCACGAGGATTGTCTGGAATTACAAAAGGCAAATCTTTCTTGGCAAGCGAATCAACAACATTTTGTGCCGATTGAAATACAACTACCAAATCATTATTACCTGATTTTATTATTTTTTTCACATCAACACGCCATTGACGAAACATATTATCTGCTTTTAAAACTAACTGTTTATTCAAATAAACCGTTGCATACGTATCCAGTCCGTCAAAAACGAGTGTTGCATTTTTTTTATTTAGAGTTGCTGGAGTCACCTGAAAAGAAGTTTTATACTCCCAGTTTTTTTTCTCGATCCATTGCAGTTTTTTCTCATTATCACGATAAAATGGATCTGGAATGAGTTTGTTATTCAACAAATCAGTATGTACTTCTCCAGGAACTGTTGCAACATTCCATTTTGCCGTTTTCTCCTGACGAAATTGCCAGCCGTTTTTAAGAACTACTGAACTATTTTGAGCATTCGCCACAAAGGACAGGTTTGTAAAGTAAAGAACAAAAAACCAATAAAAGTCTTTTTTACATTTCATTGTGACGGAGTATTTGATTATTGTTTCGATTTCTTTCTTTCATAAAAGTAAAATTCTTATTATTTGATTCCAATATTTTCTTTGCAATGTATTTTCCAATTTGTTCTCCTTGTAAGACTCCATTATCAACGGCGTCCCTAAAATGAATACCGCCGTACAACCTTGAAATGGCGGCTTCTTGTGATGCCTGCAAAAAGGATTTAAATTTTCTTTCAGGTAAACCAAATTCTGTTTCGCTAGTGTCAGTAAAGGAAAAATTATCTCCGAAAAATTTGGTAAGCACCGTTGCAGCTGCAGTAGATATAACACTATGTCCTGAGGTATATTCCGGAAAAGGTGGCGTTTGTAATAATGGTTTCCATCTATTGTCAATCCATTTATTAATCGCCGTTTCTGGTCTTACTCTATTCGTTTTATATTTTCCATCCCAACAGGAAATAAACGCATCGGTTAATGTAATAGCGACAGTCGCATGGATAAAAATGGTTTGTTCTAAACTTGTTTCCTTTTTTAAACAGGCATTGCCCGTAATACCAATCCAATGTCCGCCTGGAGATATTTTTTTTAGTCCAAATTCAACATGTCCAATCTGTTGCAAAGCGAAAGGATTACAATCCCAAAAACTCGCTATTGCTTTTTGCTTTTTGGTCAGTTTATTTACAATGGTATAAACCTCATTCATTTGTTTATAGAAAGAAGATGTTTTCGTAGTATCAAATGCGATGGAAGCAATTGGTTTAAATTGTTGTGCTGAATCAAGTAAGAATGGTCTCACCCGATTCCAATTGGGTTCCAGTGCTTGCATATATCCCGGGCCGGTTGGCTGCCAATGTCCATCACCACTTAATGGTGTATATTTTTTATAGCTGCTCAATTTTCGAAAATTATCTTCCTTTACATATTGTATCATTTGGTTTACCGCAACTTGTACTAACTGTGAGGTACACAAAGCCTTTTCTTTAGAAATTTCTTTTTTTATAGCTACCCGCATTAAAGAATCTGCTTCGGTTGAAAACTTATATCCTGAAGGCAACAGTTTTTCGGCCATTTTATACACTGTATATACTGATGCTAAAGAGGCGTCACTTTTTGTAATGAGCGTATCTGCGACCTGTAATTTTTGAAAACCATTGAGCGATTTCGAAAAAGATTGCTCCGGCATTTGAAATAACGACAATACTTCATTCGAGGCAAGCGTTACATAAGCATAATATCTTGCTGCTGCCACTGGCGATGTAACATCATTGACGATAACATCTGTTACTTTTTTCAAAGCTGAAACATAATCCTTTGAAGAAAATTTTTCAGAATTCTGGGAAAAACATGTAGTTCCCAGAAAAAGTATAAACGCGATAAGAATATATTTTCTCATATTGAATATATTAATATTTGTACACAGCAGGAAGCTGATTGTTGATAGAAAACAACACCTTTTTTTCACCCTTAGATTCTATAGAAATAATATCCTTCACACAGCCCTTTACATTCAAACCAGAACTTAGTTGAGGCATATAAGTAAAATTTCCTTTCCCGTCTCCTGTTAATAAAACACCATAATTAGCATCTATCTTTCCCATTTTTATTCTTGTTTTCTCTATATTTCCTCCTAATAGAATGTCATTTTTGCCGTCATGATTATAATCTGCGATGGCAATAGCATAAACAGGAGCATAATTTGCTTCCACGGGTAAACTATGTTGAATGAAAACACCTTTTTTATTTTCGAACCAGCTTGTTTCAAAAGAATCAGCTTTCAGTTGTTTTGCTGATTGCAATTGCTCTGGTGACAAAACTTCATTTATAGTTGCTTCTGAATAGGAATCATAAGTAGGAAAGCGTTGACGGAGGCTCACCATCTGATCTGTCAATTCATCTCTACTCGCCACAGGAAAAGATTTGCCCTGAATGTATTGACATAAAAAGGGATCTATAGAACCGTTTTTGTCAAAATCTCCATAATAAAGCGTAGCCGGTTCATTGCTGCTAACCTTGATTTGACTGTTGGTACCCCAATTTGCGGCTACAAGATCTTCATCGCCATCACCATCTAAATCAGCTGAAGTCAATCGGTTCCACCAACCAGATAAAGCAGTAGGGAAATATTTTTGAGAAGCATCGATAAGCTGTCCGTTTTTGTTTTCGAAACAAGATATTTTCATCCATTCTCCACAAACGACTAAGTCTGGTTTTCCATCTTTGTTTAAATCCATCCACATGGCATCAGTAATCATACCCAACCGTTGTAATACAGGTGCTACTGTTGCAATAGCATTTGTGAACTTCCCTTTTCCATCATTCAATAATAAAAGACTCTCTGGTGCTTCGGGATATTTACCTGAAATAGCACGACCTCCAATAAATAAGTCAGGATCGCCATCACCATCTACATCCTCTGATTTCACACAAGAACCATTACTTGTTTCTATTGGTAAAGCGTCCTGACTTTTTATATATGTACCGTTGTCATTTATATAAATTCTGTCTTGTAAAGCAGGGTCATTTTCATCAAATGCATAACCACCACTTACTACATACAAATCCATATCTCCATCGGTATCCGCATCAAAAAATAGCGCATCTACATCCTCAGATTGGCTGTCTTCTTCGAATGCTTTTTGAGGAGAACGAATAAAACTTCCGTTTTGCTGTTGGATTAATAACTGCCCAGATTGATTTTTAGCTCCGCCAATGAAAATATCTTCGAGCCCATCTTTGTTCACATCCGCTTTGGTAATATGTGGTCCACTATACGAAAGCATCATAGTCATTAAAGGCTGTGTCTTAAAATCATTAGTTTCCTCTTCCGTATGTCTATAAGGAACAGAAACATCTGCTAAAGAAAATACAGTTGAATTACTAATTGAAGGAGCATAAATACGATTTGGATTATTATATGTAACATTTATAGTTTTATTTACAGTGTTATCTTTAAGCGTCTCCAATTTGCCGTTCGGCCAATAAACAGCAATCGAATCAATTGTAGCACAAGGCAAACCAATATGCATTGGCTCTTGCATCGCACTTTGAAAACCGTGTACCGGATAATTTTCCTGCATCACTATACCAGCTGGAGTATACACTTTTACTTTCGCTCCCAAAGCATTTGTATTTTTCCCCGGCATTTGTAATGCTATGTTAATATAATTCCCCGTATTATTCATCTCAACAGCATTATTGCGATAAATTGCTGCCACATCATTCATCCGGTTTATTACCAAATCAAGATCTCCGTCATTATCAAAATCTGCATAAACCGACCCCTGAGAAAAATTTTCATTTTCGAATCCCCAATCCATGGAGCAATCTTTAAACTGAAGATTTCCTATATTTTCAAAAATATAATTGTGGAGCGGAGTAGACTGAATTCCCTGCAGCATTTGGAACATTCTTTCTCCGGACTCTCCACGCAAATATTTCAATCGTTCATTCGCATAAAATTTAGCAAAATCTCGATTTATCATATCTCTTCCATATCCATTGGAAACAAAAAGATCTTTATTACCATCATTATTAAAATCGGCAAACAATGCTGACCAACTCCAATCCGTATTGGAAATTCCGCTTAATTGCCCCGTTTCGCTAAAGGTGTTATTCCCGTTATTTACCTGTAACATATTGCGCATTAACTGGTGGTAAAACCCATTTTGTAATGTATTGTTATAGAGCTCATAATTATCTGGAGCATAAAATAATTTCTGCCTTTTATTATCTGCTGGCAACATGTCCAGCGTATAAATATCAGGCCATCCATCATTATTAATGTCCGCTATATCAGCTCCCATAGAAAAATTAGAAATGTGCCCCATTTGTTCTTTTAAACGATCTGTAAAAGTTCCATCGCCATTATTGATATAGAGATAATCTTCTTCTACATAATCATTCGACACATACAAATCTGGCCATCCATCATTATTAACATCGCTTACAATAACAGAAAGTCCGTATCCAAGTGGGTTGGAAATAATTCCAGCCTCCACGGTTACATCAGTAAAATGATTGTTATCATTGCGATAAAGTCGATCACCGGCATCAGGGTCTACCATCTTTTTGACAAATGCAGCATCAAAATTGCGTAATTCTTTAATGTTGTGATTCAATACAAAAAGATCCAAATCACCATCATGGTCATAATCAAAAAAAGCAGCTTGTGTTGAATAGCCTTCATCGGCAACACCCATTTCAACGGCTTTATCGGTAAATGTAACCTCACGCTTGGCAGAGGAAGAAGGACCATTGTTCATAAACAACTGGTTCCTTCTCTTTTCTGGTTCGGTATCGCCGGAATAACTAACATAAATATCCAGCCAACCATCTCCATTTACATCTGCCACACTTACACCTGTTTTCCAACCTTTACGACCAGCTGTGCCGGCCACTTTTGTAATATCTTCAAACTTTAAGTTTCCTTTATTAATGTATAATTTATTAGGTTCTGTATTAGAAGTAAAATACAAGTCTATTAATCCATCATTATTAAAATCACCGGCAGCCGTTCCGCCACCGTTATAAAAGTATTCGTAAGATATAATGTTAAGTTCGAGTGATTCTTTAAGAAGATTATTGAACTTAATTCCAGTTTTTTCAGCAGGGAGCAAAGAAAACAATTTTGTCTGCTGCGAAAAAACAGGTAAAAAGAACAGTAAACCAAACCCAATAGGTAACAAAAACTTTTTCATACTTTCTTGTTGTTATTAATATCGATAGCTTAATTTAAAACAAGTCGGGTAGGTTTTACTACCCGACTCAGATTAAGTTTTTATTTAAACTTTTAGCTTAAAAGATTATGGTTTATCCCACCAAACTCTAGTAGTGAATTCATCAGAACCTTGTTGTGTAATAGCCGCATTATAATTTGCAGTATTATTAACACGCTCCGTTTCATCATAAATTAAACGTCTTGGTAATGTCCCTCCAGTTAAATTACCTGGGAAATTCACTGGTGTTATAGTAGGGTAACCTGTTCTTCTAAGCTCAGCAAATGCTTCCAAACCATTGAAGAATAATGCTATCCATTTTTGTGTACCAATCTGATTTAATTTAGCAGCAGTTGTACCCAATGTCATAAAAGGATTTGCAACTAAATAAGCAGCAACTTCAACATTACTTACAGGAGCCACAGCATTTCCATACACTGTAAGCATTTGCATTGCTGCAGTTACTCCATTGTTGTAATATGTTTGTGCATTTCCTGAATCCCATCCTCTTACGGCTGCCTCAGCTAATAAAAATTGAACTTCGGCATAGCTCATAATAATATCTGGTGCATCTTGACGTAATATGGTCAAAGTATTAGGATCAGAATAAGCTTTAATTCCAGCAGCAGTCCAGCTTGGATGTGCAGTAATTGTTCCTGAAGTATAGCCATTAGGCAAACCTTTTTGACTCGCAGGTGTATTATCACCCGTGCTTTCTATACGAGCATATACACGTAAACGAGGATCACTTGTATTCTGCAATTGATCAACAAATGTCTTGCTTAGTTTGGTGCTACCATTTCCTTCTTGTAAATCTTCACGTAAAAAAGGAGAGGTATAAGGATTCCTGTTTACACCATCAGGTCCAGTAGCATGATTTAAAACTACATTATCTGCATTAGATTGAAATACTCCTCCAGCTATTGCTTTTGAAACATATAATTGTGCTTTCACAGGATCTACTTTGGAAAGACGCATACCCAACCTAAGCATTAGAGAGTAAGAAAACTTTTTCCATTTAGCAATATCTCCAGAATAAAACAAATCTGAAGAGCCGAAAAAAGGCTTACTTGCATCCAAAGCCTGAGCTGATTCGTCCAATTCTTTCAAAAGATCGGTATAAATATCTTGTTGCTTGTCGTATTTAGGTTTCAAAATTACATCAGTATATCCTTTCCCTGCATCAAAATAAGGAACATCTCCGTACAAATCAGTCAAACGGTGAAACATATATGCTTTGATGATTCTAACAGCACTTCTCTTACCAGCATTTTCTGGAGTATCTGGAATGGTAGCTAACAATTGTGATGTTTCCTTTATTCCGTTACTATAAGTTGATCCGAAAAAAGCACCAGACCACTCCGTTGAATAGGCATATTTATCTCCAGAATAGGCAAATGAACCTAAATGTTGAACCATAGCACTGGCATAGATTAAGTTTGCTCTATGATTTTCATAATCCTGTCCATTCATGTACACTTCTGATAAAGAAAAAACGGAGTTTACATCAGGAGTAACATATGCATTGGGGTTTTTATTTAAATCTTCAAACCCATTGTCGCAGGATGTAAGCACTAGAATACATCCTAGACCAGCGCTTAAATACTTTATTAAATTATTTTTCATTTTCTTATGATTTTTTATTAAAACTTAACATTCAGGTTTAATCCAAAGCTTCTGGTTACAGGCACTCCACCTCTTTCAAGTCCTTGTTCATTACCATTTTGATAATTAGATTCAGGATCAACATTAGGAACCTTACTATAAATACTAAGCAGGTTACGAGCTACAAAAGAAATATTTACACCTTCGATATGTGATTTTCCAAGTACGCTTTTTGGAAAGTCATAGCCTAGCGACACCGATCTCAATTTGATAAAATCAGAAGAATAAACAAAATTAGACGTTTGTCCACGTGCCCATGCTCTCCAATAATCCTGCGCATTTGCAGTTACATTTACCGGAGCTCCATTTACATCTACACCACTAACCGGAATTCCATCTTCTCTTCCTTCTAATGTACCTTTATGTAATCCCAATCGATATCCTAAATAATTACTGGATGAAAATACATCACCACCAAATTTACCATCAATTAATACTGACAATCTGAAATTTTTATAAGAGAAATCATTAGTAAAACCTAAGCTATATGGAGCTACACCTTTACCTGCAGTCACTAATTCACCTCTGCGTAAAGTACCATCAGCATTATATACCAAAGCTCCACTAGCATTTCTTTCAAAATCATATGCTTTTATAATCCCGAATGGCTGCCCTTCTTCTAAAACAACAAAAGCATTCCCATCTCTGTTATCCGCTAACGTTTTAGACTTAAGTTCATCCGAAAGTTTTACTACTTTACTTTGATTATACCCCATGTTAAAACCAGTATTCCATGTGAAATTATCAGTTTTAAAAGGGATTCCGCTTATTTGTAGTTCTACCCCTTTATTAGATATTTCTCCAACATTTATTTTAGTTGAGTTATAACCTGATGAGATAGATACATTTGCATCAGCAATATCATTGGTAGTTGTTTTACTATACCAAGTCACATCCAGGCTCAATCTGTTTTTAAGGAAAGAGTTTTCTGTACCAAATTCTATAGTTCTTACATTATAAGGTTGCAAATTTCCATTAGGTATGGTATTCCCATTTGTTCCAACCAATGGTTGTCCAAAATAACTTTGTCCTACAGGATTGTATGTTAATACCAAAGCATAGGCATCAGGCAAAGCACCTCCTACATTACCCCAACCTCCTCTGAATTTACCGTAGCTCCACCAGTCTGGCAATTTTACTGCATCTGAGTAAATAAAACTGGTACTAACTGAAGGATAAAAGGTATGATTATTTTTTGGACTCAAAGTAGAAAACCAATCTTCACGTCCAGTAAAGCTTACAAAAAATAAGTTCTTATAACTCAAATCGGCAGATCCAAACAACGAGTTCACTTCACTTTCTGCAAAATTTTCATTGGAAGACTTATTTTTCAAGTTGCCATAAAAATATTGAAAAGGAACAATGAATTCACCACCACTAAGGCTGATTCCCTTGCTTCGATTATGCTGACGGTTAGCCCCTACAAAAGCATTCACTTCAAAATCTTCAAAAAATGTATTTTTATATCCAAGGATACCCTCAGCATTATACTCATATCTGGTTTGTTGAATAACATTCATCCCTCCTTTTGGGTTATAGGCTATACCTGTAGGCTCAATATCAGTATATTCATAATTAATATGGTCAATCCCTAATTTACCCTTTGCGTAAAGATTTTGATTTAAATTATAAGTAATACTGGAAGAACCAATAAATCGGTTTCTACGATCAAAATTCTTAACATAATTTGTAGCAAAATAAGGTGTTTGAGAATAAATATTCCCTCCAAAATGACTCGCTTCAAACCCGTTTACATCCACACCTGGTTTCAACCATCTAACATCTGTATTGGTCGCCAATTGATAAACAGATAGATTCGCATTCTTTGGTGAATCCGAAAGAAAAGGTCTGTTGATTGCTCCTTCAATAACATATTGTGCATTTGTCTCCAAAGTAATTTTGTCATTAGGAGTTGCATTCAGCGATAAAGTGAAATTTTTTCTATTAAAACCTGCATTCGGCAGAATGGCTTTATTCTCAACATTTCCTAATGAAAATCGATAATTGATTTTATCATCTCCACCAGTTAATGCAATAGTATTTGAATTGGTAGTACCATTGTTGTAGAAATTTTTCATATTATCCTTTTGAGCACTATAAGGATGCATCAAACCATCGATAGAAAGCACTTGAGAACCATCTAATTTTGCTCCCCAAGAATAATTATATAAATCCTGTGCATCTGATAAATTGGCTGGTTTTTGACCTCTGTCTCCTGAACCATATACATATTGCCAATCAGTAGTTTTAAAGACTTTTTCAAAAGTGTAGTTCGATGAGTATTCAATTCCTATTCCATGTCCGGATTTCCCTCTTTTAGTAGTTATTAAGATTACTCCATTTGAGCCTCTATATCCATATAATGCAGAAGCAGCGCTTCCTTTCATAACAGATACAGAAGCTATATCATCCGGGTTAAAAGAAGATAAACCATCTCCTTTGTCTGCTCCACCCCAACGTCCTGCGTTACCTTGCTGTGTATTATCGATTGGAATACCATCCACAACATACAAAGGCTGATTAGAACCGGATGCCGATGTAGCTCCACGAATCACTACTCTACTGGAACCTGCTGGCCCTGTGGCTGTTCCGGAAACGTTTACTCCAGCCACTCGCCCTTGCAAAGCATTTCCTAAATTAATTTCCTTTGCTTTTGATAAATCATCTCCTTTTACCTGACCAACAGCATAACCAAGTACACGTTTTTGTTTTTTTAATCCTAAGGAAGTAACCACTACTTCACCAAGCTCTTGTGTGCTCAAAGCCAGTACAACAGTAATATTATTTTCATTTTCAGTAACATCTACTGATTTTGAAGTAAACCCGATAGATGATATTGTCAGGGTTACTTTACCCGAAGGGATCATCACCGCAAAGTGCCCGTCCGAATCTGTTATTGTACTGATGGATTTCCCTTTTACCTTTATGGTTGCAGAAACAACGCCCTTGTTTCCTGCATCTGCTACTACGCCTGTTATGGATCGGTTTTGTGCTATTGCGCCAAAGCAGCTGAGCATAACCAATCCTAACACTGCTAAAATTCGTTTCATAAGCAATTGTTTTAGTTTGTTTTTGGTTTTGTTTTAAAATATTAATAAAAAAAATAAGAACTTAATTTTAAAATAGAACTGGAATAAATTCTCAGATCCTACTCTAATTTCTTGCACTTTAAATACTATAAATCGATTGCTTAAATCGATTTAATAATTGGAAGAAAAAAATTATTGCATTTCAATATTTTAAAATAGCTTACTATTCTTACTAAACAAAAATCAAGTTGAGCAACTACATCGATTTCGCAAATAAAAATAGCATACAGATTTCCTGTTTTTTAAGCTATTCCATCTCTCAATCAAAAATCGAATAGAGCAATTATCGATTTTGCGATTAACAAAAAAGCAATATGAATTTCCAACTCCTAAATAGTTATTCCAATACTTTATAAAAATTATATGAAACAACTATGTTTACTTAATAAGTAAATGAAAATCAGCTACATTTTCATTTTCTAAATAACCTCCACTTCGAATAAGATCATATTTAAATTACTAAATCGATTTAGCAATTTGATAAAAAAAAACGAACCGTCATTTTTTACTCTAAAATGACTAATCCTAATCTAAATTATACCGATTCCCTTATAACTAGTCTCCCTTTTTGAAGCACCTTCTCTATCACAAAATCCCTATCATCCATCATTTGATCCATAAGCATCTCAACAGCTTTTACCGCAATAGCATCAATGGGTTGTTCAATAACAGATATTGGTGGTGTATGCAATCTAAAACTATAATGATCATCAAAACTGATAATCGACAAATCCTCCGGTATTTTTAAACCCATTTTACGAAAAGCCTGTAGTCCCGCAAGACCCATATAATTAGCAGAAAAGAGCACTGCATCAATCCCAGGGTTCTTTTCAAAAAAATGAACTATGGCTTCAATTTTAGTATCTTCATTACTATGATAATCTAAATGAAGAATATGGGATTCATTGTAAAGTCCCGCCTCTTTCATTGCATCAACATAGCCCTTTTCTCTTAATTGCATCTGAATCATTCCTGATGTATTGTTAACTAAAGCAATAGTACGACGCCCGTTCTTTATAAGAAATTGTGTTGCGGAATAAGCCCCTTCATAATTATCCATAACAACATGACTAACATTTTGCCCCGGAAAATACCTGTCAATCAATACCACAGGCTTTTTTAATTTCATAAGGTGATCGATACTTTTTTCCAACTTTTCTGTTGGAGTAATAATAAAGCCATCCACATTTGCCTGAAGAAGACTTTGTATCAGTTCATCAGAACGGTCATCATCATCACCGGTACTGCAATAAAAAACCCTGTAACCCAGCTTTTTTGCCTCGTCCTCTATTACCCTCGCGAGATCGGAAAAAAATTGATTCGAAATATCCTCAACAATAAGACCAATCGATCTTGTCTTTCCTGTACGAAGACTACTCGCAATCATATTAGGTCTGTAATGTAGCTTTTCAGCAACATCCTGCACCTTTTTAATAACAGCCTTGCTAATGTTCATTTTTTCACCCTTATCGTTAAGGACAAAAGATACCGTAGAGATAGAAACCTTAGCTTCCATGGCAATATCTTTAATAGTGATTTTTTTCATTTAGCGCGTTAATTTTGTATTAAACTGTTATTAATTCTGTCACAAATATATATAAAAATAGTTACAAAATCGTTTTAGTAAATATTTTTTTTTAAAGAATTATTTTTTTAAAGTTAATAAACAAACAAAAACACAGTAATTGAGGACATTTACAGATATATCCCTATAACTGAATAATAAACAAATTCGCATTAAAATTTGATTTCCGACTAATCGCCATCTGATAAAACAACACTTTCTTCCTGAGGGCATTATCAAGATTGTTTAATAAACCAAACTGTTTAGCAGGATATTATTCTTTTTCTTTAAAATAATTAGTTCCCCACATTTCGTATCGTTTCTTCCTCATCGAGAACATCTTCCAGGAATTTAAAGGTGTACTCCGTTGGAGCATATACATCCGTAAAAACGCCCCATGTTTCTTGTACTAGTTTTACCTTTCCGTTTACCAATTCCTGTTTACTTTTTTCAGAAATCATGTTATCAGGAAGATCTCTTTTTTGATTTGGAAAACAACTTAACATTGGGTAAGCAGCAATTGCAGCACCACTGTGTCCTGACATCTCAATTTCCGGTATTACTGTAATGTATCTAAAGGACAAGCATTAAAAGTTTTTAACAAATGTTTAGTGATCTATCAATATAATTTAGCTAACTTTATACGAATATTTGTAGAGTACAAATGAAAAAAATTCAGATAATATTAATCATTACCCTTGGCATTTTCTTGATGCCAAGTGATGGCTTTGCGTGTGGAAGAAATAAAATTAAAACTGAAAAAACCTGTTGCAAAAAAGAAACTGCCTCCAAAACAGAAAAAAAATCTTGTTGCGATAAAAGCGATAATTGCACAAAAGAATGTCGCGGTAAATGTGGACATTTTGCCTGTACTGCTGTTTCGATTCTTCAGTTTAGTATAATCAATACTTTTGATATTGATTTTAAAAATAATAATTTCAGTTTTTCGGTAGAGAAATTGAGATTTTATCAATCAGAGACCTTCGTTTCTTCTGGTTTCTATTCTATTTGGAGTATACCAAAAATAAGCTAAATCCCAATTTTGACAGCCATAATTATGTCAAATTGAGAGCAATTCTCCCTTAAAATTATTTGCTTTTTTTGCTAATTACAATTATTAAATCATAGCTTAATTACTATTGTTTAGTTCTTCTATTTAGAGTTATTCAAACAGAATATTGGTAAACACTTATTAAAAAACAATAAAGTAGATATCAAATAAATTACAAAAACATTGAAAACAATAACCACATTGTTTTCAGTGGTAATCGCCAATGCACGAATTAGAAATACTAAAACTAAAACGCCAATGATTATCAATATTGACCATTTACAAAAGCAGGTTGATTTAACAAAAACAATTAAAAATCATTATTGTAATTCTATAATTTATGAATTGTAACAAAATAGCAGAAATAATCAAGTTAAATTTTAAAAAATTAAAAATGAAAACATTAATTATCGTACTAAGCGTATTCTTAGCAGTAAATTCATTGGCGAAAGCTCAAGAGGTCCCACAACCTCCACAAAAGGAAGCTCAAAAAGCAACTTACACTTGCCCTATGCACCCTGATGAAATGAGTTCAGACCCTGGAAAATGTACCAAATGTGGTATGGAAATGGTAAAAACTACTGAAAAAAAATATAAACATGCTGTAAAGGGAAGTCAGGCAGGAGTTGAAATTGTGACTAAATACGTTTGTAAAGTGGATGGCACAACTTCTGACAAACCGGGAAAATGCCCTAAATGTGGTATGGATCTGACTAAAACCGAAGTCCAAAAAGTAACTTACACTTGCCCTATGCATCCTGATGAGGTGAGTTCAGATCCTGGAAAATGTACCAAATGTGGTATGGAAATGGTAAAAACTACCGAAAAAAAATATAAACATGCTGTAAAGGGAAGCCAGGCAGGAGTTGAAATTGTGACTAAATACGTTTGTAAAATGGATGGCACAACTTCTGATAAACCAGGAAAATGTCCTAAATGCGGTATGGATATGACTAAAACTGACGTTCAAGAAACAACTTATACTTGCTCCATGCATCCTAATGAAGTGAGTTCAGATCCCGGAAAATGTACCAAATGTGGTATGGAAATGGTAAAAACTACCGAAAAAAAATATAAACATGCTGTAAAGGGAAGTCAGGCAGGTGTAGAAATTGTGACTAAATACGTTTGTAAAATGGATAGTACAACTTCTGACAAACCAGGAAAATGCCCTAAATGTGGTATGGAAATGATTAAAAAAGAAGGCGACAAAAAATAATCCCGTCGCATAAATTTTAAATTCCCTTTAGTTTAATTCAATGCGCATCGTACCAATTATGACGGTGCGCTTTTAATTATAATTAAAAAGGATAGTGATGTTCCAAAATAAAAGGGTAATTACCAAATTTAAATAATACCATTTTTAACAATTTAATAAAATAAAATGAAATACATAATTCTTTCAGCCCTAGCGATCACATTAATGATGGTTTCCTGTAACCAAAAAAACGAACAAGTCAAAACAACTAATTCAGAAACAACCGAAAACTCTTCGCAGCTTTATGCCTGTCCTATGCATCCCGAAATTACGGGAAAGAAAGGCGACAAATGCCCTAAATGTGGAATGGAATTAACAGAACCTGTAGTACAATCAACAAAGTCAACTTCAAATACTCCAACCGATGTAACAGCTGAATCAACCGCAGCACCAGTAACACATACTCAATTTAGTATCGATGAAATTATAAATAACTATTTAAAAGTGAAAAATGCACTAACTAAAGACGATACACAAAATGCAGGAAACGCTGGAAAAGTACTGTACGCAACTTTTAATGCAATAAATCCTAGTGCAATAGAAGCAAAATTGAAAAAAGAATATCTTGACATTGCAGATGATGCTAAAGAGCACGCTGAGCATATTGGTGATAACGCCGGAAAAATTGACCATCAAAGAGAACATTTCGCAATGTTGAGTGAAGATATCAATGATTTAATAAAAGTCTTTGGTACAAAACAAAAACTATATCAAGACTTTTGTCCTATGTATAATGAAGGAAAAGGGGCTATTTGGATCAGTGAAACCAAAGAAATAAAAAATCCTTACTACGGTTCGAAAATGCTTACTTGTGGTTCTATGAAAAAACAATTATAAAATGAAAAAAATCATCAAGAAAATACTAATAATTGGGTTTGTTATTTTTTTGTTGATGCAGTTATATCAACCTGCTCGTAATGAAAGTTATGAGCAGGAATTAATTGCAAATTTCACAAAAATGTACGATGTTCCTAAAAATGTTGAAACTATTTTGCAAACTTCTTGTTTTGACTGCCATAGTAACAATACCAATTATCCATTATATTCTTACATTCAGCCAGCACGGTTTTTTATGGAAGAACACATTAAAGATGGTAAGAAGGATTTGAACTTTAATGAGTTTGGAAAGTACTCCAAGCGAAAACAAGAAAACAAATTAGAAGCTATCATCAAACAAATAAAATCTGATGAAATGCCCTTAGCGTCCTACACGTTACTTCATAAAAATGCAATAGTAACACCTGCTCAAAAAGAGGAAGTAATCGATTGGTTTAATAAAACGGAAGATAGTCTTTCATCAAAATACTAAACATTATGGTCGAAAAATTAATATCATTTTCATTAAAAAACCGATTTGTTGTCCTGCTTGTTTCCGCCTGTTTATTTGGTTGGGGTATTTATAGTGTGCAACAAAACCCTATTGATGCCATTCCTGATTTATCAGAAAATCAAGTCATAGTTTTTACGGAATGGATGGGAAGAAGCCCACAGGTTATCGAAGCCCAAGTGACCTACCCTTTAGTTTCTAATCTTCAAGGAATTCCAAAAATTAAAAACATTCGTGGTGCTTCTATGTTTGGGATGAGCTTTGTCTATATCATTTTTGAAGATGATGTAGATGTCTATTGGGCAAGAACTCGTGTATTGGAAAGATTAAATTATGCGCAACGATTATTACCCCAAAATGTTGTCCCAACCTTGGGCCCCGATGGCACAGGTGTGGGACATATTTTTTGGTACCATTTGGATGCAAAAGGAATGGATTTAGGAGAGCAAAGGGCTTTACAGGATTGGTATGTGAAATTTGCATTACAAACCGTTCCCGGGGTGGCCGAAGTAGCTTCTTTTGGAGGTTTTGAAAAACAATACCAATTGGTGTTAGATCCTTTAAAAATGCAGTACTATAATGTAAGCATAATGGAGGTGATGAATGCCGTGAAGGCAAACAACAACGATGTCGGCGGAAGAAAATTTGAAATGAGCAATATGGCCTACATTGTGAGAGGATTGGGCTATATTAAAAACATAAAAGATGTAGAAGATATTGCCATTAAAAATTACAATGCTGTTCCCGTAAAAGTAAAAGATATTGGTTCCGTACAAATGGGTGGCGATTTGCGTCTTGGAATTTTTGATCAAAATGGTGAAGGTGAAGTAGTCGGTGGAATCGTGGTGATGCGCTATGGCGAAAATGCCAATAAAGTGATAAAAGCGGTAAAAGAAAAAATGAAAGAAGTCGAAAAAGGATTGCCCGAAGGGGTTTCTTTTAAAATTTCGTATGACAGAAGCGAACTAATAGAACAAGCTCTCGAATCTGTTAAAGGCACTTTGATTGAAGTGATGATTACCGTTTCTATTGTTATTCTTATTTTTCTTTTTCATTGGAGAAGCGCTTTAATCATCCTCATACAGTTGCCGATATCCGTTTCGATTGGGTTTATTTTGCTTGAGGCTTTCGGGATATCGTCCAATATTATGTCACTAACCGGTATTGCTCTTGCCATAGGTGTTGTGGTTGATGACGGTATTGTGATGGTTGAAAACGCGTATCGGAATATTTCAGAGAAACAGGAAGAAATGGATAGTAATCAACAATCGATTGAAAAATGAAAAATCTTCTAAAAAAAATCTTCAAAAAAGAACACGACCCGTTATCTTCTGAAGAAAAACTTAAAATAATTGAGGCTTCCTCCAAATTGGTGGGGCCAGGTGCTTTTTATTCAACCGTAATTGTAATTACTTCCTTTTTACCGGTATTTCTTCTTACGGGTATGGAAGGCAAGTTGTTTAGCCCATTGGCTTATACAAAGTCATTTATACTCATTATTGATGCCTTTATAACCATTACACTTACACCTGTTTTAATTAGTTTTTTACTCAAAGGCAGACTTCGCCCAGAAAATAAAAATCCAATAAATAGGAAACTAGAAAGTATCTATACTCCTATTTTAATTTTTTGTTTAAAATGGAGAAAAACAGTGTTGGGTTTAAATATCATTGCCTTACTGATTGGCGTATTGATGTTTACACGTCTGGGTTCAGAATTTATGCCCCCTTTGGATGAAGGCTCCATTTTGTTTATGCCGGTTACCTTGCCCGATGTGTCAAATTCCGAAGTAAAACGAATTTTGCAAGTCCAAGACAAACTGATAAAATCGATACCCGAAGTTGCTCATGTTTTAGGAAAAGCCGGCAGGGCAAATACAGCAACCGACAATAGCCCAATAAGTATGATTGAAACGATTGTTTTGCTAAAGCCCCAACACGAATGGAGAGAGGATAAAACAAAAAATGACATTATAACAGAAATAAACAATAAGCTTCAAATGCCGGGTGTAACTAACGGTTTTACCCAACCCATTATTAATCGAATTAATATGCTTTCAACAGGTATTAGAACCGATGTGGGAATAAAAATTTACGGAGCAAGTTTAGATACGATAGAAGTTTTATCTCAAAAAATAAAAAAAGCACTAGAGGGTACGGCTGGAATAAAGGATTTATATTCTGAACCTATAACTGGCGGAAAGTATATTGATATTGAAGCAAAACGGGAGGTAATTGGCAGGTATGGACTTACCATTGACGATGTGAATAGCGTTGTCGAAGCTGCAATTGGAGGAATGAAACTAACCACAACTATCGAAGGAAGACAGCGCTTTTCTGTAAATGCGAGATATGCACAAGAATACAGAAATAGCTTGGAAGCCTTGAAAAAACTGCAAATACAAACCATGCAGTTTGGACCAATTCCATTAGAAACCGTTGCCGATGTAAAAATAAGTGACGGGCCACCCATGATAAATAGCGAAAATGCAATGCTTCGCGGTAGTGTATTGTTCAATGTTCGCGAGCGGGACCTAGGAAGTACTGTAAAAGAAGCGCAGAAAAAATTGAACGAAATGATGACTAAAATGCCTAAAGGGTATTATGTGGAATGGAGCGGGCAATGGGAAAACCAAATCAGAGCCAACAAAACACTTCGTATGATTTTGCCGATTGTTATTAGTATCATTTTTCTTGTTTTATACTTCAGATATCATTCAATGAAAGAAGCTTTAATTACTATGATAACAGTACCATTTGCCCTAATTGGCGGGATATTTATGGTCTATTTTTATGGTATCAATTTATCGGTGGCGGTGGCAGTTGGATTCATTGCACTATTTGGACTGGCCATAGAAACGGCGATGCTAATGACCATTTTTTTAAATGAAGCCATGAATAAAATGGTGGCAAAACATGGCAATAATAAAGAGGTTATCACCGAAGCCATTTTACGACAGTATATTATTGATGGTTCTGCCAAAAGGTTGAGACCAAAACTAATGACGGTTTCCGTTTCTCTGTTTGGATTAATACCTATTCTGTGGGCAACAGGAACAGGTGCCGATGTGATGCTTCCTATTACAGTTCCGCTCATTGGAGGAACAATCACTTCAACGATTTATGTTTTATTAGTAACACCTGTTGTTTTTGAAATGGTAAAACTACGCGAATTAAAAACAAAAGGTAAAATAGATCTTATAGATGTTAAAGAATAAATATTATATCGCCATAAGTTGTTTGATTTTAAGCACTACAAATTTAGTGGCTCAAACACTTTCGTTGGAAGAAGTTTTGACAACCATCAAAACGAATAATCCACAATTTAAAATGTATGATGCCGATATTCAAAGTATGGATGCCGCCGCAAAAGGAGCTAGAAGTTGGATGCCTCCACAAGTGAGCACCGGTTTCTTTATGACGCCTTACAATACAAAAATGTGGAAAGCAGACGATATGTTTCCTGGAATGGGGAATTATATGCTGGGAATTACGCAAATGATACCAAATTCTAAAAAACTAAAGGCAGATTACAACTACATGAGTGCAATGTCTTCAGTTGAGAAAGAAAACAAAAACTATACTAGTAATCAATTAAATGCTTTAGCAAAAACGAATTATTATCAGTGGTTAGTGCTAAATAAGAAAATAATAATTGCCAATGATAATCTATTGCTTTTAGACTATATGATTAAGAGTATTGAAATTCGCTACCAATACAATATGGATAAATTACCAACCTATTACAAAGCAAAATCACAATACAGCGCATTACAAAGTATGATAGTAATGTTAGAAAATGATATCTCTCAAAAACGAATTATGTTAAACACCCTGATGGTAAGAGATAAAAATACTTCATTTGAAATAGATACAACCTATAAATTAAATGATTTTGATTTGATAAAATCAGATACAACCTCACTTTCCCAAAGCCGAAGTGATGTTAAAGCCATTGAAAAAACAATTGCGTTAAACCATCTAAAAATAGAAGCTGAAAAGACAAAATTATTACCAGAGTTTGGCATTAAATATGACCACATGTTTGCCTTTGGACAACAACCACAGCAATTCTCTTTAATGGGAATGGTTACTATTCCTATGCCATGGTCGTCGAAAATGAATAAAGCCAACATCAATAGTTTTCAGATAAAAAACGAAAGCCTTAATTGGCAAAAACAAATGATTCTGAATGAAGCATCAGGGATGATTTCGGGTATGAATACAGAATTGACAAACCTGAAAAAGCAATATGATATTACCGAAAAAAGCATCATTCCGGCCTTGCGAAGAAATTATGATACCGCAATAATAGCCTGGCAAAATAACACTGGCGATTTGTTTGTTGCTCTCGATGCCTGGGAAGCACTAAACATGGCTCAAATAGATACATTAGATAAACTACAAGCTATTTTGAATGCACAAGTAGAAATCGAAAAACAACTGGAAACTAAATAATTATGAACAGATATTTAAAATATAGTTTGGTAGTTATAGTAATTTCAATTATTGGAATGGCAATATATTTCTTTGCAATAAAGTCAAATGAACCAGTAGAAAATCAGCGTCAAAAAGAAGTGTACACCTGTCCCATGCATCCGCAAATTATTCGGGATAAACCTGGAAATTGCCCTATTTGTGGAATGATTTTAGTAAAAAAAGTAAGCAACAATCATGCTGTGGAAAGCAATTCCATTGAAAACCTTTTAAAGCCTACCGATAATTTTATAGTGGGCAATTATCAAACCACAACAGCAAAAGATACTACATTAATCAGTGAGATAAATTTGCCCGGTATCGTGGCTTACGATCCAAATTCATCAGTAAACATTGCTGCACGAATAAGTGGAAGAATAGAAAAAATGTATGTCAATTATAAGTATCAAAAAGTAGCTAAAGGACAAAAATTATTTGATTTATACAGTCCCGAATTATTGACTGAGCAGCAAAATTTTATTTATCTTGTTTCGAATGATTTCGATAATGCTTCAATAATAAAAGCATCAAGGCAAAAATTATTGCTCTATGGAATGAGTGGTAACCAAATAAATGCATTGGCTTCAGCCAAAAGAACAAACCCAGTAATTTCTATATATAGTCCGGCATTTGGGATTGTACAAGGAACGGAAAGTATGGTCAAAAGCACAGAGGGCACCATGCAAAATCCGAACACAACCACGGAACCTTTAAATGTAAAAGAAGGAGATTATATTAAAAAAAATGAAATCGTTTTCAAATTGATAAATACAGATAAAGTGTGGGCTGTCTTTAATGTTTTGCAAGGTTATAATAGTCTGATTAAGATGAACCAGCCTATTAGCATTTCCTCGGAGTTAAATGAAAAAGAAACCATTACTGCCAAAGTAAATTTTATTGAAACACAATTTAATCCAACGGATAAATCCAATAGAATTCGGGTTTATTTAAACAACAATACGCTGAAATTACCCATTGGTTTACGGTTACAAGGGATTGTGAAAATAAATCTGATGAAAGCTGTTTGGTTACAAAAACAAGCATTGGTGAGTATTGGAAACAAAAAAGTGGTTTTTATAAAAATGGATAATGGCTTTAAAGCAGCAGCAATAAAAACGGGAATTGAAGTCAATGGTTTTGTCCAAATTATAGACGGCATTTCCGTTGAAGATACCATTGCTAAAAATGCGCAATATTTAATTGATAGTGAAAGCTTTATTAAAACCGAGTAATTATGAAAAAGATAAAAACAATAGGCTTACTATCAATACTACTTACTGTATTTATAGCATGTAACACTAAAAACAAAGAAGAACATAGCGCACATAAAAGTAAAGAAGCTATTTTTTACACCTGTTCTATGGATCCTCAAGTAAAGGAAGATAAGCCCGGGAAATGTCCCATTTGTCACATGGAATTAACTCCAATGAAAAATGACGATACGGAAGCTAACGAAATAAGCTTGAGTAAACAGCAGCTACAATTGGGGAATATCACCACGGAAACTATAGCAACAACTCAAAGCAGTTTAGAGCAAAATTATACAGGAGTTTTAACAATTAATCAAGAGAAAATCAATACCATTTCAGCTAGAGCGATGGGACGAATTGAAAAATTATACTTCAAAACGGTTGGAGATTATGTTGCTGAAAACGAACCAGTATATCAATTGTATAGTGAAGATATTGCCATAGCCAAACACGATTATTTTACAGCATACAAACAACTTACCATGCCAGGTGATTTTGGGAAAAATGCACGTACTATGCTCATTGCTGCCAAACAAAAACTATTGTTCTTTGGTTTATCCAATGCCCAAATTGAAAATATAAAATCGACCAAAGAAATTTCTCCTTACACTATTTTTTACAGTACTAGCAGTGGAACTATCTCAGAGATAATAGCAACAGAAGGCAGTTATGCAATGGAAGGTGCCGGTATAATTAAATTGACAGATTTAAATAGTCTCTGGCTTGAAACACAAGTAAACGTAAACTATGCGAAAAGCGTGCACCTTGGGCAAAACGCCAAAGTTTCATTTTCCGATTTTCCTGATAAAACTATAAATGCAAAAATTTCATTTATCAATCCTGAAATAAATCCAGACACCAGACTGCTTTTAATTCGAATGGAAATACCTAATCAAAATTTGCTGTTAAAACCTGGGATGCAGGCCATTGCAAAATTGACACAATCTAATATAACAGGATTATTTATTCCAACTGATGCCGTAATTCGAGAAGAAAATGCTTCTTATATCTGGATTGAAAAAAGACCAGGAGTATTTGAAAGCCTAATGGTGGAAACAGGAGTGGAAATAAATGGTATGATTGAAATTAAATCGGAAATAGATATAAACAAAAAAGTTGTCATCACTGGAGCGTATGCTATAAACAGTGAATATAAATTCCGCAAAGGAAGCAACCCTATGGAGGGAATGGAAATGTAATGTTTAAAATATAAAAATGACACACCTACACCATTACCGGAATGGCTTGTGATATTTGTTTTTCTAAAGTTGAAAAAAATTGAAGTTTATTTATGGGATTGTAGCTTCAGTTTCATTACCCTCGCCAGTGGCTACTATAACAATGATAAAAACGATACAATAATGAAACAGCCCTATCATTCAAATACATTAAAAGTAAAGGCACTTGGTATAGACACATACCGAGAGAATAATATTTACATGCTGATCGACTGTGATATCTGTCGATCTGAAGGGTTTACGGCGCTTACACGAATCGTTGTTCATCATAACGGCAAAAGTATCATTGCAACGCTTAACGTAGTGCATTCTGAATTATTACAGGAAAATGAAGGAGGGCTTTCCGATATAGCATTAAAACGCCTCGATGTTAAAGATGGGGACTTAATTACCGTATCACATCTTAAACCGATTGAATCATTAAGTGATGTTCGGGCTAAAATGTATCACAAAAAAATTGATGAAGCCGCTTATTATAGAATTATCAATGATATAACCAATGGGCTTTATTCTGACATCGAGATAGCTGCTTTCATTACTGCATGTGCCGGCGATAATCTGGATTTGGACGAAATCACATGGATTACCAGGGCAATGATTGATTCCGGATCAAAATTAGAATGGGATGAAAAGATTATTTTGGATAAACATTCCGTTGGTGGCTTGCCTGGCAACCGGACAACACCAATAGTGGTGCCAATCATAGCGGCATCAGGGTTGACAATTCCAAAAACATCTTCACGTGCCATTACATCTCCGGCAGGAACAGCCGATACAATGGAAACAATAACTACCGTGAATTTGTCCATTGAAAAAATAAAAGAGGTGGTAAATAAAGAAGGCGGATGCTTTGCATGGGGGCGTTTGGCAAAACTGAGTCCTGCCGATGATATCCTTATCTCGATCGAGAAAGCTTTAGATATTGATAGTGCAGGACAAATGATTGCATCAGTCCTTTCGAAAAAAGTTGCCGCAGGTTCAACACATGTTGTAATAGAAATTCCTTTTGGAGAAACGGCCAAAGTGCGGACGCACGATGAAGCATTGAAATTGCAATATTATTTTAAAGTTATAGGTGATGCCATAAAATTAAATGTTGAGGTCTTGATTACTGATGGTTCACAACCTGTTGGGAAAGGCATTGGCCCTTCCTTGGAAGCAATGGACGTCCTTTCGGTATTGAGAAATCAGCATGATGCCCCGAGTGATTTAAAAGAAAAAGCGCTGATGATTGCGGGGGCATTACTTGAATTATCGGGTAAAATTGAAAAAGGGAAAGGGGTTTCGGAAGCAAGACAAATTCTGGAAAGCGGAAAAGCATATGCGAAGTTTAAAAAAATTTGCTTTGCACAGGGAGGAATTACCGAACCTGAATTTGCAGAATATAAAACCGAAATAAAATCGGAAATTGCCGGAATCGTCACGGGGATTGACAATAGGAAATTGGCGAAGGTTGCAAAACTTGCAGGTGCGCCACATGATCCTTCGGCAGGAATTTATTTCAATTCACCAATTGGAACTAAAGTAGAAAAGGGGCAGACGCTTTTCTCCATTTATGCTGAATCGGAAGGGGAGTTGCAATATGCAATTGACTATTTAGAATCAGTGAGTCCGATAATAAAAATCGTTTAAGATGAAAAAAATATTTTTTGCTTTACCCGGAAACGATGAACTGGCTACATTACTGGCAGAAAAATGTCATGCTGAATTGGGCAAGGCAATTATCCGTCAATTTCCCGATGGAGAAACCTATGTTAAAATCGAATCGGATGTAAAAGATAAACAGGTGATACTGATTTGCACGCTGAATCATCCCAATGAAAAATTATTGTCACTGTATTATTTGTCACAAACCGCAAAAGAATTGGGAGCAAAATCCATCTGTATTGTGGCTCCGTATTTGGCATATATGCGGCAAGACAAACGCTTTTTGGCAGGAGAAGGAATTACTTCGGTCTATTTTGCCAAACTTATTTCATCATTTGCCGATTCACTCATTACCATTGACCCTCATCTGCACAGAAGAAGTTCCTTGTCTGAAATATATGCTATTCCAACCACTGTAATTCATGCCGCCGTGCTCATTTCAAAATGGATTCGAGGCAATATTGAAAAACCGCTATTGGTTGGTCCTGATATTGAAAGTGAACAATGGGTTTCCGAAGTTGCCCATCATGCAGATGCACCTTTCATTATTCTAAAAAAAATAAGAAGAGGTGATGAAGAGGTAGAAATATCAGTTCCGGATGTCGAGAAGTATAAAGAGTATACTCCGGTTTTAGTAGATGATATTATCTCTACTGCCAGAACTATGATTGAGACTATTGGTCATTTAAAAAAAGCAGGAATGAAAAAACCGGTTTGTATCGGCATTCACGGAATCTTTGCAAACAATGCTTATTCCGATTTGTTCTTTGCGGGAGCAGATAAAGTGATAACATGTAATACTATTCCGCATGAATCGAACAGAATAAAAATTGATGAAATTATTTCCATATCGATCAACCGTACAAAATAACGTTGGTAGGAAAAGATGATGGTTATTAATTTTAGTGAGACAGTTACGAAGTGGCAACTTGAAAACAAACAACTATTCTTATTGTGCCGCCCCATTGAGAATATTCATCGCAACTAAGTTTTGAATGATTTCAAACAAAATTTTCATCATTTAAAGTACATTTCAAAAAACAAATCTCAATAGTGGTACTAAAACCTTTTTTACCCAATTATTAACTAATTAAATATCAATACTTTGTAATGAAAATAAATATTAAACTCTTAGATGAGTTAACCCACAGTATTTTTTATTTTTATTTACTTCCCAAAAAATTCATTTTTTAAAAATAAAGTTACCTATGTGATAAATGTTACTGTACGAAAAATTTTAACTGACAATCTTTGCAGTATAAAATTTTACAATTATGGAATATATAGGTTATTTTTCGTCAATACTCATTGGCGTTGCATTAGGACTAATTGGCGGTGGCGGTAGTATTCTTACAGTACCGGTATTAGTTTATTTATTTGCCATTGAACCTGTTTTGGCAACGGCTTACTCGCTATTTATTGTAGGACTTACAAGTGCTGTAGGTACTGTTGGCTATTTCAAAAAAGGTTTAGTAAATATCAAAACAGCTACTGTTTTTGGTATTCCTTCAATCATTGCCGTTTTTACAACTAGAGCTTATATCGTTCCCGCAATTCCAAAAGAAGTATTTACTGTTGGTGATTTTATGGTAACCAAAAACCTCTTGATGATGTTGCTTTTTGCGGTAATAATGATTGCAGCTTCGTACAGCATGATTAAAAAAGATAAAAAAAATATAGAAGAAAAATCTGAAGAACAAAAATTCAATTATCCGCTCATACTTATTGAAGGAGCTATTGTTGGAGTTATCACCGGTTTAGTAGGTGCTGGTGGGGGGTTTTTAATTATTCCCGCATTAGTTATTTTAAGCAGGTTACCTATGAAAGAAGCCGTTGGAACTTCATTAGTAATTATTGCTGCTAAATCTTTGATTGGTTTCTTTGGAGAAGGTGGAGAAAATGGTATTAATTGGCAGTTTCTATTTATCATTTCGGCATTTGCGATTGTTGGAATTTTCGTAGGCACAGCATTATCTAAAAAAATTGATGGCAATAAACTTAAGCCTGCCTTTGGTTGGTTTGTTTTAGTGATGGGAATTTATATTATAACCAAAGAACTTTTTCTAAAATAAAATACTATTTTATAAAAAATAACTGATTCAATATTAAACATTTAAAAACAAAACGACTTTTTTTCTGCTGTGTGACATTAGTTACTGATACTATGATAATCGAATACTAATTTTGGACTATAATAAAAACATTAAAATTAATCTCATTATGAAAATAGAACAAATATATACAGGATGTTTAGCACAGGGTGCTTACTATATTACTTCAAATGGTGAAGCTGCCATTATTGATCCACTACGTGAAACAGAACCTTATATGAAGAGGCTGGAAAAAGACGGAGTAAAATTGAAATACATTTTCGAAACCCATTTTCACGCTGATTTTGTTTCTGGTCATTTAGATTTGAGTAAGAAAACTGGCGCTGCAATTGTATATGGACCCAATGCAAAACCAGAATTTGAATTCATTTCTGCCAAAGACAATCAAGAATTTTCTATTGGAAACATCAAAATAAAAGTATTACACACACCTGGTCACACCATGGAAAGTACCACATACTTGCTCATAGACGAAAACGGAAAAAACCATGCGATTTTCTCTGGGGACACTTTATTTATTGGTGATGTAGGTCGTCCTGATTTGGCTCAAAAAGCGGCTCATATGACACAAGACGAATTGGCTGCAATATTATTCCATTCGTTAAGAGACAAAGTAATGACTTTGGCTGATGATGTAGTTGTATATCCAGCTCACGGTGCGGGTTCTGCTTGTGGAAAAAACATGAGCAAAGAAACCGTTTCTACCATTGGTGAACAAAAAGCAACCAATTATGCTTTGCGTGCCAATATGACTGAAGCCGAATTTGTACAAGAAGTTACTGAAGGTTTATTACCTCCACCTGCTTATTTTGGAATGAATGTAGCTATGAACAAAAAAGGAATTGAAAGCTTTGAAAATGTTTTCAATAACGGAATGAGAACGATCAATGCGATAGAATTTGAAGTTGTTGCGGAAGAAACCGGCGCTTTGATTTTAGACACCAGAAAGAATGGTGATTTTGCAAAAGGATATGTACCACAATCGATAAACATTGGTATCAATGGCGATTTTGCTCCTTGGGTGGGTGCTCTGATTGCCGATGTAAAACAACCGATTATTCTAGTCACTGAATCAGGATTTGAAGAAGAAACTGTAACCCGTTTAACACGAGTTGGATTTGATAATTTGATAGGACATTTAGAAGGTGGATTTGAAGCTTGGAAAAAAGCCGGTTTTGAAGTGGATACTGTAAATCGCATCACTGCGGAACAATTCGCAAAAGAAGTAAAAATTGGCGAAAGCAAAATAATCGATGTTCGTAGAGAAAGTGAATATGAAGCGGAACACGTTGATGAAGCCTACAGCCGACCATTAGCGTATATCAATGACTGGGTAAAAGACATTAATCCAGAGGAACATTTTTACATGCATTGTGCCGGAGGGTATCGCAGTATGATGGCTGCATCTATTTTGCAAGCACGAGGATACAGAAACTTCACAGAAATTAAAGGTGGTTTTGGAGCGATAGCAAAAACTACTGTTCCTAAAACTGATTTCGTTTGCCAAAGCAAAGTATTATAATAATAATATATGACAGTCCGCAATATGTTCCAAAGGATAAAATATGGCACACAGATAACACGGATTGAACGGATTTTGCACAGATTTAAATAACAGTTTGATTCACCGAGTAAAAAAATCCGTGTAAATCGGTATAATCTGTACAATCTGTGGGCTAATATTTATGCTTTATAAATGTACAAACGACGAAAATTGTATTCGAAATGATTTTAGTCCGCATTACGGATAGTCATATAATAATAGCAATACTAACACTATAAATCATGTTTGGAATTTTCAAAAATATGTTTTCTAAAAAAGATACAACACAAATGGAAAAATTAATAAAAGAAGGGGCGTTCCTTGTAGATGTTCGCACACCAGCAGAATTCGCAGAAGGTCATGTAAAAGGATCAACAAACATTCCTTTGGACCAAGTCGCAAACCAATTGGCAAAATTTAAAGGAAAAGAGCAAATCATTGTTTTCTGCCGAAGCGGGAATCGCAGCGGTCAAGCCAAATTGATTTTGGAACAAAATGGTTTTACCAATATCACTAATGGTGGTACTTGGCAAGATGTCAATGAAGTGTTAAACAAATAAATTTCAGGCAATATTAAAATAATGTGCAGTTTAAAACAAAAAAGTATTTGTTTTAAACTGCACAATTATTTGTTTAGAAATCGAAATTTGATAAGAATAATAGGCGGTTTAATTTTTAATCTGTTTGTGAAATCACCTAAAAAAGTTTAATTTTTAAAATTGATTTTAAATAAAGGGGTAAATTTGAGGGACTTTGGAAAGAATACTACTGGATGTATTCCTTTGTATTTAACAAAGACTACTGAACTACCTTTTGAAATTAATTCGAAAAAATAAAATGACATGGAAGCGAAAAAAGCAATGAACAAAGACTTAATTTTAAGAGAAAAGTTAGCATTACAGCGAACTATACTGGCCAATCAATCAACTTTTCTTGCCTTTTTGAGAACGTCAATGTATTTTTTGATTGCGGGTTTGAGTTTGCGAAATTTATTAAAAGTAGAAAATAGTTTTCTTATTGAAATCGCACTTTTCATCACTTCGTTTGTGATTTTTATTCTCGGAACGCTCAACTATTTCAAGCATAAAAAATCCATTTCCGAAAACAAAAAACACATTGGTGATTACCAATTAGAATATTACGAGTTATAAAAACGCAACTCTTTTTTTGCCTTTACTCCTTTTCTAAACTAGCAATCGGTTTAAAAAACACGAAACTATTTTTTGAACTTAAAAAAACCACACACAGTTGAAAACAAATACAACCAAACTTGGGCTGAAAGAAAATTGGAAACAATTTACCATTTTGGTCATCGTCAATGCCTTTGTTGGCGGAATGATAGGAATGGAAAGAACTATTATTCCAAAGTTTGCCGAGATTGAATTTAGCATTGCTTCAAAAACGGCTATTTTATCTTTTATAATTGCCTTTGGGATTACAAAAGCAATAACCAATTATTTTACGGGCAAGTTGGCGAATCGTTTCGGCAGAAAAAATTTACTTTTATTTGGGTGGATTCTCGCCATACCTATTCCCTTTATTTTGATACATGCAGCCTCGTGGAATTGGGTAATTTTTGCCAATATTCTGTTGGGCGTTAGCCAAGGACTAACTTGGAGTAGTACGGTGGTTATGAAAATTGATTTGGTTGGAGAAAAAGATCGCGGACTGGCGATGGGACTCAATGAATTTGCCGGTTATTTTGCCGTTGGATTAGTCGCTTTTCTTTCAGGCTATATTGCCCAAAAATATGGAATTACCCCCTACCCCTTTTACTTGGGAATTGGAATTTCCATAATTGGTTTTTTATTGACTTTGTTTTTTGTGAAAGACACAAGAATATTTGTAACCAAAGAAAATACGACCAATAAAACCGAAAAATTAGAAAATATCTTTATAGAAACAACTTTCAAAAACAAAACGTTAAGTGCCATAACACAAGCAGGATTAGTCAATAATCTGAATGACGGAATGATTTGGGGACTTTTACCTATCGTCTTACTTTCTTTGAACTACGATTCTGAAAACATTGGTGTGATTACCGCCATTTATCCTACTGTTTGGGGTTTTGGACAATTGATTACCGGAAAAATGTCTGATGTTTATTCGAAAAAAAAGATGCTTTTTTGGGGAATGTTATTACAAGGAATAGCGATACTTTTTATTCCTTTTGCTAAAGAATTCTATCTGTTAGCCATCATTTCAGCACTTTTGGGATTTGGAACTGCCTTGGTCTATCCTACTTTTTTATCCGCTATCGCGCAGGCGACAAATCCGCATCAAAGAGCCGAAAGTATTGGTACATTCAGACTTTGGAGAGATTTAGGGTATGCCATAGGCGCCATTATTTCAGGAATAACAGCCGATTTATTTGGAGTAAATTATGCCATTATACTGATAGGAGTTATCACTATTGTATCGTCCCTAATTATTCAAATCCGAATGCCGAAAGACAATTTATAAAGGGCAAATAACTAATACAAACAATATGAAAGAAATAGATAATACAGCAAATGAATGTATTCAAGTCGAAGAAGTAAAACGAGCACTTCAGCAAAATGAAAAAATACAGATTATTGATGTTCGTTCCAAAGAAGAATTTGAAAATTACCATATCCCGGAAGCCATAAATATTGCTTTGTCAGAAATTGAAAACCAAATAAATCAGATCAAAAAAGACCATAAAATTATTATAGCTTGTGGCAAAGGTGGAGGAAGGTCGATGGATGGAGCCAAACTTTTAAAGAAAATGGGGTACAATGCAAATTGGCTTTGCGGTGGAACGAATGAATGGTTGAATTTAAAATAAAGTATAAAGCTATAACGTCGGGATTCTTTCTTTTCAGAAAGTAATGATTCAAAAAAATAAAAAATGAACTGGAAAACACCAAAAAAATCTACTATTCAAAATATTGCTTTTATCATATTTATAGCACTACTTCTGTTTAGTCCTTTGGGCACTTTTGTAAAAATACAATTAAACCGCTTAATTGCTTTTTCGCCCAAAACGATTGCTGTAACAGATCAAAAAATGCTCTCCAGTTACCAATGGCAATTAGTCGATGCTACCGGTAAAAGTGTGACATTGGAAGAATACAAAGGAAAAATAATATTCATTAATTTCTGGGCCACATGGTGTCCGCCCTGTATTGCCGAAATGCCAAGTATGCAAAAATTATATGCTGACTATCAGGATAAAATTGTGTTTTTATTTGTAACAACTGATTCTTTTGAAAGAGCAAATGCGTTTTTAGTCAAAGAAAATTTAACGCTTCCTATCTATCAATCGGTTACTAATCCTCCTTTAGAAATGGAGTCGTCTACAATTCCAGCCACTTATCTTATTGACAAACAAGGAAATGTGATTTTAGCCAAAATTGGAACTGCAAATTGGAATAGTGATTCGTTCAGAGAAAAGTTAGATCATTACATTAGAAAATAAAATCAATGTAATTTTTTTAATTTTTTTGTTGTGTGACAAAAGTAACACAACTACTCATTTATAAATATAATCTTTGCAGTAATAAATCAACAAATATGGAAATTTTAGAAATAATCAAACAACCTTGGCCTTGGTATATTGCAGGCCCATTAGTTGGACTTACAGTTCCGGCATTATTAATAATTGGAAACAAATCATTTGGTATTAGTGCCTCATTACGTCACACCTGTGCGATGTGCTTACCAGCAAATATTGCTTTTTTCAAATACGATTGGAAAAAAGAAATCTGGAATATGTTCTTCGTATTGGGTATTTTAATTGGTGGTGTTATCGCTTACAGTTTTTTATCAAATCCGGATCCAATTAGTATTAACGCTAATCTAAAAACAGAATTAGCAACTTACGGAGTTACTAATATCAGCGGAATGCTACCCGAACAATTATTCTCGTGGGAAAATTTATTTACCCTTAAAGGATTTTTTATGATGGTCATAGGTGGTTTCTTTATTGGTTTCGGTTCCCGTTATGCGGGAGGATGCACCAGTGGTCACGCTATTTCTGGTTTGTCTAATTTACAATTGCCTTCGCTTATTGCAACTTGTTGTTTCTTCGTTGGCGGATTGATTATGGCAAATCTTATTTTACCTTTTATCCTTTCACTTTAAAATTAGTAGCTATGCAAATTAAAGATAAAAATACAGATTTCGAAACTCGTTCCTTAGATACTGTTTGTATCAACGAGAGTCAATTAGAACACAAATGGTACCATAATTTAAAATACTTAGTCATCGGTTTATTGTTTGGTATTGTTTTCATCAAAGCCGAAATCATCAGTTGGTATCGCATTCAGGAAATGTTTCGTTTTCAATCCTTTCACATGTATGGCGTTATAGGAAGTGCTGTTGTTGTTGGGATAATATCCGTTTTCCTGATAAAAAAATTCAATATTAAAACCATTTATGGTGAGAAAATTGAGTTCCATGACAAAACGTTCAACAAAGGTCAAATTTATGGTGGACTCCTCTTTGGATTGGGTTGGGCAATAACAGGAGCATGTCCTGGACCTTTGTTTGCACAAATTGGAACTGGCGCAACTGTAATGATTGTTACCCTATTTTTTGCAATAGTGGGAACTTGGGTATATGGATATTTTAGAGATAAACTGCCTCATTAAAAAAGTATGAATCCAGAAAAACAAAATATACTCCAATTTAAATCGCTTGTAAAAAGGCTGATTTATCTGTTTACAACTATTATTTTCTTAGTAATAGCAGTGTTCTTGTTTTTGTTTTTCAATTCATCAATCACTTCTTGGTTTCAAAATAGTGATACGGAACTCGATTCCCTTTACATTGAAGCAGAAAAAAAGGTGCTTGTACAAAATGAAATGGCAAAAACTTGGAAACCTGCTGATATTAGTCTGATTACAGATGCCACCTTAAAAGAAAAAGTGGAATATGGCAAAGAATTAATTGCACATACCGCTAAATATTTGGGTCCAAATGGTAGTGTTAAGAAAATTACCAATGGTATGAATTGTAACAATTGCCATTTAGATGCCGGTACAAAAGCTTGGGGAAATAACTACGGCTCCGTATATTCTATGTATCCAAAAATGAGAGCGCGAAGCGGGCAAGTGGAAAACCTTTACAAAAGGGTTAACGATTGCATGGAAAGAAGTTTAAATGGACAGCCACTCAAAGAGGATGAAAAAGAAATGAAAGCCATGATTGCGTACATTGAATATATTGGCAGTAATGTTCCTAAAGGCAAAGAAGGGTACGCCTCCGGAATATATGATTTGGAGTATTTAGATCGCGCAGCCGATCCTGCAAAAGGAAAAGCTTTGTATGATGCCAAATGTGCCAGCTGCCATCAAGTAAATGGTCAAGGGATTTTGGCAGAAGATAAAAAAGAATATACCTATCCTCCATTATGGGGTGCTAACTCCTATAATAATGGTGCTGGATTATTTAGAATCAGCCGCTTTGCAGGGTATATAAAATACAATATGCCACTGGGAGCAACCTATGAAAATCCACAATTATCGGATGAAGAAGCCTGGGATATTGCAGCCTATGTGGAAAACCAACCAAGACCATCCAAAGATTTAAGTCAAGATTGGCCTGATATTTCTAAAAAACCGGTCGATCATCCTGAGGGTACTGAAAAAGTCCTTTAAGGAATAAATACAATAATTTAAGGAGTAGAAATCTTAGTTTTTCTGCTCCTTT
>NZ_VJZP01000023.1 GCF_007097265.1 Flavobacterium gawalongense | reverse complement strand
CTCGACTTGCATGTGTTAAGCCTGCCGCTAGCGTTCATCCTGAGC
The DNA here is from genome assembly GCF_007097265.1 of Flavobacterium gawalongense. Lineage (GTDB taxonomy): Bacteria > Bacteroidota > Bacteroidia > Flavobacteriales > Flavobacteriaceae > Flavobacterium > Flavobacterium gawalongense. Next base: position 66,520 of record NZ_VJZP01000023.1, on the reverse strand, counting down.
CAGGATCAAACTCTTCATCGTATATTGTGCGAGCTCAGATAAATCTAAACTCTTTTTTATATTCGACTAAATTCTCTAGTGGTTTTTTCAAATCTATCGATTCTATTACTCTTATTCTTTTGTCTTAAGATCTCTCTTAAAACGGCTGTCAATTCAATATGTCTAGGAACATGTTCTGCTTTGTTTAAACTGAATTTATTTCAGTTTCTTTTACTTCTCATAACACTTGTTAAAGTGTTTCTCAAAGCGGGTGCAAAAGTGCAACTTCTTTTCTTAACTGACAAGAAAATTTTAAAGTTTTTTTGGAAATTTTTATCTCCATTTACTTCTCTATTTCTTATCAATTTATCAAGGAACTTTACTTGTTTTGCGGGGTGCAAATGTAACAAGCGTTTTCTAATCTCACAAGCTTTTCTGAATCTTTTTTAGAAAATAAATTTTCTGCCTTAATTCGTATTACTTGCCAGTTTGTTAAAGAACGTCTGCGTTGTTGCGGGTGCAAAAGTAGTCTCTTTATTCGCTTTAACAAGCTTTTTTAAACCTTTTTTTTGATGTTTCCTTAACTTAAACTTTAACTCGCTGGAAACATGTTTTTTACAAACGAAACTATTTTCCGCTTCCTGTACTATTCTTTAGAGAAACTACAGAAATCAATAAGATCAGCTCCAGCCATTATATATAAACAACCTTATCACTACCATCAATTGGACACTTTCTAAACAACTAGATTTATTGTCGTTTAAACGGATTACACATTACAAAACTACTTCCCTAGCCCCGATAGCAGTGAAAATCCTTTCTAGTCCTGAACTTGTTTCAGGATCCTGAAACAAGTTCAGGACTAGAAAGATTGAAACGAATAGCGGGAAATAGCTCCTAAATAGAAACATTCGCTCTTTACCTATATATAATGAGTACCGATTTTGTTTTACACCTATTATAGCAACAAACCTTACATATATATTGTATGTATTTTTGTAATGGCCTATATTTGCATTCTTAAAATAATAAACAATGATTAAGATTACTTTGCCCGACGGGTCAGTTAAAGAGTTTGCTCCAGGGGTAACTCCTATGGATGTTGCTAAAAGCATTAGTGAAGGATTTGCCAGAAATGTAATTTCGGCTTCCTTTGATGGTACAACTGTGGAAACCACAACTCCTTTGACAACGGACGGCAGTCTTATATTATATTCGTGGAATGATGCCGATGGAAAGAAAGCTTTTTGGCATTCGACTTCTCACGTTATGGCACAGGTTCTTGAGGAATTGTACCCAGGTATAAAATTAACTCTTGGGCCAGCAATATCTAATGGGTTTTATTATGATGTAGATTTTGAGGACCAGAAAATCACCGATGCTGACTTCAAAAAAATTGAGGATCGTGTTCTTGAAATATCAAGAGGAAAGCATGAGTTCAAACTACGTCCTGTTTCTAAAGCAGAAGCTTTGGAATTATACAAAGACAATGTTTACAAAACTGAATTGATTACCAATCTTGAGGACGGAACGATTACGTTTTGCGATCACGATACGTTTACCGATTTATGTCGTGGTGGTCATATTCCAAACACCGGAATCATCAAAGCGATGAAAATCATGAGCGTTGCTGGTGCCTACTGGCGTGGTGATGAAAAAAACAAACAGTTGACCCGTGTTTATGGAACTTCATTTCCGAAACAAAAAGACTTAACAGAATACCTAGAATTACTAGAAGAAGCAAAACGCCGTGACCACAGAAAACTAGGTAAAGAACTTGAGTTATTTGCTTTTTCACAAAAAGTAGGCGCAGGTTTGCCATTGTGGTTACCGAAAGGTGCTGCTTTAAGAGATCGACTAGAACAGTTTTTGAAAAAAGCCCAAAAAAAAGGTGGCTACGAGCAAGTGGTTACGCCGCATATTGGTCAGAAAGAATTGTATGTAACTTCAGGACATTATGCAAAATATGGTGCTGATAGCTTCCAACCTATAAGCACTCCGGCCGAAGGAGAAGAGTTTTTATTGAAACCAATGAACTGTCCTCATCACTGTGAAATTTATAATGTACGCCCTTGGTCATACAAAGATTTACCTAAGCGCTATGCTGAATTTGGTACAGTTTACAGATACGAACAAAGTGGTGAATTACACGGTTTGACTCGTGTAAGAGGGTTTACTCAGGATGATGCCCATATTTTTTGTACTCCGGAACAACTAGACGAGGAGTTTAAGAAAGTAATTGACTTGGTGCTATATGTATTTGGTTCATTAGGATTTGAAAACTTCACTGCTCAAATTTCTTTGAGAGACAAAGAGAATAGAGATAAGTACATAGGTACCGACGAAAACTGGGAAAAAGCGGAAAATGCAATTATCAATGCCGCAAAAGATAAAAACTTAGACACAGTAATAGAATATGGCGAAGCTGCTTTTTATGGCCCGAAATTAGATTTCATGGTAAAAGACGCCTTGGGAAGGCAATGGCAATTAGGAACGATTCAGGTGGATTATAACCTGCCTGAACGTTTTGATTTGACGTATAAAGGATCTGATAACGAACTACATAGACCTGTGATGATTCATAGAGCTCCTTTTGGTTCAATGGAACGATTTATAGCAATTTTATTAGAGCATACAGCAGGAAATTTCCCGCTTTGGTTGATGCCGGAACAAGCTATAATATTGTCTTTGAGTGAGAAATATGAAATATATGCGAAAAAAGTTTTAGATTTGCTAGAAAATCACGAAATTCGCGCCCTCATTGATAATAGAAACGAGACAATTGGCAAGAAAATCAGGGATGCAGAAATGCAAAAAACCCCGTTTATGTTGATTGTAGGTGAGGAAGAAGAGAAAAATGGTACTATTTCAATCCGTCGTCATGGACAGGAAGGAAAAGGAAATATCAGCGTTACAATAGAAGAATTTGTTGCTATTGTAAACGAAGAGATCAATAAAACATTAAAAGTATTTACAGTTTAACTTAAATTATAAAGTCATAGCAATAAGAAGCAACAGAGGTTACCAACCTCGCGTAGAAAAAAAAGATGCACACAGAATAAACAATCTTATTCGTGGTGTACAAGAAGTAAGACTTGTAGGAGAGAACATTGAACCAGGAGTTTTTAAACTTTCGGAAGCTTTAAGATTAGCGGATCAATTTGAATTAGATTTAGTAGAGATTTCTCCTAATGCTGAACCTCCGGTTTGCAAAATCATGGATTACAAGAAATTTGTTTACGAACAAAAGAAACGTGATAAAGTCTTAAAAGCGAAATCTACACAAGTTGTTGTGAAAGAAATCCGTTTTGGTCCACAAACCGATGAGCATGATTATGAGTTTAAGAGAAAGAACGCTGAGAAATTCTTGAAAGAAGGAGCGAAATTGAAAGCTTTCGTTTTCTTTAAAGGACGTTCCATTATCTATAAAGATCAAGGTCAAATCTTATTATTGAGATTAGCTACAGATCTTGAAGAGTTTGGTAAAGTGGAAGCGATGCCAGTTCTTGAAGGAAAGAGAATGATTATGTTCATTGCTCCTAAGAAAAAGAAGTAAACAGTTGGCAGTCGCAGTTTTCAGTTTTCAGACTGTGAACTGAAAACCGAGACTGAAAACTAAAAAATAAGTAAGTAAGAATAAATTAAAACACTAGGAAAAAATGCCTAAAATGAAAACCAAATCTAGCGCCAAGAAACGTTTCAAAGTTACTGGTTCTGGAAAGATTAAAAGAAAGCATGCTTTTAAAAGTCACATCTTGACTAAAAAATCTAAAAAACGTAAATTAGCATTGACACACTCTGCGCTAGTTCACAAAACAGATATGAAAAGCATCAAACAACAATTAAGAATTATTTAATAATTCTTTAGGTTAAAACAATTTAAAAAATAACCTTGGAGTATGGCTTTTAAGTTCTCTTGATTTAATTCGGGACGCCTGCTACAAAAAAACAATAAAATTATGCCAAGATCGGTAAATTCAGTTGCTAAAAGAGCAAGAAGAAAAAAAATAATGAAGCAAGCCAAAGGTTTCTTTGGTAGACGTAAAAACGTTTGGACAGTTGCTAAGAACGCGGTAGAGAAAGCAATGTGCTACGCTTACCGTGACAGAAAAGTGAATAAAAGAAATTTCCGTGCATTATGGATTCAACGTATCAACGCTGGAGCTAGATTGGAAGGAATGTCTTATTCACAATTCATTGGTAAAGTGAAAAAGCAAAATATCGAATTGAACCGTAAAGTTCTTGCCGATTTAGCTATGAACCACCCAGAAGCTTTCAAAGCAATACTTAATAAAGTAAAATAAACGTTTTATCAACTCAATTTAGATTACTTACTTATATAGAAACCTCATTCGCCGCGGCGAATGGGGTTTTTTGTTTTCTGTAATGTTTTTTTTTAATATGAATTGCAAATTAGCAAACAACAATCTTTTGGCTAAAGCCAATCTTATTTTCAATCTACTATCCTCCAGCTAAAGCTGGAGGCAATTCAAAGGAGAGGGAGCTAAGATCGGATTAATTCCAATTTCTAAATGGCATTAATCATTTCCTTCAAATTGTACTTTTTTATAATGTACTTAGTAATGGGCTTCAAAGGTTTTCCAGTTTCTGGATGAAATCCTGGAGTATTGAAAAGCTCCACTACTCCATCGTGCTTACAATACCAAACTACTGGTTTATCATTCTTAAAGAAGTTTATCTTCCTATTTGAATCCAATTTATTTAGCTTCATAATGTTTTCATCAATGGGAATAATCAACTCTAATTGACCAATTCCTAATTTATCATTAGCACAATCTACGGCTATATAATGATTCCCCTCCCACTGCATACATTCCTTTTTTGGAAAGAAAACCCCTTTTACAGTATATCCCATAAAAAACAAGGATAATAATACTGCTAAAAATATTGCTGTCTTCTTTTCAATCTTATCATCTTTTCCTTTTAAAGCAACTTTTTCGATGAATCCAAAAGGAATATTATCTATAACCGATTCCTTTTCTTCAACAAATAAAGAATCTTCTGGATTTTCTCTTCCACTAATTTTATCGTTAAGCAAATACTTATTGTAAGGTCTTGGATTAAAATTAACCAGAATGGCTGCCAATTCAATCCTTGCCATATTCTCAGAATCTTTCTCTCCTTTTAAAAATGAGATTATAGGTTTGAATTTTCCAATATCAAAATTCTCAATTTCCTTTCTCAGATGTTCTTCTTCCTTTACATTAAAAAACATTCTAAATACATTCGAATCAGTTTTTGTTAAGCTATTATCAAGTTTCATCAAACACAGATTTCGCAATTGAGCAGGTGTAGGATTTAATAAAATACCAGTGACATCATCAATTCTCGACACCTCATATTTAACTCTAATACCACTCTTATATTCTTCAAAAGTAATTTTGTTCATACGCATTTATTGGAATTATTCGGAATCCTATGGAAACCTTCTGAATTAGCGGAATCATCGGAATTCTATTAAAATTATTCAACAAAGACAGCATTCCTTTGCTACAGAATCAGTTCCTGTTTTGAATTGCAATCAAGACAAATGTACAAAACTAGTTCTAAAAAAAGTGTCGCTAAACAGCATGGCAAGTTTATTCGGGAAGTATAAATAATACCATTTTGTTTCAGCGCACTTCACTTCCCAAAAAGCAAAAGAACAAAATGTTTTAATGGCTTGCCAATTATGGCAAAGATTCGATTTCCATATCGGACAGCCCAACCTATGTCTAATTTTTAATTCCAAAAAAATGAAAAGAATAATTCTAGTATCGTGTTATATCATTGCATGTGTTGCGATGGTTTCTTGCTCCAATGACGAAGTGGGAACAACTCCAAACAATAATAAACAACAAATATCCGCTGATGCAGATAGTGATCCAATTGATGGACAAAGTGGTCAAACTCCAATTCCTCCTCCAAAATAATAGCAATAATAATAATAATAATAATAATACAAAATCATAATTAGAACTATATTTAAATTTAATTAATTTCTGTATTTTCGGGGAATGAAACTTAAAAAGTTAAATTCCCCGTTTTTTATTTTATACTTTCTTTTGTTTATAGGACTTTTATCCTGCAAAAAAGAAACGAATATTACACCAAAACCCAAAAATGATACTGAATATAATCACTATTTTTCACTTGCTGAAAAATATTTTGAGAACCAAAAAAACGATAGTGCTTTCTATTATTATAATAAAATAAAATCTACTTCTGATGTTTCAACAGATAATGAAAAGATAATTTATTCATTACTAAAAATGGCCATCATTCAACAAAATGAAGGGGATTATTCAAGTAGTGAAACTACAGCGACTGAAGCCATATCACTATTTCAAAAAGATACAAACCCAGCTTATAAATGTGCTATTTTTAATCTATTAGGGATTAATTATGAAAACCTATATGATTATAATAATGCGATTTATTATTACAATCAAGCCTATAATCAAGCGGATAATGAATTACAGAAAGTAGTTCTTAAGAATAATATTGCAGTGGTATTTATGGATAAAGAAGATTATCTACATGCCATACAAATTCTTTTGCCTTTGACTCTAAATAAAAAGATTCCAAACAGTGATGAGAACAAAGCAAGAGTACTAGATAATTTGGGCTATTGTTATTTTAAAATTGGTGATTCAAAAAGCCTTAATTATATGGATCAATCTTTAAAAATAAGAAAACAGATAGAAGATGACTTTGGAATAATGGCGAGTTATATTCATTTTTCTGAATTTTATAAAGATGATAATTTTGAAAAATCTAATAGCTATGCAAGAATGGCCTATCAAAAAGCCACAGAAATAAACAGTGTAAATATTCGATTGAAATCATTAGCACTATTGATAGAAAATAGCATTGGGAATGAATCCAAAAAATTCTCCATGTTACACCTGCTTATTAATGATAGCATTAATAAAGTGAGACAAAAGGCAAAAAATCAATTTGCTAAAATGAAATATGATTCCAAAAAAGAAAAAGAAGAAAATTTAAAACTCAAAGCCCAAAAAGCAGAAAATGCACTTCAATTAGAACAACAAAAAAATAGAAATCAACTTTTATATTTTGCAGTTGGAATTATTATTTTGATTAGTATTTTCATATCCCATTTTCTTATAACCAAAAGTAAAAGAGAAAAAATAAAAATTTCGTACGACACCGAGATTCGAATTGCAAAAAAACTACATGATGAGTTGGCTAACGATGTGTATCATACCATGGCTTTTGCCGAAACACAAGATTTATCCAACAGCCAAAATAAAGAAAAATTGCTTACCAATTTGGACACTATTTATTCCAGAACACGAAACATTTCTAAAGAAAACAGTACTATCGAGACAGGCTCTCTTTTTATATCTAACTTGAAAGACATGATGTCCGGATTCAATACTAATGAAGTTAATATATTGACCAATGGAATTGATACTATCAATTGGGCAACTTTAGAAAGCAATAAAAAAACAACTGTTTACCGTGTGCTGCAAGAATTACTTGTCAACATGAAAAAGCACAGCCAATGCAGCATAGTCATACTAACTTTCAAAAAAAATGAAAATAAATTACAAATAGATTACACTGATAACGGCGTTGGAGCAGCATTTGACGAAAAAAAATCAAAAAATGGACTGCAGAATGTGGAAAACCGTATTCAGGCTATAAAAGGAACAACTACTTTTGATACTAAATCCAACAAAGGATTCAAAGTAAAGATTATTTTTCCAATATAATAATAGCCTTATGTTCCATAAAATTTTAGTTGCCGAAGATTTAGACAGTATTAGTATGACAGTTGTTCAAGCACTCGAGGAACTTTCTGTTGTAGAAATTCACCATGCAAAATACTGTGATGATGCTTTTTTGAAAATAAAAAAAGCACTTCATGATGAGGAACCTTTTGATTTACTGATCAGTGATTTATCATTTAAACCCGATCATCGAGAAAATAGACTCTCTACAGGTGAGGAGTTAATTGACGCTGTGAAAAAACTACAGCCAAACATCAAAATGATAATATTTTCTATTGAAGATAAATCTTTTAGAATAAAATCTCTTTTTAATAATTCCGGAATCAATGCCTACGTATCTAAAGGACGCAATAGCATTCCTCAACTTAAAAATGCTATTCAAAACATATTTAACAATGATGAGAAAATCATTTCTACTGATTTGTCGCATCTATTAAGAGACAAATCAATCCTGGAAATTGAAGCCTATGACATTTCTCTTTTGAAATTTTTATCTAAAGGGTTAATTCTAGACGAAATAGCATTAGAATTTAAAAAATCCGGAATCATTCCTAATGGCAGCAGTAGCATAGAGAAGCGAATCAATAAACTTAAAATATATTTCAAGGCCAGTAACAATGTGCATCTTATTTCCATAACCAAAGATTTAGGATTGGTATAATCTTCTCCATCGTACTCTATAAAAGAAAGGAACAAAAATTCCATAGCCCACTCAACTAATAGTCACTAATTAATTTAAAAAATTAGTAATCCCGAATCGTACGAACTGAATATTTTTTTCAACTTTTTTGAAAATAATTACCCCCTTTTACGGTTTCCCGTAAAGAATTAATTTTTATTAGGATTACGTTTGGCCTGTTTAACTTTAAAATTTAAAAAATGGCCAATTTTACAACTGAAGACTTAGCATTTACAGGATATTCACAAACAGTCGATGCAACAAATAATCCCAAGTATATTGAAATTTTCAATCCCATTTATGTAGATAAAACTGAAGAATGTGAAGTAGTCCATTTTTGTAATCAGTTTTTAGAAAAATATAAAGTCCCTCAAACAAAAGCAAGTTTCCAAAAAGTAGAAAGCTTTTTACAACACTCTATTTTAGAACATCAAATTTATCGAGAAGAATTATTAGACTGGATTGCGAGCAACTGGATTAAATTATAATTTTTTACCCCAAATGAGGAAAACCATAAAGAAGTAATTTTTTTGTGACTGTAGACTTGTAAAAAGTTAACAATCTGAACAATTAGAAACGATGAATCAACATTACAGTAAATATTATCCATCTAAACATAAATAAGAATGAGAATTAAACTATTTTTAACATTTTTAAACATAAAAAGTCATTTACAAATTTAAAAAAAATACAAGCCCCCACAATGAAAATACTTTTTAAAACTATCTTAGCACTTTCAATAATTCTTTTAACAATACTAACATTACTATGACTTTAAAATTAAATTCGGTAGCATATAAGTTCTCACCAAAAGAAACAAAAAATATTGTTTTAACTCCAGGAGATTACGATTTTAGAGCATCTGCCCCAGGTGTGGTCCCAAATGTCGGAATAAAGAATTTTGAAAGTAATCGTGCTTATACTTGGCAGTTCTATCTTGTAACTCAAAGAAGATAATATGGCAAAAATTCAATATACAAGTTATATTTTTAACAAACCACCAGATTTATCTGAAAAGGAATATAAAATTATGAAAGAACTTTTTAACGATAATCCTAAATTAAATATAAATCCAGTTTCAAGTTTTAATAAAACATTTAAAGTTGAAATAATATTTCTGGGGATAGGTATTATTTGTGGTCTAATAGCTTCTTTTGACATTGCAAACTGGTTAAACCTAGTTTTTGGAATACCATCTTTTATAATTGGAATTACCTTTGTTTTTAGTTTCATACCTTCTTTTTTTTCATACTTGGGTTTTCTATCTGACAAATCAAATTATTATTCAAATTTAAAAAAAGACATAATTAAGACAAGTACATTCACTGATTATATTAATTTAAGAGAGAAAAGACGATGGAGTCAGTTTTAAACAACCCATATAGAATAATCGGAATATTAGTTGGTACTTCAACAAAGGAAGAGCATACTAAAACTAAAAAACTCAAAATGTATATTGAGGCGGAACAGGAGGTTCCAGAAGATTTTAGCTTTCCAATTATTGGTTCTTTAAACAGAAATATTGATGCCGTTGATGATGCTATTTCAAAACTGAATTTGAATAATGATCGTGTAAATGCTTCTTTATTTTGGTTTTATAATGGTAATGCGATAACAGACGAACCTATGTTTGATGCTTTAAAATCTTCAAAAGAGGAGGCTAAAGAAGCTATTTATGTTTGGATAAAATTAGCAGCAGCGGAAGAAGTTACAAAAAGAAACGCATCGGCTTTTCAAAACCTTTCCACATTATACCTCAATAGTGCTTTCAAAAAGGCAACAATTACTAAAAAAAATCTAGAAAAGGGAATTACTCTAAAATTAAAGTTTTTAGAAAGCGATTTTATAGATGATTTTATTAAATTTTCTTCGGACGAAACTTATAAAGTATCTAAAGAAGCTTTGCAAATCCAGTTTTTAACACAAGTTTATTATGAAATTGAAAAAGTAGATAAAAACATTGTGGATTGGTATCTTGAATGCATTACAAAAATTTCATTTACTGCAAAGCAAAATTATTTAAATGATTTCGTTTCAAAACCAATTGACCATATCAAAACCAAGATTGATGAAACAAAATCGAAAAGAAAAGAAAATCCAAGTAAAGCGTATGATTTAGGGTTAAGCCTATTTGAAAATGAAAACGAAAGAATAAATACAATTCAAAATATTCTAGGCAAAAGCAATATTCAATTTACATCCATCACTGATAAACTTTCTGATGAAATATTACAATGTGGAATTGTTTATTTTAAAAAATATAGAGATACAAATACTGATTCAAGCGAAAAAGCAATGGATTTATTCAAAAAAGCAAAAAAATTGGCCGTTGGAAGCATTGCAATTCAAAGATGTCGGGAAAATACAGAACACCTCCAAGAATGGATTGATGAAAAACCAGAAAGAGAAAAACACAATAAGATAAGTGCAGATTTAACAGCTTTAATTGAAATACTCGATAAATTTGATAAAAAAGCCGAGACGATTGAAAATGCAAGAGCATTTATTAACTTGAGTAAACCACATTTAAACAACATAAAGAATACTTTAGGTGCTACTGATGAAATGTATTTAAAACTTTCAACACGTGTTGCTAGTCAGGCACAAAGTTTTATCATTGAAGAAGTAAACAATGCTCAAGATAATTTTGAATATAAAATTGCAGTAGACAGATACGGAACTTTGAATAAAATAAAGACTGCCCTAAGAATGGGTTGGGAAGTGACCAATTTGATTGGCACTTTAGATATGGAGGGTGACTATAAAACAGGACGATTTAACCAGAATAGAAATGCTTTAAAAAATCTTTGTGTACAGTTAGACGTTAGTACGCCAAGTCATGGTTCATCTTCCCCAAGCACTACTCCAAGACCGTTAACATCGCCAAGAACTAGTCCTACCTATACTCCTCCAAAATCTAATTCAGAAGATATTAATTGGGGCGGGTGGATTTTCGGAATAATTCTTTTTATAATTGTAATTAAGTCTTGTAGAGCAGCGAGCAAAAATGATGATGACAATAATTCAAACCATGAAACAGCAGTTGATTCTAATGCAATTGAGACAATTAATTCAACAGCAGCTTATCCATATGTTGATTCATCAGTAGCAGCTATAGATACAACCGCTATAGCAATGCCTGCCGAACAATATTCAAGTGAGTATATTGGTAATAAATTAGAAAATGGTGCTTCACCGCTAGATAATTGTTTTGGTTCAGGTGACTATCAAGGCAATGCTACTTTGACAATAAAAAATGGTGGTAGCTCTGATGCAATTATATGCTTGTACAGTGTATCTAAAGACAGAACTATAAGAAATGAATATGTGCAAAAAAATTCTACTTTTAAAATGTCAAGCATTGCTCAGGGCAATTATAAAATAAGAGTATTTTATGGTAATGATTGGAATCCAAATATAGAAAATAGTTGTGGTACTAAAGGAAATTTTGAATCTGATGTGAATTTTTCAGAATTTGATGGAGAGGAATATTTTGAAGATAGTTCAAGAGGATTTACAAATGCAACAGTTACTCTTTATACGGTTGCTAATGGTAATGCATCATCATCCACAATAGATCAATCCACTTTCTTTAATAAATAAATAACTGATGTATAAAATGAAAAAACAACTAATATCCGCACTTTTCCTACTCTCTTGTTTTGATGCTTTTGCACAAGTAACCAAAGAAGATATAGGCAAGGAAATTAAGCCTTTGACAGAAAAGGTAAAGTCACTTCAATCTGAAAACAATAAACTGAAAATTGAAATCAGTTCAATAAATTCTAAAATAGCCACTGTAAATCAAAAACTTGACACTCTTAATAAAAAAGTGCAATCAAATATTTCTGATATTCAAAAGACAAATTCAGAGTTAAATGGGAAAATAACAAATTCAGAAACAACAACAAATCAAAAATTCACACAGGTTGACAATTCATTAAGTAAGAATTCATTGTGGTCTATTATTGGAATATTAGGTGCTATTATAGTTTCAGGGTTAGTGTATTGGTTAGTAAGCAAACGGCAAACTACTGATAAAACAGATGTGGAAGCACAAATTAGTAAAACTAAGAAAACACTCGAAGAAGAAGGAGTGAAATTAGATACTAAATTGACGGAAGTACTAGAAACTCAACTAAAATTAGTACAAGAAGAAAGAGCTAAAATACCGGCTAATAAATCAGAAGAAATAGACCATTCACTAGCATTAAAAGTAGCTGATGAAATTGTGCGTATAAATAAAAACCTATCCAATATGGATACCAATACTAAGGGTTTGAAGCAACTATCAGCGTCAGTAAAACGTATTGAAGATAACTTTGCAGCAAATGGTTATGATATGCCAGAGATACTAAACAAACCATTCGACCCACGAATGAAAATGGTGGCGAATATGGTTGAAGATGAAAATTTAGAAAAAGGATCTGAAGTAATAACTAAAATAATCAAACCACAAGTTAACTTTAAAGGAGTGATGATTCAATCAGCGCAAGTAGAAGTTTCTGTAGGTCAATAAATAATTAAAAAATGAGAACAAAAATAGACTTTGGTATTGATTTAGGAACTACTAATTCAGCAATTGCAAGAATTGAAAATGGCAAACCAGTTATTAAAAAATCGGACACCTTAAAAGACACTATTCCTTCTTGTGTTAGTATTAATAAGAAAAAGGATATTTTAGTTGGCGACCCTGCTTTTAGTGTTTTAAAAGCTGATAAAATCAGAGCACTTAAAACTTTGAAGCAAGAAAACTCAAATGCTTACATTGAATTTAAAAGAACAATGGGTAACGATGCAAAATTCCCAAGCTCTAATATGGGCAAAGATTTTACATCGGAAGAATTATCTGCTGAAGTATTAATGAAATTAAAATCATTTATTACAGATGAGGCTGTAAAATCAATAGTAATCACAGTTCCAGCTAAATTTACAATGGTTCAAAAAGATGCTACAGTTAAAGCGGGTAAATTAGCTGGTTTTGAACATATTGAACTTTTACAAGAGCCTATCGCGGCATCTATGGCTTACGGACTTGATGCTGATAATAAAGATGGAATGTGGTTGGTTTATGATTTTGGCGGTGGTACTTTTGATGCTGCTCTAATTAAAGTCGAAGATGGGATTATGAAAGTTGTTGACACAGAAGGAGATAACTGGCTTGGTGGAAAAAATTTAGACGAAGCTATAGTTGACCATATAATTTTGCCATATATAGAAAATAATTTCTCTTTTAGTGATACTATTTCTAATACAAATCAAAAAGAAGTTCTAAGAAACTCGATTAAGGGTTTTGCAGAGGATTGTAAAATTCAAATGTCATTTAAGGACAAGCATAATATATTGACAGATTTAGGAGATTTACCTATAGAAGATGAAGATGGTGAAGAATTGACTTTAGATATTGAAGTAAATCAATCTATGATGGAAGATACTTTTGCTCCAATATTCCAAAAATCAATTGATATATGTAAAGATTTATTAAAGAGAAATAATCTTAAAGGTTCTCAATTAACAACTTTATTATTGGTTGGTGGTCCAACATATTCTCCAATTTTGAGAAAAATGTTAAAAGAGCAAATCACAGATAAAATTAATACAAGTATTGACCCAATGACATCTGTAGCAACTGGAGCTGCTTTATTTGCTTCGACTATTTCTGTTTCAGAAGAGGTGATTGAACAAAGTAGAGACACAACGAAGTTACAATTAGAGATCAAGCACGAAGCAACAACGGTTGAGACTGAGGAAATGGTAAACATCAAAATCCTTAAAGAAAAAACAGAAGGTACTATTCCAGATAAAGTTTTTGCGGATGTGGTTCGTGGCGATAAAGCTTGGTCAAGTGGAAAAAAACAAATTAGTGAAAAAGCAACTTTAGTTGATGTCCAGTTAAATATGGGTGCATCAAATACTTTTGAAGTTATACTGTATGATGAACAAGGTAACAAACTAGAATGTCAACCTAATACGTTTAACATATTACAAGGGATTAATCCGGGACAAGCTACTTTACCCTATCATATAGCAATTGAAATTACTGACCGTATTCAAGGGAAGGATTTATTAACGGCAATAAAAGGATTAGAAAAAAATCAGACTTTACCAGCGACAGGAGTTACTGAAAAATTAAAAACACAAAAAGATATTCGTCCAGGAATAACTTCAGATGAAATTATTATTCCTATTTATCAAGGAGATTATTACGCTGAAGGGACAACTGCTATTCATAGCACTCATATAAATGACATAAGAATTAACGGAGAAGATTTACCTTCATTGCTTCCTGCTGGTAGTGATGTTGAAATCACGCTAAAAGTGAATCGTTCCGAGCAAATGACTGTATCTATTTTCTTTCCTTATTTAAATCATACAGAACAACAAACTGTTGAAATAATACAAGGTAAGTCAGTTAGTAAAGAATGGTTAGAAAATGAAATCAGAAAAGCGAGAAAAACAGCTAAAAGATTACAGGAAGAAAACAATTCAAAAGAAGTTGAAAAAATTATTACCAACATTAATGGTATTACAGAGCAATTAGAGCATAAAGGCGGTGGTGACAGCGGTAAACTTGAAGTTCAGGATAACTTATTAAAAGAACTAAGAGCATTAGATAAATTGGATAGTGAAACCGAATGGCCAAAAGTGGAAAAAGAATTAAAAGAAAACTTTTATGACTTAGAAGAATTGCTAAATAGGGTAAAAAATAATGATGATGAAGGAGATTTAAAAATGGAAGCTGTCGATGCACATATGGAAGAGTTCAAAGTGAAAATTGAACAAATCATAAAGGCAAAAGATGTTATTCACGCCAAAGAACTTATCAAAGAAATAGATAGTTTAGATTGGAGTGTCAGAGATATTTTAGCGGGTCCACAAATGGATATTTCTTTAGTTAATAATATTAACTCCACCTTTTCTGAAATTAATTGGAAAGACAGTAACAAAGCCAGAACCTTATTAAACCAAGCTATTCAAGCAATTAATAATGGAAACGTATCTAATTTGAGACCTTTAGTAGTTCAGATAATTGGAGTTATGGAGTTAGAAGATGCTGAAAAATTAACTGGTAAATTAACTAGATAATTAGAAATTAACGTAAATAGATGCTTTCAAAAAACTTTTCAATAAATGATGATTATAAGGTTTTACTATTCGTAAAACAAGGTTTCTATGCAGAAACGTATAGAGTTAAAGGGAACGATGGAAAACTTTACTTCTTAAAGCTTTTTAATTATTCACAATTGCATAAATCAGCCTTTGATGAAAACAATAATATTCTTGAAATAGAATTAGTAAAATCAATTCAGCACCCAAATTTGGTCACTTACAATGACAGCGGTGAAATTGTTATTGAAAATAAGAAATATGCCTATTTGGTTCTAGATTTTATAGCAGGAGAAACACTATCGGAAAAAATTATTCGTGAAAGATATAACTCTCTTTATGACATTAAAAACCTTATTATTGGAATACTTGAAGGAGTGAAATATTTGCATCAACAAGCTAACCCTATAATTCACAACGAAATTACATTACAAAATGTAATGTTAGATTTAGCCCAAGGTAATCCAAAACCAAAAATTATTGATTTTGGTTACGCAAGAGGGTTTCATCAATCATCAAAGGTGTATAATAAAGAGGGTTTAAATCCTAATTTTCTGGCGACAGAATGTTTTCATAATATTTATTCACCTCAATCGGACCTGTTTTCAGTGGGTATCGTTTTATACCAATTAGTTTATAATTCATTACCGTGGGTTGTTGATGTCTCTAAATTTAAAGGGAAACAGTCTGAATTGGAAGCCAAAATTGTTGAGGAAAGAAAGAAAAAAATCCAATTTCCGGATGTTTCAGATAAGATTATTGATTTTGATAATGAAATAACTAATATTATTAAGAAGGCACTGCATACAGATACGGAAGTTAGATTTAGTTCTGCTGATGAATTTATAAAAGCATTAAAAGGTGAGTTAAAAGTTGATGATATTGATACAATACAAATTCAAAAATCAGATAAAGAACCTACTAAAAAGAAAGCAACATACAGTTCAGCAGCAAAAGGAAAAGGGTTTAGTGCAATTGCAGGAATGCAAGATTTAAAAAATCAGCTTCAAGTTGATGTTATTGATGCGTTACGAAATCCTGAAGAGTATGAAAAATACGGAGTAACTATTCCTAATGGGATGTTATTGTATGGTCCTCCGGGTTGTGGTAAAACATTTTTCGCAAAACATTTTGCGGAAGAAGTAGGTTTTAATTTTATGTTAATTAAACCATCATCATTAAAAAGCCGCTATGTCAATGCTACTCAAGAAAACATTGCAAAAATGTTTGAAGAGGCAGAAGAAAACGCACCTACTATTATTTTCATTGATGAAATGAATGAATTAGTTCCCAATAGAGATAGTGAAGTTCACGAAATGGCAAAAAGTGCTGTAAATGAAATGTTAGCCCAAATGGACAGAACGGGTGAAAAAGGAATATTCATTATCGGTGCTACTAATTATCCGCATATGATTGATCCTGCTATTTTAAGAGCAGGTAGATTAGATAAAAAATTCTATTTGTCCCCACCTGATTTTGAAGCAAGAAAAGCTATGTTTGAAATGTATCTAAAATCTAGACCGATTGATTTTGGAATGGATTATGAAAAGTTAACAAAACTTACAGAAAATTATGTTGCTGCTGATATTGAACTTTTAGTAAATGATGCATCTAGAAATGCATTAAAAATTAAAGGACGGATAACTATGGAAATACTTGAAAATGTGATAGAAAACACAAAACCGTCAGTTTCAATTTTGGAATTAAATAAATACGAAGAGCTTAGAAAAAAAATGGAAGGTGAAAATACTTCTATTAATAGTAAAACAAGCGAACGCCCAATAATTGGTTTTAAAAAATAGAAAGATTAACGAATTATTTTTATAAATTTTAACAATGAGTAAACTTTCGCATCGACAAGAAACTATATTATCCAATACTCGAGATATTTTTGAAAAAAAAACAAATGTTGATTTTATTCAAAAACTTTCAAATTTTTTAAATAAGGTATTTCCTAAAATTGAAAGACTATATGAAAATTATCCAAATGAATTTGAGGAAATTGAGAATAAAATACATTCCATAATATTAAAACAAGATATCATTGAGCATACACTTTATTTGAAAAATCAAGATTATCAGGGCTTAAATAAACATAGAAATGCTTTAGTAGACATTATGCGAACTAAAATTGTAATCCTTGAAAAATCAGATGATTTAAGGTTATCTAAATTTTTAAAAAAATATGGCAATCTGATTCAACATTGGTTTGATAGTGAAAATGGTAGTCGAGCTATTTTGAAAGAAGTTAATAAAGATGAAGGACATTGTTATGTAGCTACAATGGTTTATGGTGATTATAATCATCCAAATGTAATTCATTTAAGAAATTTTAGAGACAATACACTTAATAAATATAAATTAGGAAGTGTCTTTATTAAATACTATTATAAATACTCTCCCTATTGGGTAAAAAAAATGAAGAATAGTTATTTAATCAATAAGCTTTTGAAAGTTTCTATTGATTTCATTGTTTGTAAAATACAAAAATAGTTTCATTTATATTTTATTGATTATCTATCAAGTTTTAATCAATATCAAATGAGAAAGCACAGAATGTCTAATAGTTGAATTAAAAAACAGAAAATATGGAAACAATCTCATTTGACAAATTACTTTTAAAAACCGCTTTTTGTTGCATGGCTTCTGATGGAAATATTGACAAAAAAGAAGTTGAACTAATAAAAAAAATGTGTGAGCAATCACCATTATTTAAGGATTTTGATTTTAGCAAAGAAATCAATATTCTATTAGCAAAGATTAACGAACGTGGTACAGAATTTATTCAATATTATTTTGACTTACTCAATAATTCTAATTTATCAGAAAAAGAAGAACTAATCATAATTGACTTCGCTATTAATACCATAAATGCGGATGAAGTTGTTGAATATTCAGAGGTTAAGTTCTTTAAAGCAATACGAAAATGTCTAAATATAACTGACGATAGCATTTTAGATGTCTACCCCGATTTAGAAATTTATTTAGAAGAAGATATTGACACCGAAAGTAAGTTAGATAAATTAGTAAACAACTATTTAAGTTCAGTTGAATTACCACAATTTGAACAGATTAATTTAGAAAATTTAAGGGATAGTGTTGAATAATTCTATTGTTAAACTCATTTTGGCTATATTATTACTCTTATGTGTTATTAATATGCCTTATGGATATTACCAATTTGTACGTTTTGCATCCATGCTCGCATTTGCCTATTTATCCTTTTCAGCCAATGAACAACACAATAAAAATGAAGCAATCATATATATTTTATTAGCAATCTTATTCCAACCCTTTATAAAAATAGCATTAGGCAGAACGCTTTGGAACATAATAGATATCGTAGTTGGGACTGGACTTTTGGTTACCGTTTTTGGAGATAAAATGAAAAGCGATAAATAATTTAAACTATCTTTAATTAAAAAGCACAAATTTAGAAATATCCTATTTTGTAAGTTAAATGACGAAAAATAATAAAACAATAGTTGTAAAAGGTATAGTTATAGCGACACTAAAGTCAGGTTCAGAAGATTATATCTCTTTAACTGATATAGCAAGAAATAAAAATGCGGAAGAACCAAAAGATGTGGTAAAAAACTGGATGCGTTCGCGGACTACCGTTGAATTTTTAGGTATTTGGGAAGAGTTATACAATCCTGATTTTAAAGGGGTCGAATTCGACTCCTTTTTATTTGAAGCCGGTAGTAATTCTTTTACTTTGTCACCAAGCAAGTGGATTGCAGCAACTAATGCAAAAGGTATTATTTCAAAGGTTGGGAAGAATGGAGGGACATTTGCACATAAAGACATCGCTTTTGAGTTTGCTTCTTGGATAAGTTCGGGATTTAAACTCTATTTAATTAAAGAATTTCAACGACTTAAAGAGGATGAAAACAAGCGTTTGAATTTAGGATGGAACTTACAAAGAACCATTTCGAAAATAAACTACAAAATTCAAACTGATGCCATCAAAGAAAATCTCATTCCAAAAGAAGTTTCAAGATACCAGGAAAGCTTTATTTATGCTAGTGAAGCCGATTTGTTGAATGTGGCTTTATTTGGAATCACTGCTAAACAATGGAGGGAAGCAAATCCGGAAAAAGAAGGTAATTTAAGAGATGATGCTACTATAGAGCAACTAGTGGTCTTGAGTAATCTGGAAAGTATAAATGCCTTATTGATAGCACAAGAATTAAAACAAACGGAACGTCTTTTTCAACTAAATAAAGTAGCTATAGCTCAAATGAAATCTTTAGTTGAAAATAATTCCATTAAAAAATTAAAATAGCAGTAATGATTATTAAGACACAAAAACTCTATTCTCTCTTACTATTCCTTATTTCCTCCATTGCTTTCTCCCAAACCAAACTCCTTTCTTGGAATTTGGAAAACTTTGGTAAATCAAAATCTGAAGAAACAATCAACTACATTGCAAATTCGCTGAGAGATTATGATATTATTGCCATTCAGGAAGTGGTAGCGGGTTATGGCGGCGCACAGGCAGTCGCAAGATTAGCGGATGAGCTCAATCGCAAAGGAGCCAAATGGGATTATGTGATTAGCGACCCAACCAGCAGTAGTGCCTATAAAACCGAGCGATACGCTTTTATCTGGAAAACCAGCAAACTTAAAAAAATAGGCAACCCCTGGCTCGAAAAAAAATACCATTTGGAGATTGACAGAGAGCCGTATTTCTGTACGTTTCAATATGAAAACAAACAATTTACCGTGGTTAATTTTCATGCTATAACCAAAAACAGACAACCTGAAACAGAAATTAAATATTTCAAATTTTTACCTGATGAATATCCCACTTTGAATTTAATTTTTGCAGGTGATTTCAATTGTCCGCAATCACATACGGTTTTCAATCCTTTGAAAAAAATGGGGTATCAGTCTATTTTGGTTGACCAAAAAACGTCGCTGAAACAAGAATGCAAAAATGATAAATGTCTCGCATCAGAATTTGACAATATGTATTTCAAAACTTCGAAAATCACTACCCTAAATTCGGGGGTTATTCCATTTTACAAAAACTTCAACACACTAAAAGAGGCCAGAATAATATCCGATCATATTCCTATTTGGTTTGAGTTTTCTTTGAATTGATAAAATTGAATATAAATAAGAATGAATAGCACACCGATTTAACGGATTGAACAGATTTACACGAATTAAAAAAATCATATTTGTCATTTAGTAACTCAAAATAAAAACTTCAATGATTTCATTAATTATCATTAAAATCTGGGTAAAATTTATGTAATCCGTGTCTAAAACAATCCATATTTGCACAAAAAAACTTAATGGATATAATCAGCGTAAATCTGTTCAATCCGTGTTATCCGTGTACCAATAAATCATTCAAAAACTTCGAAATTATCACCATCAAAACTGGCAAAAACCATACTGGGATGCGAATCTTGATGAAACATATTCCCTTGATTATCAATAGCAATTGCGCCTGCAAAACCATCATAAGGTTTTAATTCGTTGAACGTTTTAGTAAAGGCTTCTTGCAAAGTAAATCCATCGGTAATACGAGTGACAATTTTGGCAGCTGTTGCATTACTTACAATATCTTCGCCTACACCAGTCAAACTCACACCACAAAATGCATTGGCATAATTTCCTGCTACAGTCGCAGAATCTGAAATACGTCCTGGAATTTCAAATCCTTTTCCGCCTGTAGAAGTAGCTACTGCAATTTTTCCATTTTGGTCTAAAGCCACACAACCCACTGTTCCTGTTCCCAGTGATTTCAGTTTCGCTTCATATTCAGCTCGTCGTTGTGGAATCTCGGTTGAAAAAGATTCAAAACCGTGTTGTCTCGCAAAATTAGTTGCTCCACTTCCGCCTAAAACTCTATCGTCATATTGCATCAATATTTGGGCAACCTGAACTGGATTTCGCACTTCTTCGATATTGATAACGCCACTCATTTTCTGGCTTTCACCATCCATAACCGCAGCACTCATTCTTATTTTTCCGTCACTTTGTATTTGAGAACCAATTCCTGCATTAAACAATTCATTATCTTCCAAAAGGGAAACTGCATAAACAACAGTTTCTAATGCCGAATGGTTTTTTAAAAATGCATAGGAATCTTTCACTATTCGTTCTAGTGCATTTTGCTTGGCAACTTTTGTTTCGTGATTGGTAGATGATTCAGAGAAAAAACCGCCGTGTATGATTAGTTTCATGTTATGGGTGTTGGGTGTTGGGTGTTGGACTAAAGACTAAAACCAATTACCCAAAACCTGAATTACAAGTAATGTGAAGATTGTATATGCATTAAATGCGTTTCTAGATTATAGGTGTCAAATTTGCTCATGACATGTGTTACCAAATGTGAAATTGATATCGGTTGTCCTAATTCTACTTTCGTCAAATTAGTATCTTTTATTTCACGACCATCAACCAAAATAACCAATCCGGAACCAATAGCTTCCATTTGGGTATTATTGGTAATCAACAATCCCGTATCTTCTCCAAGTCCTATTCCCAGTACTCTAGGATTACCAACAACGGCTTGAAAAAGTCTGCCAATTCTACCGCGTTGTACAAAATGAGTATCGATAATAACACCATCTATTAAACCCAATCCGCTTGAAATTTTCACTTCGCCTTTCAACAAGGCTTCAGAACTACTGCCCTGATAAATCATATTATTGGAAGCTGCCGCAGCTCCGGCAGAAGTACCGGCATAAATAAATTCTTCGTTATGGTATTTATCCAATAAAATATCGTGAAATGGTGTTCCACCAAGAATGGAAGTCAATCGCAATTGATCACCTCCGGTAAACATAACAATATCTGCTGCTTTTAATCGGGCCAAAACAGCTTCATCGGCAGCTTGCTCGCGTCTTTCGATAGTAAGTATATCAACATTTTTAGCATTCAAATACTCAAATGCTTTAACATATTCAGGTCCAATTTCTCGTGGAATGATTGAAGCCGTTGTAATGACTTCTATTCGTGAATTCTCTTTGTGTTTTGATTCGTTTAGTATCCTTTTTAAAATTCCAGTTTCAAAAAAGTTTAAATTGCTAGTTGCATTTTTATCCAAATCGGTTTCAGTAAAACTTCCTTTATCTACCGCACCTCCTATTATTATTAGTTTTCCTAGTATATTCATTTTGTAAAAATAACCAAAAAGATAAAAAAAGCCATTGAAGTAGTCTTTTTTTTTTAAATTATAACAAACTGAATAATTATTGTTTATTTTTGAGGAAATAAATTTTGATTCCTCTTTTTAAAAAACTATATTAGTTGAATTCTATACTTTTTTTTTAAAAACACCACCACCTAAAACAATCTTTTTTTTCAAAGTTAGAATATATTAGTTTTAAAATCAATTCATTACATATCCATTTTTTAGTTCAAAAAATAACATTTCCGTTTTATGAAAATAATTAAAGTACAAGCCCTTCGTGGCCCCAATATTTGGAGCATCCAAAGAAAAAAATTAATTCAAATGCGGTTGGATTTGGAGGAAATGGAACAATTTCCAACTAATAAAATAGAAGGATTTAGAGAACGAATTGAAACTATGTTCCCTACAATGATTGAGCATCGCTGTTCTGAAGGTTGTCGTGGCGGATTTTTTTCCAGAGTGGAACGCGGTACTTGGATGGGACATGTAATTGAACATATTGCTCTTGAGATACAATCTTTGGCAGGAATGGAAACCGGCTTTGGTAGAACCAGAGAAACCAAAACTCCAGGTACTTATAATGTAGTCTTTAGTTATACCGAAGAAAATGTTGGTCTTTTTGCTGCAGAATCATCTGTTGCTATTGCCGAAGCATTAATTGCCGGAACTGCTTACGATTTAAATGCCGACTTACAAAAAATGCGTGAAATACGGGAACGTGTACGACTAGGACCAAGTACCGGAAGTATTGTAGAAGAAGCCGTTTCCAGAAATATTCCTTGGATAAGACTTGGAACAAATTCCTTAGTTCAACTAGGATATGGTATCAATCAAATGCGTTTTCAAGCAACAATTACCTGTAAAACCAGCAGTATTGCAGTAGATATCGCCTGTAATAAAGAGCAAACCAAAAAAATGTTGGATATGGCCTCGATTCCTGTTGCCAATGGAAGCATTTGTGTAGACGAAGAGAGTTTGTCCGAAACCATTAAAAAAATTGGATATCCTATTGTGCTAAAACCATTGGGTGGAAATCATGGAAAAGGTGCATCTATTAATGTTACCAATTGGGAAGACGCCGTTTCAGGGTTGGCTTTTGCACAAGAATATGGCAAACGTGTCATCGTAGAAAAATTCATTACCGGTTTCGACTTTAGGATATTAGTCATCGATAATAAATTAGTTGCTGCTGCAAAACGAGTTCCTGCTCACATAATAGGAAATGGAAAAGACACTATTCAGCAATTAATTGACACAACCAATCTGGATCCTAGAAGAGGTTATGGTCATGAAAATGTGTTAACCCAAATAGATGTCGATAGAGATACCGAAGACTTATTGGAAAAATTAGGCTACACATTGGAAACCATTCCGAGAATTGGCGAAATTGTATTTCTAAAATCTACAGCAAATTTAAGTACTGGCGGAACTTCTGTAGATGTTACCGATATGATGCACCCTGAAAACATTTTTCTTGCCGAAAGAATTTCAAGGGTAATTGGATTAGACATTTGTGGTGTTGATATCATGGCTGAGAATTTAACACAACCTTTAAAAGAAAATGGCGGTGTAATTCTGGAAGTCAATGCGGCTCCGGGTTTTAGAATGCACCTTGCTCCTTCTGAAGGATTACCCAGAAACGTAGCTTCGCCGGTTATTGACATGTTATATCCTCCGGGTAAATCCTTTCGTATTCCTATAATTGCTGTGACGGGAACCAATGGCAAAACCACCACTACCCGCCTTTTGGCACATATTGTAAAAAATAATGGTTTCAAAGTAGGATTCACCACATCGGATGGAATTTATATTCAAAATCATATGATGGAAAAAGGAGA
Source organism: Flavobacterium gawalongense (assembly GCF_007097265.1). GTDB lineage: Bacteria > Bacteroidota > Bacteroidia > Flavobacteriales > Flavobacteriaceae > Flavobacterium > Flavobacterium gawalongense. The sequence goes on along the minus strand of NZ_VJZP01000023.1, from coordinate 42,001 downwards.
TACCACCGGGCCTCTAAGTGCCGAATATGTTTTGAGAGATCCAACGGTGGAATTCGCCGTTTTAGAAACGGCTCGTGGTGGAATCCTTCGTTCTGGTTTGGGGTTCAGCCTTTGCGATATTGGAATTATTACGAATATACAGGAAGATCATTTGGGTTTAAGTGACATTCACTCTTTAGATGATTTGGCAAGAGTTAAAGCTACAGTTGTAAAAAGCATCAAAAAAGACGGTTGGGCAGTTTTAAATGGTGACGATGAACATTGTGTAAAAATAGGTCAAGATCTAAATTGCAATGTTGCTTATTTTAGTTTGAGTGAAGATAGTGATTTCATTAAAAAACTTTGTACTGAAGGAAAAACGGTTGCGGTATATGAAAACGGGTTTATTACCATCAAAAAAGGGGAATGGAAAATCCGAATCGAACGCGCCACTCACGTTCCTTTAACGTTGGGAGGAAAAGCAAAATTCATGATTGCCAATGTACTTGCGGCAACTTTAGCGAGTTATTTATGGGGTTTTAAAACAGAAGATATTAGTTTGTCATTACAGACTTTTATTCCAAGTGCGGCACAAACTCCGGGTCGTATGAATATTTTTGAGTTTAAAAAATTTAAAGTATTGATTGATTTTGCTCATAATCCATCCGGTTACAAAGGTGTGGAAGAATATTTGCAAAGTGTCGATGCTACTAAGAAAATTGGAATTATTGCAGGTGTTGGTGATCGCCGTGACGAAGATATTAAAGAATGTGCTTTTATAGCAGCCCGAATGTTCGACCACATTATCATTCGACAAGAAAAATACCTGAGAGGAAGAACCGAAGACGAAATTATTGATTTAATACTCGAAGGAATTAAAAATTCAGGTAAAATAGTTACTTATGAAATTATTCCTAAAGAAACTGAAGCAATCAAACACGCTATAAATTGTGCCGAAGAAGGAAGCTTCATCACTGCATTAAGCGATGTGGTTACTAATGCTATCGATATTGTACAAGAATATTTAGATAAAGAAAACGAACACGGAACTGTCTAGCTTTAAATACAATAAACTTAAAAATAACTCAATTAAGTACTTGATTGAGTTATTTTTTTTGTAATTTTGTTTTAAAATAAATTAAAATGAAAGTAATAAACTATACCGATTTACGTCTAAATCTAAAAAAATGGATGGATAGTGTTATTGATGATATGGAAGAAATCATCGTAAAAAGAAAAGACAATAAAGATTTGGTTTTAATTTCGCTTGATGAGTATAATTCTTTAAAAGAGACCAATTATCTTTTATCAGGAAAAAACAGAGAAATATTACTGAAAGCGGTCGAAGACGTAAAAAATAAAAAAACATTCCAAAAAGAATTGATTGAAGAATGAAAATAATTTGGCATTCACAAGCTTGGGATGATTATCTCTATTGGCAAAAAACAGATAAATCAAAACTCAAAAGAATTAATGAGTTAATAAAATCTACAACGAGAACTCCTTTTGAAGGAATCGGAAATCCGGAACCTTTAAAACACGAACTTCAAGGGTATTGGTCAAGAAGAATAGACTCCGAACATCGTTTGGTTTACACCATAAAAGAAGAAGATCTGATAATAATTACTTGTAAATACCATTATTAATTGTCTAGTCCTGAAAAAGTTGACACGGATTAGGATTTAAAATTACATTAAATATAATATGACAGTCCGCAATATGTTCCAAAGGATAAAATATGGCACACAGATAACACGGATTGAACGGATTTTGCACAGATTTAAACAACTGTTTGATTCACCAAGTAAAAAAATCCGTGGAAATCGGTATAATCTGTACAATCTGTGGGCTAATATTTATGCTTTATAAATGTACAAACGACGAAAATTGTATTCGAAATGATTTTAGTCCGCATTACGGATAGTCATAAAATATTAACCTCGGAAGCAAAAACTTTCGAGGTTTTTTCTGTTTTTTCTAAAAAATCGACATTCCAGTCTTAGTCGTCAATAATTCCAAGGCATTCATCCCCAAATCTGAATTTCCTTTTTCATTAAGTCGTGGGCTCCATGTAGAAACAACAAAGTTTTTAGGATATAAAGCTGCAATTCCCCCACCTATCCCACTTTTTCCCGGCAATCCTACTTTATAAGTATATTCACCTGACTCATCATAAAAACCGCATGTTTGCATTAAGGCATTCAATCGTTTTACTTGACTTTTAGTTAAAACTTGTATTCCTGATATAGTTTTTCCTTCATTGGCAAGAAAGAAAAAGGAATGAGCTAATTCCTTACACGTCATTTCTATGGAACACTGATGGAAATAAAAATCCAAAACCATTTCTACATCATTTGTAATATTCCCAAATGACTTTAAAAAATTAGCTAATGCGGCATTTCTAAACCGAGTGTCTTTCTCAGATTGTGCTACTTTTAAATTAAAATCAATAGTTGGACTTCCTGAAATCATTCGTATAAAATCCAAAAAATCTTGTTTAGGATTTTCCAAATGGGTCACAAGCATATCTGCAATAACAATTGCTCCTGCATTGATAAATGGATTTCGTGGAATGCCCTTTTCATATTCCAATTGTACTAATGAATTAAATGCACTACCTGAAGGTTCTACGCCTACTCGTTCCCAAATCCTTTCATCCAAGAATGAAAATGCCAAAGCTACAGTCAAAACTTTAGAAACACTTTGAATAGAAAATTTTTCGTTGCTATCTCCAATTCCAAAGTCCTCACCTTCAATACTTATCAAATGAATTCCAAATTTATCCGGGTCAACTTTTGTTAATTCGGGTATTGATATAGAAACATTACCAATAATAGGAAGTGTTTTTGATTCTTGATAAATCTCGTGCAAAATGGTTTCGTAGTTCATCTAAAGAGTTTAATGAAATTTTTAATATTTTTAATATTAGGTCTTTTGTTTTTTCTTCTTAGCTGCAGGAAATAACACATTATTCAAAATCAGCCTATAACCTGGTGAATTGGGATGTAAATCCAGAACTGTTGGCGTATCTCCCACTTGATGCTGGAAATCTTCAGGATCGTGACCACCATAAAAAGTGAACATTCCTTTCCCTTTTTCGCCATGAATGTAACGTACTTCGCCATTAAGTTCACAGTTTCCCATAACCAAAACATTCGATTTTACTAGAGAGACATCAAAAGAAGTGGTCTGTCCCATGAATCCTTTTACCAATTGTGTGTGGTTTTGACATAGCATACTCGGGATTGGATCCCATTTTGCCGAAAATTCCATTAAGGTAAAATAATCCTTGTCCATCGGAATTCTTCTTTTCGTAGTCATATCAATATCCGAAAATTCATATTGCTCCGCTCTTCTTTCTAAAATAAAATCTTTGAAAGCAAACGAATTATTGTAATTCATTTTTGATTGGTAATTAGGATCACTCGCATCTCCATCAAACATGGCTTCGCAAATATCTACTCCATCTGCTGCTAAAGCAATATCAAAACTATCCGTTGCGGAACACATCGCAAACATAAAGCCACCTCCAATAACGAAGTCCCTGATTTTTTTGGCAACAGCTACCTTTTCTTGAGATACTTTCGAATATCCTAATTTGGTTGCCAATGCTTCGGCATCTTTCTTTTGTTCAATGTACCAAGGAACATTTTTGTATGCTCCATAAAATTTACCGTATTGACCCGTAAAATCTTCATGATGCAAATGCAGCCAATCGTAAAGTAATAATTGGTCACTTAAAACTTCATCATCATAAATTGGTGTAAAAGGAATTTCGGCGTAAGTCAAAACCAACGTCACCGCATCATCCCAAGGTTGTTTTCCTTTAGGGGTATAAACGGCAACTTTTGGTGCTTTTTCAAGCACTATCGTTTCCATATTTTGAGAAGGACTCGAAATTTCATCCAAAATCCTAGCTTCTTCACTATCAGAAAGGATTTCAAAACTCACACCCCTAATCTGGCATTCTTTACGTATTTCTTCAGCATCAGGCAGTAAAAAAGAACCGCCTCGATAATTAAGCAACCAACTTGCTTTGTACTTTTTATCCAAACACCAATACGTAATTCCATAGGCCTTCAAATGATTTTGCTGCGTAGTTTCATCCATTGGCAACAAAATAAAAGAGGCTTTCGCCGAAAAGGAAATAAAAATTAGTAGAATATAGAGTGACTTTCTAAAAGACATTGCCGTTTTTATTCCAAAGATAACAGTTTTTAAGTGATGAAAATCATAAAAAAAACTACTAAAAAAGTACCGTCTGGATACAAGTTTAAAATAGGACACAGATAACACCGATTGAAAAGATTCACACAGATTTTATGATATTATAAAAAAGTTAGCCACGAATTTCACTAATTTTCACGAATTAATTCATAAAAATTAGTGAAATTCGTGGCTAAAATTTCCTCTAAATATTTGTGTCCAGACGGTAACTAACTATAAGCAGCGGATTTTAAATTTATATTTTAGAACGGAACATCACTGTCATCGTCCAGGTCATTCAAATTACTACCAAAAGCTTCATTGGCTGATGGCAAATTTTTAGTAATAAAAGGATTGTCATCTTGGTTCATACTTGATGGTAAATCATCATAACTTCCGCTATGATCTTCTAAATTATCAAACTTTCCTAGATGTCCAATAAACTTCAACCGAACGTTTTCTATACTACCATTACGGTGTTTAGCTATCATTATTTCTGCCTGGCCAGCAGTTGGTGAGGCTTCATCATCATCCCATTCGTCAATTTTGTAATATTCGGGACGATATAGAAACGATACAATATCAGCATCTTGTTCAATCGCACCCGATTCACGAAGGTCAGAAAGCAAAGGTCTTTTACTGGAACCACGGGTTTCAACCGCACGGGACAATTGAGAAAGTGCAATAACAGGAACATTTAATTCCTTGGCTAATGCTTTTAAATTTCGAGAAATCGTAGAAATCTCCTGCTCTCTATTTCCTCCTCCTTTTCCGTTTCCACCAGCAGTCATCAATTGCAAGTAATCGACAATAATAATTCTTATGCCATGTTGCGAAACCAAACGTCTCGCTTTTGCTCTTAAATCAAAAATAGATAGTGAAGGCGTATCATCAATAAACAGTGGGGCTTTTTCTAAATTTTTAACTTTGGTACTCAATTGTTCCCATTCGTGTTTTTCCAGTTTTCCAGTACGCAATTTCTCCGATGACAAACCTGTTTCGGAAGAAATCAAACGGGTTATCAACTGAACTGATGCCATCTCCAGAGAAAATAAGGCAACTGGCATTCCGAAATCAATTGCCATATTTCGTGCCATCGATAATACAAATGCCGTTTTACCCATTGCTGGCCTTGCCGCTATAATAATTAAATCACTTGGTTGCCAACCCGAAGTAATCTTATCTAATTTATCAAATCCAGTCGCTACACCACTCAATCCTTCCTGACCGGCAATTTCTTCTATTCGTTTTTTGGCCTGCAACACTAAACTCTGCGCCGTTTCGGAACTTCGTTTTATGTTCCCTTGTGTCACTTCGTACAATTTAGATTCGGCTCTATCCAACAAATCAAAAACATCCGTTGTTTCATCGTAAGAATCTTCAATAATTTCAGTAGATATACGAATCAAACTGCGTTGAATAAATTTCTGAAGGATAATCCTGGAATGAAATTCAATGTGCGCAGAAGACGATATCTTTTGCGTAAGCTGAATTAAGTAAAAATCGCCTCCTGCCAAATCTAATTTTGCATTTTTCTTAAGTTGTGCAGAAACGGTTAATAAGTCAATAGGCTGTGTTTCTGTAAACAACTGAACGATAGCCTCAAAAATATGTTTGTGAGCATCTTTATAAAAAGCATCGGGCTGTAAAATATCAATTACATCATCTACCCCTTTTTTATCAATCATCATGGCACCAAGCACAGCCTCTTCTAAATCGAGAACCTGCGGTTGCAATTTTCCTTTTTCAAGGCTTATTATAGTAGTTTTATCAACCTTCACAGGATTAATATTTCTGAAGTTTTCCATAGAGCGAAAGTAACAAAAATTAAAAAAATATTGTCATTGAGTTGTTACAAATAATTGTTCATAAGTAACTATTTTTTGTTTATAACCATAAAAAAATCCGAAACTGTAAGGCTTCGGATTAAATATCAAATTGTAAGATTTTACTCTTTATATTCACCCATTTTACTGTATTTGTCCATTCTTTGAGCAACTAATTGTTCTGTTGATAAGTCTTTCAATTCATTAAATCCTTTCATAATATATTGCTCCACCGTTTTGAAAGCAGTCTCTCTATCGTAGTGCGCTCCACCTAATGGTTCAGGGATAATATCATCAACTAATTTTTGTTTTTTCATGTCAGCAGAAGTCAATTTCAATGCTTCGGCAGCTTGTTCTTTATATTCCCAGCTTTTCCATAAAATAGAAGAGCATGATTCAGGAGAAATAACAGAATACCAAGTGTTTTCCATCATATATACCTTGTCACCAACACCTATTCCTAATGCTCCACCAGAAGCTCCCTCACCAACAATTACAGTAATAATTGGCACTTTTAGACGAATCATTTCGATGATGTTTCTGGCAATAGCCTCGCCTTGTCCTCGTTCTTCGGCTTCAAGTCCCGGATAAGCACCCGGAGTATCAACTAAAGTCAATACTGGAATACCAAATTTCTCGGCCATTTTCATCAATCGCAATGCTTTTCTGTATCCTTCAGGATTTGGCATTCCAAAATTACGAAACTGACGTGTCTTCGTGTTGAATCCTTTTTGTTGACCAACAATCATAAAAGATTGTCCGTCAATTTTTCCTAAACCACCAATCATGGCTTTATCGTCTTTAAAACCTCTATCCCCAAAAAGTTCTAGAAAAGTATCCCCACATAAAGCACGTACATGATCCATTGTATAAGGACGACTAGGATGTCTTGATAGTTGTACGCGTTGCCAAGCGGTCAAATTTTTATAAATATGTCTTTTGGTCTCTTCTAGTTTTTTGTTGATTTGTTTGCAAGTATTCGTCACATCAACATCTGATTCCTGACCAATAACCAGACATTTATCTAACTGTTCTTCTAGTTCTTTTATTGGAAGCTCAAAATCTAAATATTCCATAGGATTTCTGCGTTTTATTTTTATTTGGAACGGCAAAGATAAAATTTTAAATCGTTCAAAAAGGTAAATTTCATATTTATGTGCAAAAGTTTGCTTCATCAAACTTTGAGGAACTTATTCTATTTTGTCCTTTTGATAGTGTTTAATCACACCGTTTAGGATTACTGTGATCACAATTATAACGGCTCCGATATAGAATTCAAAGCTCATTTTTTCTTTTCCACCAAGGATAAAATAGGCCAAAACAATCCCATAAACCGGCTCTAGATTAGTCGTCAGCATTACGGTATAGGGCGTCAGTTTTTGCATGACTTTCACCGAAGCAGTAAAGGCATAAGCGGTGCAAATAGAAGCTAAAATCAAAATTAAAACCCAATTATTGAAAGTCAAAACAAAGAAATCTAACGTGAATTTTTGCTGAAATAAAAAGTAAACTGTAATAAAGAATACACCTGCCATGAATTCATAAAATGATATCACGGAAGGATCGTGATTTTCTATCAGTTTTCCGTTCATCAGCGTAAACAAAACCCCTAATATTATGGACACCAAAGCGTATAACATACCTTCCAAATAATTGACCTCCACTTTCATGATCAATGCCAATCCAGCGATAATAATGAGCCCAAAAAACACTTCATACCAAAGTACTTTTCTGCCGTAAAAAATAGGTTCCAGCAGCGATGCAAAAAAAGCGCCCAAAGAGAAAACCGAAAGTGTAATGGAAACATTGGAAACATGAATCGCTTTGAAAAAAGTGATCCAATGCAGCGCGATTAATAACCCTACAAAAATTAATTTTAAGAAGGATTTTAAAGGGATTCTAAATGATTTTCTTTTGAATACAATAAACAGCGATAAAAAAACGCTTGCAAAAAACATGCGGTACCAAACCAAAGCATCGGCTGTTATGGTGATTAAAGCGCCTAAAATAGCGGTAAAACCCCAAATAAAAACAATCAGATGCAGGTTTAAATAAGGCTGCAATTTATCGTTTTGCATTTCGTAATAAATAAATGGCTAATACCCCAAAAGCAACATTGGGCAACCAAACTGCCAACATGGGAGGAATACTTGATTTTTCGGCCAATACGCCAAAAATTTTATCAAAGAAGACAAAGGCAAAAGCTAATGCAATTCCTATCGCCAAGTTGATTCCCATTCCGCCTCTTCGTTTCATGGATGAAACCGAAACCGCAATTATGGTAAGAATAAATGCCGAAACCGGAACACTGAATTTTTTATACAGCACCACTAAATACACATTGATATTAGACGAGCCCCGTTTTTTTTCCTTGTCAATAAACTTAATCAGCTTATTCAAACTCAATGTTTCAGCAATATATACCACAGGGGTTAAATCCTCCAGATCAAACCTAAAACGGGCATCTTTTTGAGGTGCTTTTTCAATTTTGTCGCCAAATTCCCCTACCGTTCTTTTGGTATAATCATACATGGTATAGGTTTTATCCTTTGGATTCCATTTGATTCTGCTTGCAGTAATTTTATACTCCAGTTTCTCTTTATTGAACTTTTCCAATGAAAAATTAAAAGCAGTCTTTGATAAAGTATTAAAGCTGTTTACATAGATAAATTCATTATCGCTAATTTGTCGGTATACATCCGTGTTATCTCCCCGCATAGCCTCTTTTCCTCCCGTCTTCAGGTACGTATATCTAAAGTTATTAAAACCTTCGCTGGCAGCGGGAACGACAAAGAATCCCATCAATAAAACAAAAACAGAAATAATGGAAGCCCCAATAATGTAAGGTCTCAAAAATCGGGTGAAAGAAATACCCGAACTCAAAATGGCGATAATCTCCGTGTTATTGGCTAATTTTGAGGTAAACCAAATAATGGATAAAAATAAAAAAATCGGGAATAAGGAATTGGCAAAATAAATCGTGAAATTATAATAATAGGCAGCAATTTCCACGAATGGAACTTTGTTCTCTATCATTTTATTAATCTTCTCCGAAACATCAATAATAATCCCAATAGGTATAAACATCAACAACATAACCACAAAAGTGGCTAAATATCTTTTTAGGATGTACTTGTCAATTATTGTCATTTAAAAAAGTTTAAAGTTTAAAGTTTAAAAGTTTAAAGTTAGTTATGCAACATTAAACCTTAAACTTTAAACATTTTTTTTACAAACGTTGGCTCATATTCTTCACCATCATTTCTTTCCAAGGTCTAAAATCGCCTGCTAAGATATGTTTTCTGGCCTCACGAACCAACCACATGTAAAAACCAAGATTATGGATTGTAGCAATTTGTTTTCCCAGGTATTCATTGGCGGCAAAAAGGTGACGTAAATACGCTTTAGTATATTCCGTATCAACGTAAGTGATACCCATTTCGTCAATAGGCGAAAAATCATCTTCCCACTTTTTGTTTTTGATATTGATTGAACCATTCGCTGTAAACAACATTCCGTTTCTGGCATTACGCGTAGGCATCACACAGTCGAACATGTCAATTCCAAGAGCAATATTTTCGAGAATATTTATCGGAGTTCCCACGCCCATTAGGTATCGCGGCTTGTCTTCGGGTAAAATTTCACAAACTACTTCAGTCATCGCATACATTTCCTCGGCAGGTTCCCCTACTGAAAGTCCGCCAATGGCATTTCCCTGCTGACCTGAATTCGCAATATATTCTGCAGATTGTCTTCGTAAATCTTTGTACGTACTTCCTTGAACAATTGGAAAAAAGGTTTGTTCGTAACCGTATTTAAAAGGCTGCGAATCTAAATGATTGATGCAGCGATCCAGCCAACGGTGCGTCATGTGCATCGAGCGTTGTGCATAGCGATAATCACAAGGATAAGGCGTGCACTCGTCAAAAGCCATGATAATATCGGCACCAATGGTACGCTGAATTTCCATCACATTCTCCGGCGTAAAAAAGTGGTACGAACCGTCAATATGCGATTTGAACTTCACGCCTTCCTCCTTAATTTTTCGGTTGGCCGAAAGGGAATACACTTGGTAGCCACCGGAATCCGTCAAAATATTGCGGTCCCAGTTCATGAATTTATGCAAACCACCCGCTTTCTCGAGGATTTCGGTTTGTGGTCGCAAGTATAAATGGTAGGTATTTCCCAAGATAATATCTGGGTTTATATCGTCTTTCAATTCTCGTTGATGCACGCCTTTTACGGAACCAACGGTACCAACAGGCATAAAAATTGGGGTTTCAATCACACCGTGATCAGTGGTAACAGTTCCCGCTCTGGCTTTGGACTGCGGATCTTTTTTTAATAAATCAAAATTCATCTGTTTCTTTTATTGTTTTTTTTCGGTCAGATGCAATTCGCCAATAAAATCTTTTTCTCCATTAACATTTATCATAGCTTATTTCATAAACACGTTTTTCTCCCGACCGTTCGGGACGGCAAAGATAGGTTAATTTGAAAATTAGATAATTACATAATTTAAAAATTTAATTAAGATTTGGGAATTCACATTTAGCAAGGGTTTCCAAAGCGCTTTTTGAATCAAATCAACCTTCTAAAATTCAGAATTTGGGCGTGACCCGCTGAAAAAGCGGGTCGGGCTATTCGTTGCAAACGAAGTTCACTGAACACCTATTAAAAATAACGACTAGGTGAAGTAATCTCCCGAAGAAAAATCGGGAGGATTTTCACTGCTATCCCTCACGCAAATAAAATACCTGACAGCCACTGGCAGTTTCCCCCCTTAATCTTACTCAACTCCCGATAGCAATCAAACGAAACAAATCTCACTAAAAACCTCAAAATCTAATTATGTAATTGCAATCTAAATTTTTAGTTAAATCATACTATTCGTATTTATAATTAGTTAATTAACATTTACTTAGTTCATAATTTAACTAAATTTACAATATATAAACCAGAGTGTATAAATTGTAAATTACACCCGAAATAAAATTATTAATTTATTAAGATATTAGATACAATTTTATACCACTCAAAAAATTAAAATAATTATTATGGGAACTACATATAGAAAACAAGAAGCTAAAGAAGTTGCGGAAGTAAAATCAGAAGAAGCATATAATTTAAGAGACTTATTTGAAGTTGGGTTGAAAGACATTTACTCAGCAGAAAAAGCATTGATTAAAACCTTACCGAATATGGTGAAAAATGCTTCATCACCAGAATTAGCCAACACCTTACAAAATCATTTGACTGAAACGAAAGAACATGTTTCCCGCTTGGAAGAAATATTTGAATCTAAGGGTATCAAAGCCGTTGCAAAAAAAAGTGAAGCTATAGAAGGATTAATAGAAGAGAGTAAGGGCATAATAGCAAAGACCGAAATAGGTGCCATGCGTGATGCTGGAATTATTGCCGCTGGACAAAAGTTAAAACAATATGAAATTGCTACCTATGATGCTTTACATTCATTTGCAGAAAATCTTGGTGAAAACAAAGCCGCAAATTTGCTCGCCATGACTCTAAATGAACAGAAAAAAGCGGATGCTGCTTTGAACGAAATTGCTCAATCTAACATCAATTTTAATGCTCAGAAGCAGATTTAATTGTAAATATTAAAAAGTAATTTTGATTAAGGATCAGTAATCATTTACTGTTTTTCAGATCTAAAGCCTGCCTAGTGCAGGCTTTTTTTATGGTTTAGTTTCAAACGAGTCTTACTTTTAAATCATGAGTTCTTCGGGTTTAACAGCTAATATCGGTTTCGCCAGATTTGGTTTTTAGGCTTAATTTTAAAGTCGGTCTTGTATTTGAATTAAAAGTGTTTATCCGAAAAATAAATCTAAATTTAATCCCAAAACCCAGGCAAAGCCTCAGGGACTTTATGCGGCAACTTAAAAAAACGAAAATGCACAACAAACTAATAAAATATTTTTCCGAAATTATGATACTTTCAGATGAAGAATCAGAGGCCATTGCTGAAACTATGAACATTCAACAGTTCAAAAAGGGAACTATTTTGCTAAAAGAAGGGCAAATATCGACAGAAGCATATTTTGTTTTAGAAGGCTGTGTTCGGCAATATTTTTTAGTTGACGGAGAAGAAAAAACCAACAATTTTTTTACTGAAGAACAATGGGTAATTTCTTTAAATAGCTTTAGTAAAAATAGTCCTTCGACCCATTATATGGCGTGTTGTATAGACACTGTTTTGGTAGTTGGCAATAGAGAAAAAGAAGAAGATTTGTATAAACGATTCCCGAAACTTGAAACGATTTCGAGAAAAGTAATGGAAAAAATATTTGCAGAACAACAGGAAATAATGGCGTCTTATACTACAGACTCACCAGAACAACGCTATATAAAATTATTAAAATCAAGACCCGATTTATTTCAAATAATACCACAATATCAAATAGCAAGTTATCTTGGGATTAAACCTGAATCATTAAGTAGAATTAAAAAAAGAGTTACTTTGAAAAAATAAACCAGACCTTGTCAACTTAGTATCGGTATTACTTGTCGGTCAATACTATTGCTACATTTCCTTTTTTGTGTCCTTTCTCAACATAAGTGTGTGCTATGGCAATCTGTTCTAAAGGATAAGTTCTATCAATGACCGATTTTAGTTTGCCAGCCTCAATAAGTTCTTTAAGAAAAATCATATCTTCAGCTTTTTCACTGATTACACCTGTCAGCACTTTCTTGGTACTGGTCATTGAAGTCCATATCCCTTGAAACATCTCAGACATTCCAGCTGCACTTAAAATCAAGATGCCACTTTTAATGAGAGACTTTAAGCTACAGTAAAAAGAAATCTTATTTACCGTATCAAAAATTACATCGTAAGTTTCACCGTTTTGAGTAAAATCTTCTTTGGTGTAATCTATTACGTTATCTGCTCCCAAAGATTTTACCATTTCAATATTCAATGTACTACAGACTCCTGTAACATTCGCTCCAAAATACTTTGCAAGTTGTACTGCAGCAGTTCCTACAGCTCCTGATGCACCGTAGATAAGAACTTTTTGTCCACGCTGAATATTCGCTTTTTTAAGAAAATGCAGTGCTGTTGTTCCTCCAAATGGAATAACTGCGGCCTCCATATGGGATATATTATTGGGTTTTAATGCCAAAACACCATTTTCTGGCAAACATTTATATTCCGCATAAGCACCAAAACTCATTCCTGTAGTACCAAAAACTGGACTACCAACCTTAAAGCGTTTTACATCTTTGCCTATTGCTTCAATTTCACCTGAAAGAACCCCTCCTAGAATATTCGTTTTGGGTTTCGTTAAACCAAAGAACAATCTTAATGCAAACGGGTCCGCTTTACGTAGTCTCCAGTCCCCTGAGTTTACTGCGGTTGCAAGAATTCGTATCAGAATTTCATTCTCTTTAGGCATTGGTTTTTCTACATCTTTAAGAGCAAGAACCTCTGGCGGGCCGTATTTTGTGTACACAATTGCTTTCATTTTGCCAATTTTAAAATTCATTTATTTTAATTACTTTTTAATAGATTGTCTTCTACTAATTCTACTAGGCAAAATTACTTGTCGTAAACTGTTCTCTCATTGACTTTAGTTAAGAAATAAATGGGAGGTGAATTTTGATATAAAATAGTATTTAATTATCCCAAATCGGATGAAATAAGGGCAAACGCATAACAACACCTATTCAAAAATGGCGGTCCAGTGCTTGGTAGAAAAGTTTTGTGCAAATTTGAAGTCCATTCTCCGAATAAAATTAAGTACTAAACCCAATAACTTCAAGTAATTGCTAAAAATGAAACGTTCTAATAATCCCCAAATACTTTAAAAATATAAAACGCTTTCGTTTTAATGGTTTTAAAATAATAACACTTCGCCTTTATCGCTCAGTTTTGTTCCAAATTTTGCAGACAACTGTTGCATGCGCTGGATACACCATTTGTAATCTTCACCTATGGCAAGATTCACCTGATACTTTGAAATCAAAACTGGAATGAGTACTACCTTTTCAATTCGCTGTTTAGAAACTTCCACCTTAAAGAAAAAGGAATGGTCATTTTTTAAATAAGGGTCAACTACGTAATCATCGACAAAATCTCCTGTATCATACAGAATCAATTTATGGTTGTATACTTCTATGCCTTGGAAATTATGTGCACTATGACCATGAATAATTGCTGCCCCGTGATCAATCATCGCATGCGCAAAATCAACGAAATGCCTTTCAGGCTCCTCATTCATATTAGGTCCCCAGTGAATACTGACAATAACAATGTCTGTTTCTTTACGCAATTTCGCTATAGCCGTCAATGCCTTATTGCAGTCATTCTCATTAGAAATATCAATATAATTAACGCCACAAGCAGAAATCCCAGCCTTCCACCTAGGTTCATTATCTGTAAAACCCAGCACTCCCAGCGTATTATTTTTGGTAGTGAGAATAACTGGCTTTTCGGCTTCATTTTCATTCATTCCTGCGCCGGCATGTAGTATACCAGCCGCATTTAGAGTTTGAATGGTTTCAATTAACCCTTCTTCTGAAAAATCTAATATATGATTATTGGCGATGTTGGCAACTGTTATATTGGCAACTGTCAGGGTTTTAATTCTATCAGGAGTTGCTTTAAAATTAAAGGTCTTGAAAATTTTTTTAGTACTGTTAGTCAGTGCGGCTTCCAAGTTAATGATATTGATATCCGTATTTTTTAATACCGGCAACACATTTCCCCAAGGATAGGCATATCCGTTATTACTGATAGTTGCATTGACACCTCTGCCTATCATCACGTCCCCTGTTAACCCAATGGTAATGGTGTTATCACTCATAATTACTTGGTTATTACGCCTCCATACAAGATTAAAATAAGCGCCGAAAAAAAATAATTATCGGCAGTGGGCAAATAGGATTGCCACCATTGGAAGTGAATAAGCGTCTTTATAAAAGAATTTATCTTTTATAAATCTGATAAAGGACACCTCTTTTCTATTCCTAAGAATAGTTACTCCGTTTTATTCCTTTTTTAATAACTACTCTTTTTTTCCATTTTTCTTTTTTTCATCATTCCGTTCATATACATTTTGTCTCCATTTTTCATCATCACATGGTCTTTCATTTTCATCATTTTATTTTCTTGAGCTACAACTCCTAAAGAGCATATAGCAATTACCATAATTACAAATAATTTTTTTTACAATATCTTGATTTTTAAATATTTATAACAAAATTTTGAGTGTTAAAATTACAAAAAATATATTCGTATTGGTAATTTCCATCTGACAATTTTTAAAACAAAAATCTTCTTCTTAGAAAAGAATTTTTATTACAAAATCAGACACGTGATTTCACTTAAAATAAATCCAAAAAAACAATCAACCCCTATAAAAACATCAAATTATAATCTTGAGAGATATTCCTTAATTTTTAGAATACTTACCTCTTACATACACATAAACATTTAATTAACAGACGACTATATTAATTTTATCTAATTTTATATGCTCTACATAATATAAGTATAATAATTAAAAACTGTAAAAATGGAAACAAAAAATCAGACAACAATGACCACTGAATCCAACAAACAAAAACTCTTAATTATAAGAGAATTTAATGCAACCCAAGCGCTTGTTTGGAAAGCCTGGACTGATCCTGAAAAATTCATGAAGTGGTGGGGACCCAAAAATTTTACTTGTCCATTCTGTAAAATCGATTTTAAAGTTGGGGGCAAATATCTTTACTGTATGCGATCCCCTGAGGGTCAGGATTTTTGGGGTACTGGAACCTTTACCGAAATTGTTCCCATGGAGCAAATTGTATACACGGACTCCTTTGCAGATGAGAAAGGAAATCTAGTTCCGTCAACTTATTATGGAATGGAAGGTTTCCCGTTAGAATTACAGGTAACGGTGACATTTGAAGAGCATGACGCTAAAACAAAAATGACTCTTACTCATGTGGGGATTCCATCAGGTAAAATGACCGATTTAACCAATGCTAGCTGGAACGAATCTTTTGACAAGCTCGCAGAAAGTTTAAAATAATTGGGAATGGAAATATTTCTAAAAACAAATCTCACGGATTATAAAATCCGTGAGATTAATAAAAAACGAAGAATCCTCCTTTTTTAGTTATCCAAAAAAGATTCGCTACTAACCGAACAGACAATTTTCGAAGTCTCTTAATCATAACCTCAAATCTCGCACAGGAACCATTAAAAAACATAAACACATGAAAATGAATGAATTTACTTAAAATAATGATGTTTTTTGACATTATATAAAGGGATATTTAATTATCTTTGAGATGGTAATAAGAATCCTTTTTTGCAAAATATACCTTCTTATATTTGACAACTTACAAAAGTTTATAGTGTCTCACAAAAGAATTAGCCACAGACATAAAACACGTAAAATGAGAACAGCATTTTTGATATTTGTTTTAGTTCATACACTACTCCACTTATTTGGATTTGTTAAAGTTTTTGAATTATCAATTATTAAGAAAATCACACAACCCGTCTCAAAACCATTAGGTCTGGTTTGGTTACTTGTCTATAAATAGGCAAGTACTACAAAGTATCGAATAAATGCTTCGTAATTACTAAAAATAGATAGCATGAAAAAGATATTCTTTCTATTATTTTTTCATTTATCAATTATTCCTTTTGCTTTTTCTCAAGAGGCAAGAGACATTGTAAAAAAAGCAGACGAAAAAGCCAAAGGAAAAACTTCTGTCGCCAGCATTACTATTCAAACCATACGTCCCAGCTGGTCACGGGAAATGAGTGTAAAAGCCTGGACAAAAGGCAATGATTTGAGCTTGATATTGGTTTTGGCTCCAGCCAAAGAAAAAGGCGTGGTGTTTTTGAAACGGAAAAAAGAAGTTTGGAACTGGATTCCTTCCATTGAAAGAAACATCAAAATGCCACCTTCGATGATGAGCCAGAGTTGGATGGGAACGGATTTTACCAACGATGATTTGGTAAAAGAAGCCTCCATTCTGGAAGATTACAATCATTCCTTTTTGAAAGAAGTTGTTATTGATGGTAGATCTTGTTATAAAATCCAACTGCTACCCAAACCCAAATCGGCAGTGGTTTGGGGAAAAGTCATTATGGATATTGACAAAAAAGATTTCATGATGCTGCATGTCGAATATTTTGATGAAGACGGCGCCCTCATTAACACCATGCATTGTACCGATATAAAACTATTGGGCGGTCGCTTATTACCCGCCAGAATGGAAATGGTTCCTGCAAACAAAAAAGGAAACAAAACCGTCTTGCTATACAACTCACTAATTTTTGACACACCCCTGGACGATTCTTTCTTTACCACCCAAAACATAACCAAAGTAAAATGATTCTGAAATTAATCTGGAGAAATCTTTGGCGCAACAGCCGACGTACGCTAATTACCATGGCTTCGATCGCGTTTGCCGTTTTATTTGCCGTTTTGATGAAATCCTTTCAGAATGGAGTTTTCAATAATTTAATTAAAAATGTGGTAGGTTATTATTCTGGTTATGTCCAAATTCACCAAAACGGGTATTGGGACGAACAGGTTCTGGACAACAGCTTTGCTTTAGAAAATTCTTTAACAGCCCAACTCCAACAAAATCCCCAAATAACAGCAATCGTTCCTCGATTGGAAACTTTTGTTTTGGCCTCCAAAGGAAATACAACCAAAGGATGCCTGCTGGTGGGTACTGATGCCGTGAGAGAAAATAATTTGACCCAATTGAAAAGCAAATTAATAAAAGGAACTTATTTCGAAAAAAATGAAGAAGCAGTTCTCCTTGCCGAAGGTTTGTCCAAACGATTGGATGTAAGCGTCAACGATACCATTGTACTTTTTGGTCAGGGTTTTCATGGTGTTATGGCGGCCGGAAAATACAAAATAAAAGGCATTGTTCATTTGGCTTCGCCTGCTATGAATGATGCTTTTGTGTATTTGCCATTGGCTGCAGCCCAATATTTTTTGAGCGCCGAAAACAGACTCACATCTGTTTCATTGGGAATTGACAATCCGGAAAACACAGATGCAATTGTACAAAATCTAAAGAATGCTATTGGAGAAAAATATGAAGTAATGCCTTGGCAGGAAATGATGCCGGAAATCGCCAATCACATCAAGGCCGACGGTTTTTCCTTTTACATCTTTTCGGGGATTTTATACCTCATCATTGGCTTCGGACTTTTTGGAACGGTTTTAATGATGACTGCCGAACGCAAATATGAATTTGGAATGCTGATTGCCATTGGGATGAAAAAAACAAAATTAGAACTGATTTTACTGGGAGAAACATTGCTTATTACTTTTTTTGGTGTGCTTTTGGGGTTTTTGTTAAGCTTGCCATTAGTAATTTATTTGAAAGAAAGACCCATTCGTTTTGGAGGAGAAATAGCCAAAGTATATGAACAATTTGGTTTTGAAGCCCTCTTCCCTACCGATGTGGACCAAAGCATTTTTCTAACCCAATCCCTTATTGTTTTGGCAATGGCAATAGTTATTGGCTTGTATCCGCTTTGGCATGTAAGGGGTTTAGATCCTGTGAAAGCAATGAAAAAATAAAATGAAATCATCATGTTGACAAAAATAGCCAGCAGAAATATTTGGAGGAGTAAAAAACGAAGCCTAACCATTATCACAGCGGTAAGCATTGGTTTATGGGCGGGTATTTTTATGATGGCATTTTATAACGGCATGATTGAACAACGCGTGAATACAGCTATTACAAGCGAATTATCCCATATTCAATTGCATCATCCCGAGTTCAGAAAAGAGTACGAAATAAAGTATTATTTGCCGAAAGGCAGAAAAACACTCGAAATCATTGACAAAGACAGCAAAATAAAAGCCGCTTCAGGACGCATTATTATTAAAGGAATGATTGCTTCGGCCTCCGGAAGCAGCGGTATCACCATAAACGGAGTGATGCCCGCCGAGGAACAAAAACTCACCAATCTTAAAGGAAAAATAATCAAAGGAAATTATTTCAATCCCCAAAAGACAAACGAAATCATCCTGAGTGAAAAGCTCCGCAAAAAACTAAAATTGAACCTCAACAAAAAAACCATTCTGACTTTTCAGGATAAGGAAGGCAATCTGGCATCAGCGGCTTTCCGAATTACGGCCCTTTACAAAACCACAAATACGCCTTATGACGACAGTAATGTTTTTGTGAAAATTACCGATATTGATTCGCTGGCAGGAATTCCAAATGCCATAAATGAAATTGCCGTTTTACTGCAATCCAATAAATTACTGGACGAAAGTCAAACCCATCTGAAGCAAAAATTTCCCGGAACAGAAATAAAAAACTGGAGGGAAATAGCGCCGGAACTGGGATTAACAGTTTCCGTGGGTGACCAAATGGTCTTTATTTTTATGGGAATTATTCTGTTGGCGTTGGCTTTTGGAATTGTTAATACGATGATGATGGCGGTATTGGAAAGAACACGCGAAATAGGAATGTTGCTGGCTTTGGGCATGAATAAATTTAAAATATTCATGATGATTCTACTGGAAACTTTTTTTCTGATTTTGGCGGGTTGTCCGTTCGGCATAATGCTTGCCTTTGCTTCTATTGGGATTACCCAGAAAACTGGAATCGACTTTAGCCGCTTCTCTGATGTCTATTCGAGTTTTGGTTACAGTTCCATAATTTATCCCAATTTGACTTCAAGGCAGTTTGTAATTATAATGCTTTTAGTCTTGCTTACCGCTCTATTTTCGGCTTTATTTCCGGCGAGAAGAGCATTACAATTGAATCCGGCAGAATCTTTAAAAAAATAATTACCATGCAAGAAACAGTAATAGATGCGCACAATTTGTCGAAAATATACGATGAAAAAACCATTCCGGTTTATGCGTTAAACAAAGTACATCTTCATATTTCTCGTGGTGAATTTACGGCAATCAAAGGCCCTTCCGGATCAGGAAAAACCACTTTACTGAATATGATTGGTGGTTTGGATATTCCTTCTGAAGGTTTTGTCGAAATTAACGGAACCAACATCACGAAGCTGAAAGGCAATGAGCTAATTGACTTTCGGCTGAATAATATTGGTTTTGTGTTTCAATCCTATAATTTGATTCCGGTGCTTACCGCCAAAGAAAACATTGAGTTTATCATGCTATTGCAAAAGCGTCCCAAAAAAGAAATGGAGCAACGGGTTCAGGAATTACTGAAAGAAATAGGATTGGAAGATAAAATTAATAAACGTCCCCGGGAATTATCCGGCGGACAACAACAACGTGTAGCCGTAGCGAGAGCATTGGCACCAAAACCCCAATTCATTTTGGCAGATGAACCCACGGCAAATCTCGATTCAGTTTCCGCAGAAAATTTATTAAACATAATGTTGAAACTCAATCAGGAAGAGAATATGACTTTTGTTTTTTCTACACACGACCAAAGAGTCATCAATCGAGCCCGAAGAGTCATCACACTGGAAGACGGAAAAATTGTTGCCGATACTGCGCCAACAGCCGTCATACATGAACAAACTGAAATAAAATAAATTATTGTGAAATTTTGCAACTACATCTTAACCGGAATTTTATATTTCATCTGCCTGACAGTTGTTGCGCAAACGGAGGAAACAAAAACGCCGTGGATAGAACTGAACGGCTATATCAAAGACATACAAAGCACTTATTTTATTCAGAAAATTGATTCGAATGCCTCGGTTAATCTGATTCATAATCGATTGAATTTCAAATTTAATATTTCGCCTAAAATAAGTGGAAGACTGGAAATTCGCAATCGTATTTTTTATGGGGAACAAATCAAACAGATTCCTGATTTTGGTAAAACCATCAACCAATACAATGGTTTATTGAATCTTTCCCATTTATGGATAGACGAAAAATCATTTGTGGCACATTCGGTTATCGATAGGATGCTGATTCAATATGGGGATGAAAAATGGGATATCAAAATTGGTAGGCAACGCATCAACTGGGGCATTAACAACATTTGGAATCCAAATGATATTTTCAATGCCTATAACTTTTTGGATTTTGATTATGAAGAACGACCTGGCAATGATGCAATTCGAATTCAGCGTAATTTGAATACTAATTCAGTTTTGGAACTGGCTTACAAACCAGGAAAAAACAAAGAGGAACATACCGCTGCTTTCTTATATAAATTTAATAAATGGAAATATGATTTTCAGTTTTTGGGAGGAGTTTACCAAACCGATTATGTTTTTGGCGGCGGTTGGGCCGGCAATATCAAAGAGGCTGGTTTCAAAGGCGAAATGAGTTATTTTATTCCAAAAAAAAATACTTTGGACACATCCGAAACATTCAGCTTTTCCATCATGGCCGACCAAACTTTTAAAAACGATTGGTACATTTCGCTCGCGAGTTTATACAACAGTAATCCTACGAATGTTTTTGCAGGAAACGGAAGTTTTTACAATTCTAATTTGTCAGCGAAATTGCTGTTTCCGTTCCGTTATAATTTTTATGCGACGGTTATGAAAACAATTTCCCCTATTGCATCATTCAACTTTTCGTTTATTTATTCGCCCGAAAAAAATACGTTGATTGTTGTTCCCTCTTATGCGTGGAATGTGGCGACCAATTTTGATTTGGATTTTACGGCGCAATCTTTTTTTGCGGAGCAGACGAATTCCTATAAGAATTTAATAACTCAAATTTATATCAGGGGCAGATGGAGTTTTTAGAAAATGGATTTAGAATAAAATTATCCTGCGTAACAAATAGTACTGAATTGCTTTTCATGTTGTATTACTTTTGTATACAACAGATACATTCTCTTTTATACCACAACTGCTTTTTAGTATAGAAGAACATATCATTTTTTGGAAGAAATAATAAAAACAACTGTTACTAAATAATAAATTAAAATGAAAGTAGAAAAAATAATTAAAGAGAAACTAGGTACCATAGTAGATGTGCGCAGCCACGATGAATTTATGGGCGGTCATGTTGCAGGTTCCATTAATATTCCCCTGAATGAAATTCCGCAAAGAATTGAAGAATTACGAACTCTTAAAGCACCGCTGGTACTTTGTTGTGCATCGGGAAACCGAAGTGGACAGGCACAGCTTTTTCTGACTGAACATGGAATCGAATGTTACAATGGCGGTTCATGGTTAGATGTAAATTATCATCAATCTCAAATTAGCTAAGTAAAATGATCAACATACTCAAAAAATTATTCGGGTTAGGACCAAAAGTGGACTATGCTGAATTAATAAAACAAGGAGCCATTGTTTTGGATGTTCGAAGTAAAGGTGAATATACCGGAGGACATATAAAAGGTGCTGTAAATATTCCTGTCGATACTTTGAGAAATAACCTATCCCAACTAAAAGACAAGAACCAAACAATTATTACTTGTTGCGCCTCAGGAATGCGAAGCGCTTCCGCAAAAAGTATTTTGAAATCAAATGGATTTACCCAAGTGTACAACGGTGGCGGATGGCGTAGTCTTCAAAATAAAATTGGATAATAAGACAAAAGCAATCAACAAATAAAGCAAGTTAAATTTTAAAAAAAATCATATTATTCGTATTTACAATTAGTTAATTAACAATTGATTTGATTATAGTTTGTTTAATTTTATAGTATTAAAAAAGTAAGTAATGAGTTTGTATGATAAAGCACCAAATTTAGTACCACTTACAACAATTAATCTTAAAAAAACAACTATTATGAGAACTGAAAGTAGTAAAAACGAACCTTTTAAAGGAGCTGTTCAAGCAAAATCAAATGCAGCACATGGATTGAGAGATTTATTTGAAGTTGGATTGAAAGACATTTATTGGGCAGAAAAAGTATTGACTAAAACGTTACCAAAAATGGTAAAAAATGCTTCATCGCCAGAATTAGTTAACTCATTAAAAAACCAGTTAAGTGAGACACAAGAACACGTATCACGTCTGGAAAAAATATTTGAAGTAACAGGTATTGCACCAATAGCAAAAAAATGTGATGCCATGCAAGGTATATTGAAAGAGACTAATGGTCTTATCAGAGAAACTGATATTGGTATGGTACGCGATGCCGGACTTATTGCAGCGGATCAAAAGGTAAAACATTATGAAATTGCAACCTATGGCACTTTACATGCATTTGCAAAAACGCTGGGTGAAAATAAAGCGGCAGAATTGCTCGCTATGAATCTTAATGAAGAGAAAAAAACTGATGCTACATTAACTGGAATTGCTTTATCTGCTGTCAATAGACAAGCTTATAGAGCAGACGCAATTACAAATACTTAGAATGTAATTTTAATTTGAGAATAGTAATAACTTACTGTTTCTCTATTTGATATAAAGCCTGCATTGAGCAGGCTTTTTTTGTGGATTATTGTTATCTAAATTAGTAATTCAGATAATCCCAAACTGCAACTTATTGCTACATTAAATATTCAAAAAAACTTTTGCGGTAACCCTAAATAAAAATTACATTTGCAGCAGTTTAACTTTTACACACAAAATGAAGCCTAACACACAACAATTAAACGATTTAACTATCCAAGTCAGAAGAGATATTCTTCGAATGGTTCACGCTGTCAATTCAGGTCACCCGGGAGGTTCTCTAGGTTGTACTGAATTTCTTGTAACCTTATACCAAAACTTGATGGAACGTAAAGAAGGATTTGATATGGACGGAATTGGAGAAGATCTTTTCTTCCTTTCAAACGGACATATTTCTCCAGTATTTTATAGCGTTTTAGCGAGAAGTGGGTATTTCCCAGTATCGGAACTAGCTACTTTCCGTCTTATTAATTCAAGATTACAAGGACATCCAACCACTCATGATGGTTTACCTGGAGTGCGAATAGCATCAGGTTCTCTTGGACAGGGATTATCTGTTGGGATTGGTGCTGCACAAGCAAAAAAATTAAATGGTGATAACCATATTATTTACACGCTTCACGGAGATGGTGAGTTACAGGAAGGTCAAAACTGGGAAGCCATTATGTATGCTTCTGCAAAAAAAGTAGACAACCTTATTGCTACAATCGATTTAAACGGAAAACAAATTGACGGTACTACAGACGAAGTTTTATGTATGGGAAGTATCCGCGCTAAGTTTGAAGCTTTTGATTGGGATGTTTTGGAAATCGCAAGAGGAAACGATATTGAAGCCATTATTGCCGGAATGACTGATGCAAAATCAAGAACTGGAAAAGGAAAACCGGTTTGCGTATTATTGCATACTGAAATGGGTAATGGTGTAGATTTTATGATGTATAGTCATGCTTGGCATGGTAAAGCACCAAATGACACACAACTTGAAAATGCTTTAGGCCAAAACTATTCTGAAGACGAAACTGACTACTAATTTAGTATTCAGTGTTCAGTCGCAGTATTTATTCCCGATAACTATCGAGATAATCAGGGTTTTTTAGTAATCCAAAAAAACGTAGTGTCTTTGTGCCTTTGTGGCCCAGAACCTTAAAAAGAAAATAAATGAAAAAATATACAAATACAGGAAGTAAAGATACTCGTTCGGGTTTTGGAGCGGGAATGACCGAATTAGGTCAGACCAATGAAAATGTTGTTGCACTTTGTGCTGACTTAATTGGTTCATTAAAATTTGACGATTTCAAGAAAAATCATCCGGAGCGTTTTTTCCAAATTGGAATTGCTGAAGCAAACATGATTGGAATTGCAGCGGGTTTAACTATTGGAGGAAAAATTCCTTTCACTGGAACTTTCGCTAACTTTTCTACAGGAAGAGTGTACGATCAAATTCGTCAATCCGTTGCCTATTCTGAGAAAAATGTGAAAATTTGTGCTTCGCATGCAGGATTAACTTTAGGTGAAGATGGTGCAACACACCAAATCCTTGAAGACATTGGATTAATGAAAATGTTACCGGGAATGACTGTAATCAATACTTGTGATTACAATCAAACTAAAGCGGCGACTTTAGCATTAGCAGATCACCATGGTCCAGTTTACTTGCGTTTTGGACGTCCGGTTGTCCCTAACTTTATGCCATCAGATGAACCTTTCGTAATTGGAAAAGCAATTTTATTAAACGAAGGTACCGATGTAACAATTGTTGCTACAGGCCATTTAGTTTGGGAAGCGCTTATTGCTGCTGAAGCATTGGAAGCTAAAGGTATTTCTGCTGAAGTAATCAACATTCATACGATCAAACCATTGGATGAAGAAGCGATTTTGAAATCATTGGCAAAAACAAAATGCATCGTTACTGCTGAAGAGCATAACATTCTTGGTGGTCTTGGCGAAAGCGTTTCCAGAGTATTGGCATTGCATCACCCAGCTCCGCAAGAGTTTGTTGCAGTAAATGACAGCTTCGGAGAATCTGGAACACCAGAACAATTAATGGAAAAATACAAATTGAACAATCAAGCGATTGTCGAAGCTGTAGAAAGAGTTATTAAAAGAAAATAATTAATTCATTTCCGGATATAAAAAATCCCGTTACAATAATTTTGTAACGGGATTTTTTGCTTTATGCCTTATCTTAAAATAAGTTGATTTTTATGTCAACTTATTTTAGAATGTTAGACATTTTATAATTTTATGGATGACAAGTTGCATCTAAATAATTTTTCTTCCCCGAAGTACAACTTGGAATATCTGCAAATAGATAAGGCAATCCGGTAGCCGGATTTTTAATTTCTAGTTTAGTGGTATAGTTGTCACCATCATCATCTACATCATAAAAATTGGGAATACCATCTCTATCTGTGTCATCTTTAACAGCCCCCCCTTTTATCAATTCTCTTACATATGGCATATATCGATCTCCGTCTAAATCTTCTAAATGATCAGAAATCCCGTCATTGTCGTGATCTAATCTTTTAATTTCATATAACTTGAAACTAAAAATCAGAGGAGCATAGGCTGGAATACCACCACTTCCTGAAGAATAATAGCCTAATCCTGACGGTATAAACATAACACCTGCACCAAAGTCATTGTAAGAAATCGTACCGTCAATATTTGACGTATAAGTACCCGTTTTAAATTGCGGCAAAATCTCTTTCCATCCTTTTATAATATCTTGCCCTGATGCCATTAAGTCAATTCCTGATAAATCTGTCATTTGTTGAGGAAACTTAATTTCCTGAAAAAAAGTTGTTGAAAGCGTCGTTACTTCAGAAACTGTTTGACGATACAAATAATCTCCTTTATAAGAAATCAATAAACCATCTGAATTACAAGGAAATTCCCCCACTCCTTCACGCAATACTAAATAATATACTTTATAAGTAATATCGTTTTGACTTACTTCTCTACTCAAAAGTTTAGGATAACTTGCATTATCCTTATAAGACCATACAGAAGCTTGAGTTCCTCCAGTTGGAATCTTTGTAAAGGTAACATCTTGATCATCTGCAAAACTTGGGTGATCAACAACAGTTATATAATAGGTTTTTAAATATTCTTCAATGTCAGTATTATCAGTGGCATATTGTACTGCATAATCTCTAAGTGGCTCAACTGTAGCGGTATCATTCTTCGAACATGAAAATAAAGAGAGGGTTGTAATTAATAGAATAAAATAATACTTAAATTTGTTCATTATAGCTAAATTTTTAAGTGCGCAAGATACAATATTGATTGATTTTTGTAAACTATTTAACTCCGATTTTAGAAAATTTATGAGAATAGATAAATATTTATGGTGCATGCGGTATTATAAAACCCGAAATATGGTTACCGAAGCCTGTAAAAAGAATCACGTGACAGTAAACGGCCTTGTTGCCAAGCCATCAAAGGAGGTTTTCCCTACTGACAAAATCACGTTCCGTAAAGACCAAATCACCCAAATCATCACCGTTCTGGACATTCCTGAAAATCGTGTTGGGGCGAAATTGGTAGATATCTATAGAAGAAACGATACCCCTGCCGAAGCCTATCAGCATTTAGAACTTTTGAAGTTATCGAAAGAGCATTATCGAAAAAACGGAACGGGAAGACCAACCAAAAAAGATCGAAGAGACATTGATGAGTTTGGAAATGAGAAAGATGAGGATATAGAAAACGAATAGTTATTTACGCTACGAGACAAATCCCGCAAATTTGTCATTTCGACGAAGGAGAAAACCCATATACAGCCATTCCTCATTCGTCTGAATGACAAAATGAAGGAAAAATTAAAAATTACAAAACCAAGTAAAAAGAACAAATTTATTTTTTTCTAAAAAGCAACCCAATGAGCAAAAATATCATCTTAACAAATCAGGAAATTGAGCATAAAATAAAAAGAATCGCTTACCAAATCTATGAAACCTTTGTAGATGAAGAAGAAATTGTCATTGCCGGAATTGCGACTAACGGTTTTACTTTTGCTAAAAAAATAGCACAAGTCCTTGAAACCATTTCGCCTCTTAAAGTTTCGCTTTGCGAAGTTCAAATCAACAAACAAAATCCTCAATTGCCAATTCACACTTCCTTATCAAAAGAACAATACGCAAACAAAGGATTGGTTCTTGTTGATGATGTATTAAATTCAGGCACCACACTAATCTATGCAGTGAGACATTTTATCGATGTTCCTTTGAAAAAATTCAAAACTGCTGTTCTAGTAGATAGAAATCATAAAAAATATCCAGTTAAAGCAGATTTTAAAGGCATATCGCTTTCTACTTCACTACTAGAACATGTACAGATTGTTTTTGATGAGAACGGGGACAATTATGCCTATTTAAGCTAAAATTCCAACAATATCCATAACCGTCTGTTCGATTGTCTTATCATCAACAATCACCTTATGTTGCGCTTGATTGTAATAAAAACTTCTGTCGAAGAGATGTTTTGCAATGAACTCTTTCATCTCGTCGTCACTTTTATCGGCTATAAGAGGACGTTTGCTCTTATTATGAGCCAATCTATTGAACAATGTCTCTATGGAAGCTTTGAGATAAACAGACACCACATTATCCCCTTTCAGCAACTCCTGATTATTTGCATAACAAGGGGTTCCTCCGCCTAAACCTATAATTAAGTTGTCGGGCGAATTCAATAATTCGATAAAAACTTCACGTTCTAACTTTCTAAAATAAATTTCCCCATGCTTTTCAAAAATAGCATTTATGGATGAATTTGTTTTCTCTTCGATCTTTTTATCTAAATCTACAAAAGGGATTTCGATAATTTTTGACAGTTTATTAGCAATTGTGGACTTCCCACAACCCATATAACCTAATAATATAATTTTTTTCATCTGAATAAAACCTTACAAATTAAGGTGTTGAGTGATTTTGTTAAAAAAAGACAAATTTATAATAAAATTGCTTGGAAAACTCCAAAATAAGTCCTTATATTTGCACCCGCATTCAAGGAAAGAATATGACTCGATAGCTCAGTTGGTAGAGCACATCACTTTTAATGATGGGGTCCTGGGTTCGAGCCCCAGTCGGGTCACAATTTTAGTGATCAACACATAATTCCCTTGAAGCATTGACTCGATAGCTCAGTTGGTAGAGCACATCACTTTTAATGATGGGGTCCTGGGTTCGAGCCCCAGTCGGGTCACTAAAGGTCGAGTAATTTATTACTTGACCTTTTCTTTTTTAAGGCCACGTGGAGAAACGGTAGACTTGCCAGCTTGAGGGGCTGGTGCTCGCAAGGGCGTGTGGGTTCAAATCCCACCGTGGTCACTTTTAAAACAAAATAAAAACCCTAACTACTTATTTAAGTGATTAGGGTTTTCTATTTAATACAACACTTATTTCATTAACTGCTGCAAAGGCTTCAACTGCTCTAAATCAATATTAGATTGCTGTAAAACGCTCATCATAGTCACAATATTAGTAGGATTCATATCCTTGCCCAAAATTCGAACAACAGCAAAGCCATTTTCTTTTCTATTGGCGAAAAGCACAAACTCCTCAATATGCTCATCTGAACCTACGTAACTTACCGAAGCACCTTCTTTTCCAGAACTAAACTTCATAAGCTGTTGGTACTTTTTATCCTTTAAAATCAAATTAACTTTAGCACGTTCCACTTCAAACTGCGCCTTGTTTGCATCATTGAGTTTAAAAGCCAGAACATTCATCTTATTAAAAGACTGCAACGCTATTTTTTGTTCCAATGACAATTTTGTTTTATCCACATTCAATATACCTGGAGAAACATCCAGTGCAATGAAGTTCTTGTTTTCAGTGTTTTCCACAAAGTATTTCTGCAATGTGGGTTCCGAATTACAACTGAACAAAAACAAACTAAAGAGCAGCGCAATGTTATAAACAGATTTCATTTTACTTTTTACCTTTTGTTGCTTTCTTCAAATCGTCACCACCAGGAATTCGCATTTTGTCCGTAAGAATAGAAATCTCACTCAAGTCGAAATCACCTGTTAACGACATTAAAACCGTGTCATCATTTTTTGCTCCTTCAATAAACATCAGCAACTCTCTTATTTGAGAATCTTTCGCCCCTGATTTTACCAGAATTTTGATGTTTTTTCCGCTGTCATTTACACGCATCAATTCTTCAAGACCCGCTGATTTTATGTACTTATCCGCAGCAACTTTCATTTCGCCTTCCACTCTGGCACTTTTTGTAGTAAAGACTTTTAAGTTGTCTAATTTTTTTATCAAATTAAGGTATTGTTGCGTTTCTTTATCGGAGGTATCCACTTTTACCTTACTCATTAAGTCAAACATTTTTTTGTTGACAACGATCGAAGTAACACCATCTTGTCCGTCGAATTTATCGAAGGCCGCCTGAGCGAAAAATGGACTTGAAACTAATACTGCTACTACTGTTATTAAAAACTTCTTCATTTTTTTATATTTATTATTGTTTAAAAATTAATTCTTTTGAATCTTGGTATTCTTGAATGTAATATACACTTTCTATGCCAACGTTTACATGATTCGATAATAATGCTAATGCTTTTTGAGTTTCTCTAAGAGCAACTTCGGGATCATCATAAGTTCCTAAATCCTGTTTCTCATTTGCATTATCATAAATATAAAATACATACGTCCCAATTCCCAGCAAAACAACTACCGAAGCCGCAATAGATAACCACACTACATAACGTTTCTTATCCCCGTCCCGAAACTTCGGGATCGGGAGTAGTGGTATTTCTTGCTTCAACATTTGCTCCTTTGCGAGCGGAAAATAACCAACCACAGGCTTGTATTGTTCTAAATGCTGCGCAACATCCAGCGAAGAAAAATAATTTTTTGTCATTGTCATTGCAAAAGCTTCTATACTATTGAAGCCATTCAAACTTTTATTTTTATCCCATAATTTTACCAAAACTTCCTGAGTCGCATCTTCCGCCTCTTCAGTACTTATGAGCAGTCGCTTAGCCAGCCGAAAGACTTTGTCCTTGAATGGCGCTATCAGCTGTACAAACTCATTTTAGTTCATAAAGAGTATTTATTAAGCGGTTATACAATCAAGACGATTCATGATTCTTTTTGTTACAAAAAAACAATAAAATAAAAACTAAAGTTAGTATTTTTACGTTTATAAAAGATATTGAACCCCCAAAACATGAAAAAAGCATACCTACTTTCCCTTTTATTTCTTTTATCCGTTTTCACTTTCCAAAGTTGTCAAGACAATGACGATGTAGCTGCACCTGCAAACTTAGACATTCAGGATTTCATCTGGAAAGGATTAAATCAATATTATTTATGGCAAGCTGATGTACCCAACTTAGCTGATGACCGATTTAATCAAACAGAATTAAATGCTTTTTTGAAAGGATATCCAAATCCAGAAACGCTATTCCAAAGCTTACTTTATAAACCGTCGAGTCTTTTCCCTAATCCTAAAGATGCTGTTGATAGATTCAGTTGGATTGTGGACGATTACTTAACATTAGAGCAGCAGCTACAAGGAACATCCAAAAATAACGGAGTTGATTTTGAGCTAAGGCGTAAATCAGCCAACAGTAATGAAATATTTGGTTATGTCCACTATATTCTTCCAAAATCAGATGCCTTTCCAAAAGACATTAAGCGTGGAGACGTTTTTTATGGTGTAAATGGAACGCAACTTACAGTGAGTAATTACCAAAGCTTATTATATGGAGCAGCTGAAAGTTACACCTTAAATTTTGCTAATCTTACTTATGATTCAAATAATGCCCCAATATTTACCCCTAACGGAAAATCCCTTGCATTGACCAAAACAATTTTAGACGAAAATCCAATTTTTATAAATAAAGTGATAATCAATGGGACTCATAGAATAGGGTATTTGATGTACAATGGTTTTTATTCAAATTATGACAACCAATTGAATGACGCCTTTGGTTTCCTAAAATCAGAAGGAGTAACTGACTTAGTTCTTGATTTACGTTATAATGGAGGAGGCTCGGTTCTTACTTCTACCCGATTGGCAAGCATGATAACTGGCTCATTGACAGGACAAGTATTCGCTAAACTAAAATGGAATGAAAAAAATAGTGACAAAAACACCAATTACCCATTCCCCGATAAAATAGAAGCCACACCGATCAACAGCCTCAACATGACCAAGATTTATATCTTGACTTCAAAAGGTACCGCATCAGCGAGTGAGCTAATTATAAATGGACTGAAGCCCTATATGCCTGTCGTACAGATAGGTGACCTAACCTATGGGAAAAATGTGGCCTCTATAACCTTATACGATTCTCCTAGTTTTGGAACAGCCAACAGAAATCCATATCATCGCTATGCTATGCAACCTATTGTCGCCAACACCGTGAATTCGGCTGGTTTTGGTGATTATTTAGGTGGATTGGAACCTACTTTTCAATTAATTGAGCACGTAAATACATACGGTGTTCTTGGCGACCAAAATGAGCCTTTATTAAATATGGCTATTAGCAAAATTACAGGAGGAACCGCCAGAACGATAAAACAAAGTCAAGGAGAAGATTTTAAATACTTTACAGATTCAAAATCTATGAATGGACAAAATCAAATGCATATTGACAAATTACCCGAAGGTTTTAGAAATACATTGAAATAATTTAAAAAAGTCTCATACTAAAAATATTTTTTTTAAGTTTACATTTAGTATTCAACATCTTAAAACAGATCTAAATGAAAAACTTAAAAAAAGTATTATTAGTAGCAATTATAATTGTCTCTTTTTCATTTATAAGCTCTAAACCATTAGAACCAAAAAAAATAAATATAGTTATTGATGCAAGTCACGGTGGAAATGATTTTGGAGTCATCTCTAATTCCATTAGTGAAAAGCAAATTGTAGAACAAGTCACTAACAAAATTAAGTCTTTAAATAGCAATGTTGTGATTCACCTTACCAGATCGGATGATCAATTTCTATCCCTTGAAGAAAGAGCTGATTTCATCAATAGAATCAAACCGGATTTAGTTTTGTCTCTACATGTAAATGCAAGCTTAAATAATAAAACATCCGGCTTGGAATTTTACGTTGCAAAAGAGACTGAATTTTTTGAAAAGTCAAATGAAATTGCAGAAAAATTAAATGATAAATTTTCAGAGAATACAAATTTAAAAATGTTAGGTGTAAAAACCGGTCCTTTTTATATTCTTAAAAAATCAGATGTACCTGCGGTAATTATTGAACTTGGTTATTTAACCAATGAAAATGACAAAAAATACTTGATTGATGACAAAGAACAAAATAGAATGGCTAAATCCATTTCGGAATTCATTTCGGAAATGAAATAGAAATAGCAGGTATAAAAAAGGCTTTCAGTGATGAAAGCCTTTTTAATTTCAAAAAAAAAATAAAACTAATTATTAAAATAAAAGCCATTTGGACCAACACCAACAGTTAGTTCTTTTTGTAAAGTTCCTGTTATAGAATAAATATATGCTTTACTGTTTGCTGTAAAATCGCCACCGTCAGCAATAAAAATACGGTTGTCATTTACTGCAAATCCGTACATTTTTCCATACGCAGAAGTAGAAGAGTAATTCACAATTGAAGTTACTGAAGCCTCATTTGCAATAATATTCATAGCATAAACAGCAGTTTCTACAGTGTAAAATATTCTATTTTCATAAATATCTAAGTTACTAGCTCCATCTAATGCTTCAGGAAAAGTAACTTTGCTAATAGTTTTGTCGGATAATTTCACTTTTACAATTTCACTTCTTCCTCCATAAGGGCTTCTTAACACATATAAAACACCATCTTTAGCTTCCATTGTATCCGCGCTTGATCCAATATTCACAGAAGTTTCAAGAGTGTTTGTACTAGGATTTACTACCAATAATTTATCATTACTGTAGGGTTCTGTAATATATAATTTGCCATTTTCAAGCACAATTCGGTTGGCTGTTGCATTCAATTCAATTTTTGAATCAACCGTATTAGTTGCTAAATTAATTACTGCTATATAATCGTCAGTATCACCACTCGCCGGATTAGCATATGAATAGGTGTTTCCATTGGTAACATATGCTTTCCCTTCTTTTACCACACCATATCTTGGGTTTTTAAGCCCAGAATCTATTTTAGCAATTAATTTAAAAGTATATCTGTTTACTACATTTATAGTATTAGAGCCACCAGCTATGATATAAGCATTGTCTCCATCAAAAAAAATTGATTGAGCATATTTTCCAAATACATCTGAACCGTTTACAGTACCATACACATCTTGCGTAAAACTACTTAAATCATTACCGATATAAGAAACTGAGCCTTGACCTGAGCCACCTTCATTCAAAATCAGAACACCATGGGTATAGGCTCCTATAGGCTCATTTGAATCATCATCATTCGAACATGAAACAAAAAACGAGATGCTGAGCGCAACTAAAAATAATTTACTGAACTTCATTATATTAAAATTTAAGGATTAAATACATATTATAATTTCTTCCTGGCATGGGTCTATCTTCTAAACTTTGGTACTCTTTATTAAATACATTTAGAATTTGAAAGCCTAGTTTAAAGGAAGATAAAAACTTCAAATCATAATCGATACCAATGTTAGAAACCATGTAATCATCAATGATTTCTTTAGGGTCATTATCTGATCTTGTATAAACAAAACCATTATATAAAAATTGATAATTAATCGATATTTTACTGTGGGCGTACGCTACAGCTCCTGTCACCTTATTGAAAGGAACAAAAAAGAGTTGCTTGTTGGTTTCTTCATTTTTTGAAATGGTGTACGCATAAGTAGCATTGGCGCTAAAGTAGTTTTTACCATAATTATTTTTCCAGCTCAGTATGGTTTCTGCTCCGCAGGCATTTACTTTTTCAGTGTTTTGAGGTGCCCAAATACCATTTTTTCCTGGAATCCATCGCAGTAAATCTTTAATTTTAATGTAATAAACCGTTTGAGAAAAGGTTATTTTTTTATACGAAAAAACATTACCAATTTCTGCCTGATATGAACTTTCGGGTTTTAAATCGGGATTTCCTCCTTCTTCCCAATACAAATCATTGTAAGTTGGAATTCTGAAATTTCGAGACAAATTTAATTTCAGATTGTAAAATTTGTTAAACGCATATGATGACCCTAAGGAGAACAATACAGGCGATTTATAGACATCATTAAATTCTTTTCGGATGCCAAATTCGTTTTGCCATTTTGTATTTACTTGTTGTTTAGCTAAAAAGGCGAACGAACCTAATTCACGAATATGATTGCCAAAACTAGTACCGTATCCTTTGGTTCTGTTGTAATCTAAAACGCCATTAATTTGTATCGATTTAAGTAATTGACAGCCTAAATCGAGTTTGGTAATTAAACTTTCTGTTTTTCCATAACTATAATAATCGCGGTCAATATCAGCAAAATATTGGTAATTTTCGAAAATATAAGCTGTTTTGAAATTGGTTGTAAGTTTATCAAAATCGCCATTGTATTCTATCAAATTACGACTAAAACCATTAATGTATTTTGATTTGGTTTCAGATTCAGAAACCAGAGAAGTATTACGGTCTGTGTTCGAAGTTTGGCTGTATAATTTAAGAATATTATTTTTATTTATTTTATATCCAAAATCAGCATTCAAACCCATCACGTCATATTGTCCATTTCTATTCCGACGTTGTTCTCCTCTCCAATTGTATTTATTTAAGTACAAATAATCATTGGTCGAGCTATTTTTTGAAAACCCAATTTGAGTGCTCCATTTTTCATTCGAAACATTCATTTTATAATTTACGCCAATAGTGTTGAAACTTCCATAATATAACTTTAAACTATTGTCGAATTGGTTGTTAAAAGATAAGTCATTGTTCAAATGAACCGTTCCACCAATAGCACCACTTCCGTAAATAACGCTTCCACCACCAGCTTTTACGTTTATCGAATTGTAATCTGAAGCCGAAATAGTATTAAAATCAGTGCTTCCGTTCATTTGCGAATTAATGTTGATTCCGTTCCAAATGACAGCGGTTTGTGATGCGGTTGTTCCTCTAAATGAAACTGTCGAAAGCATGCCTCGTCCATATTCTTTAAAATAAATAACCGAATTAAAGTTTAACAAATCAGTTAGTAATGCTTCATTTTTGTTGATTATGGAATCATTGAGTTTTAATACCGATTGTGAAGTAGAGAATTTTTTGAAGTTATTGTCAGAAACTACGACTTCTTTTAACTTTGTTATAGAATCGTTTTGTGCCGAAATAAATTGGCATACGCACAGCGAAAAGCATAGAAAGAGTTTTTGTAATGTCATAATTTCTAAACTCTTTTTCCCGAGAGTTCGATATTTGTTAACAAAGGCAGGTCTCCTGGCTCGCGTCTGTTGTTTCCCTTCCCGAGAAACTGAAATAAATTCAGTTAACTCAGTGGTTTTGTAGCTAACAACAGCATTCCAATAACGGAACTAAGCTTACAGTTGCGGGTACAGCTCAGGATTTTATTTTAGATTTTAGATTTTCTAAAAAATCTAAAATCTGTAATTCCACCTGATTCCCTTTTAATGTGTTTTAAAAATCATAACACAACCTTAATGCGGATGCAAATATAAAGTTAAAATTACTGAAAAATCAAATTTGCTTTATTTTTTAAATAAAAATTTAAACAAAAAACAGCTTTTTGACTTAAAGTAAATTCGGACTATCTTTTTCTTATAATTCAATTTTAATTACAGCACCAAAATCAACTTTATTCTGAAATGCATCTTTTAGTGGTAAATTAGTAATTCTACACAATACACTTCGAATGACTCCTGCATGAGCAACGATAATTACCGGCTTAGAACTATTTTTCAGAAGTTCATTTTCCATAAAATCAAAAACTCGATCGTGCAAATCCGTAAACGATTCCCCATTAGGTACTCGAACATTTACAAAATCATTCATCCAAGGTGTAAAATCATTTGGTGGAATTACATCCCAATTTTTCATTTCCCAATCTCCAAAATTCATTTCCAACAAACGGGAATCTTCATTAATAGAAGTAATTACTGAATTTTCTTTGATATAATTCGCCAAAAGAACACAACGCTGCAAAGGGCTGGAATAGAGAATCGCATCTTCTGGTAATTGTTTTTGAATGACTTCAAAAATCACATCGTAAGGCTTCAGTATGCCCACATCCGATTGTCCATAACAAACTCCTTTTTCACAAACCGTATCGGTATGACGTACTAAATAAACTTCCATAAAGCAATAATTGACAGATAAAATACTACTTCGCAAACTTGTTGGGTGGCACCCAAACAATCACCTGTATAACCGCCAATCCATTTCTGAAAATAACGCGCTAAAAAAAATCGAGTCAGAAAAACAGGTATTAAAACCAAAAGAATTTCCCATTGAAAATAAGACAAAGCGATAAGCGGCAACAAGCCAAAAAACAAAGCTCCCACTACTTCTCGCCAAGTGTAATTTTGAGCGATGGGTTTGCTCTTACTAGAGGCATCTTCTCTGGAATAGGCATGGGTAAAGACAATAGAAACAGCGGCGAGACGGCTCAGGGAATGAGCGGAAACAAGCAATAATAGAATTATAAATTGTGAATTATAAATTATAAATTTAGGATTATCCGAGACCTCAATTAATTGAGCCAACCCTTGAAATTTAAGCACTAACAATAGCACTAAACCTATTGCTCCATAAGCCCCAATAGCACTGTCTTTCATAATCATCAGGATTTTTTCTTTGGTCCAACCGCCACCAAAACCATCACAAACATCAGCAAAACCATCTTCATGAAAAGCTCCCGTAACTAAAACCGAAGCAATCATCGAAAACAGGACCGCAATTTCAGGAGCAACTAAATAATTAAAAACGCAATATACCCCAAAAGCCACACTACCTACAATCCAACCAATTAATGGAAAGTAACGAGACGCTTTATTTAAATAATCTGGATTATGATTGATAGTTGCAGGACACGGAATCCTGGTATAAAACATCAATGCGGTAAAAAATATGTGGAGTTCTTTTTTCATTTTTATATTATTTTTATATTTTTTTCTCCTGTAGAGACGCACCTAGAGAGACGCACTGCTGTGCGTCTCTACTGACCACTAACTCCTGCGGATTCAAAACTCGCCATATCGTTCAAGAATGCCACTGCCGATTCAATTATAGGAAAAGCAATGGCACAACCCGTGCCTTCACCCAAACGTAAATCGAGTTGCAACAGGGAACGAACTCCTAGGTAATCTAATATTTTTTGGTGTCCTTGCTCAGCGGAAGAATGGCAAAAAATAGCGTTTTTGGTAATGGATGGATTCTTTTTAAAGGCAATCAAAAAAGCGACACTGCAAATAAATCCATCTACAAGGAGAAGCATATTCTCTTCTTTTGCCTTAAGCATTCCACCAACCATTTGCATAATTTCGAAACCTCCAAAATAGGCTAATTTGCTGTCTAAATCCTCCGAACCATTATAATTATCAATGGCTTTTTTAAGGATGTTAATTTTTTGAATTAACTGTTCATCATTTACACCTGTTCCTTTTCCCACGCAATCTTCTATTGGTAATTTCAAAATAACACTCATTAAAACAGAAGCTGTAGCTGTATTCCCGATACCCATTTCACCAAAACCAATACAATTACTGCCCGTTTTTGCAATAGTGGCAACAATTTCGCTTCCTTTTATAAAACACAAGTCAACTTCTGTTTTACTCATAGCAGGTCCTTGTAAAAAAGAGTGTGTTCCTTTTCCTATTTTTGCCGAAATCAAATTGGCATTCATGGGAAAATCATAATTCACACCCGCATCCACAATTGATAATTGGATGTTATTTTGTTTGCAAAACACATTGATTGCTGCACCTCCTTCGAGAAAATTAATCACCATTTGTCTCGTAACATCTTGCGGATAAGCACTCACGCCATGATTAGCAATTCCATGATCGGCAGCAAAAACGACCATATTAGGTTTTGTGATTTTTGGTTCTAAAGTTTGAAATACCTCTCCTATTTGTTTCGCTACCACTTCCAAAATTCCTAATGACCCTAATGGCTTGGTTTTATTATCGATTTTGTATTGCAATGCTTTGGAAAAATCAGATGAAGTCTCCGTTCTATCTTGATTTTCAAAATTTATATTTTCGATTTTACTTTCGTGTAAAACTGTAATTTCTTCTATAAAAGGAGCTTCTTGTTTTTGTTTCCAATTCAATTGTTGCAACATCGGTTGGTTTTCATAATTGGTGGCAGGTTTGCCTACACAGAAATAACCCAAAGGCTCTATATTTTCAGGTAAACCCAATAATTGCTTGAACTGATAATAATTCAAAATTGAAACCCAACCCATAGAATAGCCTTGTTCTGTAAGCGAAAGCCATATATTTTGTACAGCACAAACCGAACTGAATTTTATTGCTTCATTACTGCCAACTGTTCCAATGGTAAAACTATTCAATACCGAACGATCATAACAAATCACTAATCCAAGTGGCGCTTCCTCAATCGCTTCAAGTTTTAGGGCTTGGTATTGTGTTTTTTGATTTACATCATCAGTTAGATTTGCCGCTTTTATATCATATTCTAAAAACAATTCCTTAATCGCCTTTTTAATTTCAGTCGACTTGATAAGATAGTATTTTGTAGCATCAGTCAAACCCACAGAAGGCGCCCAATGTCCCGCTTGCAGTGCTTTTTGAACCACGGCATCAGGTACTTCATCATTCGTAAAATGACGGGTGTCGCGACGGGATTTTAAAATTTCATCTAAATGGGTCATCTTGAAATAATTTGGTTTTGGTTATTCTTCCCAAACAATAAAACAATAGTCGTTATAGGTTTTGGTCGCAAATTTAGGTAATTCAATCGCTTCCGAAAACAACGGACAGTTAATAACTAAAGTATGAAATTCGCCATTTTCTCCGCAAGGATCAATACCTTTTTCTTGTAATTCTCGTGCTAATTCTTTAGTTAAAATTTTACCCAAATAACTTTCACCCATTGTTGTATTGCAGGAAACAATCATCGTTACAATGCCGCTTTCAAGCATTTGGTTTACCAAAACAATTCGGTCTTGTTGCCACAAAGGCAAAATTGCTTTTAGCGAAGCCGCCTCGCATACTTTGTCCTCCCAATCTTTATGCGGTTGTAAATCGATGTCACCAAAAACGGCTGCTTCCAAATCATACTTGGCTTTTAGCATTTTCAAAACAGCAATAAACTTTGCTTCATAATCACCCCAAGTTGCAGGAATTGCTTCCATAGGCAACTGCATTTTTTGGGCTTGCTGATTCAATATAGCTAAAGGTAATCCATGAGAACGAGACACTTTCCCGTTCTCATTCATCATATTGAGTAGCACTTTTGGAATAAATCCTTGCTGTACCGCTTGCATCATTGCATAACAACTGTCTTTTCCGCCACTCCAGGAAGTTACAAAATTCATATTTTTTCTTTTATTGTTACAGGAATTCCAGAAACCATGAGCACAACGGTATCGGCATTTTTGGCTAAATATTGGTTCATCCAGCCTTGCAATTCTGTGAATTTTCTACCAATGTGAGTTTCGGCATGGACACCCATCCCTATTTCATTGGTTACAATAATAATTGTTGCATTTTCCTGATTGGCAATAGCATCAAATTCGGTTTTAGCTTGTTCTAAGCACAAGGAAACATCATTTTTAGTATCCACGAAAAAGTTCGTCAACCAAAGTGTTACGCAATCAACAATAGCTACTTTTCCCGAAAAATCTATTTCGCTTAAGTGTTTTTCTTTTTCGATATTAATCCATCGTTCGTCACGATCTTTTTGATGGCGATCGATTCTCTTTTGGAAATCATCATCCCATTTTCTGGCTGTAGCAACATACATTGGTTTATCAGATAATTCTTTTGCTAAATTTTCGGCATAACTGCTTTTCCCGGAGCGTTCGCCGCCTGTTATTAAATATATCATTTTTATATTTTTTTAAATCCATACGGACAATGTCGACATCCATTGTCACAACAATGCCCTCTTTTTAGATGAAACCAAGCCTTAAAAACATAATTCCCATTTTCTAAATAATAGTCGATTCCTTCCACGAGATTAGTAGTCTTTGGTAAATCTTTGGCTCTGTTTTCAGTTGCGGTTTCGGGAGTTACTGTTGCCACATACTCCTCTATTTTCATCGAACAAGCGGTGGTAAAACAACTGGGACAAAGGCAATCAATACTATCTGAAGGGTTAAAAATAGGAGGAAAATCATTACACCAACATTGGCGCCCTTCTAAAGTATCACCACAATTAAAGGGTTTTTCGCAAGTAGAGCAGTTTTTGACTTTTATGCTATTCATTTGGTAAAGATACTATTTGTTCATTTTTTTACCACTAAAAATAAACAAGAAATTTTATAAATTTGATATACCTTTGTCGTTATCCAAAAATTAAATTATGAAATTTCCCTTTTATAAAATCCTTTTTGTTCTCTCTTTTTTAGCTTTCATTGGATGTAAGAAAAATGAAAAATCGGATGTCGCAAAAACAACTATCGCAAAAAACACAATTGAATATGCTTCAGGACTCGCTATTTATGAATACGACGGTTATTCAGTTGTAAAGGTGATTAATCCTTGGCCTGATGCCAATAAAAATTTCACTTACGTTCTAAAAGAAAAAAACAGTATCGTTCCGGATAGTTTACAAAAATACACTGCCGTTCAAGTTCCGTTGCAATCGATTGTGGTAACCTCAACTACAAATATTCCTTTTTTGGAAATACTTGGCGTAGAAAAATCATTGGTAGGTTTCCCACATACAGATTATATTTCCTCCGAGAAAACCAGAAAATTAATTGATGTGGGTTCCGTTAAAAACGTGGGACAAAATGAGAAATTAAACATGGAACAACTCATCGAATTGACTCCTGACCTTATTGTGACTTTTGGCATAGACAATAACAATCCGATGATTAAAAATTTAGAGAAAAGCGGCTTAAAAGTAATGATTCAGGGCGATTGGATGGAGCAATCTCCTCTTGGAAAAGCAGAATGGCTAAAACTGTATGGTGCGTTATTTGGTAAAGAAAAAGAAGCCAAAACACTTTTTGATAACATTGTAAAAAACTATAATGAGGCTTTAAAATTAGTCTCAAATAAAAAACCGGAATCAACTGTATTATATGGTTCGATGTATCAGGACCAATGGTTTGTTGCCAAAGGAAATAGCTGGGTGGCACAATTTATGAAAGATGCAAAAGCCAATTATCTTTGGTCTAATGTTGAAGGAACAGGAAGTCTGGGTTTGTCGTTTGAAAACATATTAGATAAAGCAAAAAGTGCTGATTACTGGATTGCCTCGGGTCCATTTAAAACAATATCCGAATTAGGGGACAGTAATCCGCATTACAGCCAGTTTGATGCTTTTGCAAGCAAAAACGTTTATACTTTTGAAAGTAAATTAGGGGCAAAAGGCGGAACAATTTATTATGAATTAGCACCAAGCCGACCTGATTTAGTTTTGAAGGATTATATTAAAATCTTTCATCCTGAATTGCTTCCTAAGTATACTTTTACTTTTGCACAAAAACTAAATTAAATCCTCACCCCTCCCGAAGCGTCCTATCGTGTGGACACAAATATAGATTATTTTTGCGGTTATGAATATAAGCAGAGAGTTTCAAAAGTTATCAGATAAG
>NZ_VJZP01000022.1 GCF_007097265.1 Flavobacterium gawalongense | reverse complement strand
ATAAACATTCTTGCCGTTTTTTCTTGAACTCCAAAACGAACTGCCATTTGAGATGCAGAAAGACTTTTTGTGGTTGTGGCCATTTCAAAACAAATGAAAAATGCTTTTCTTAATCCAAATTTTACTTTATGGAATAGAGTATTAGCCATAGCCGATTCGGTATCACTACAAATATTGCAAGTTCTTGCATAATCTTTACGAATTTGACTTTTGGTATAGCTACATTTTCTGCAAACATATTGCTCCGACCATTTGATATTTGAGAGGTATTCTCTACAATCTTGATCACTCTTGAAGCGTTCAGCAAACTCTATGAGGTTTTGACCTTTGAATATTTCCATTTTTCCTATGTTTTATAAGACTTTAAAGATATGAAATTAAATACCTACCTCAATAAATTTGGTTTTAAAAAAAGCAGATGAGTTTTTATTTAAAGTTGAAAAAACATTAAATATCGTTTCTAAAAATCCTGAAACTTTTAAAAGCATCATTTTTCTTCAAAAACGTAAGGGTTGGAATTAGCAGCTAACAAACTTCTTTTTATTATGAAATAAACAATCATAGTATTATTGTTTTATATTTTTGGGATAACCGTCAAGAACCAATGTTTTTCTAAAACAATTCTAGTTGCGTTGGCGCATCAATATTTTCCTGTTTGGTCTTGCCTAAATAATTGATAATCATGCCAAATTGTTTGTCGGTGATGCGTAAAACACTCACTTTTCCTAATGGGGGAACGAGTCGGTTAATACGTTTTTCATGTACATCGGCACTTTCACCACTGGCGCAATGCCGAATATAAACCGAATATTGCATCATGCTGAAACCGTCTTTTAGTAAATTTCCGCGGAATTGAGACGCATTTCTTCTGTCTTTTTTTGTTTCGGTCGGCAGGTCAAAAAATACAAAAAGCCACATTATTCGGTATCCGTTAAGTTCCATAATTTAGGATATTTAATTTTTTTACGGTCACCTGTAAAACATTGTTGGAGCGAGCTTGCCGTTTTTTGTAAACCTATCAT
Organism: Flavobacterium gawalongense; assembly: GCF_007097265.1. Lineage (GTDB taxonomy): Bacteria > Bacteroidota > Bacteroidia > Flavobacteriales > Flavobacteriaceae > Flavobacterium > Flavobacterium gawalongense. The sequence continues at coordinate 66,990 of NZ_VJZP01000022.1, read as the reverse complement.
TAACGGGCTTTTCTCTTCCTTGAAATAAACGGTTCGGGTTAGCATTTGCAACATTTCAGCTTTTATTGCCGTGTTGAGTTCTTGTTCTTGGTATCGTTGCATTATCTCAAAAACTTTTTCGTCAACAATGGGGCGGAAGGGTTCCATAATGTCATCTGCAAGGGCAAAAGCATTGTATTTACTTTTGTGATGAATACCAAGTGTATTCAATAATCCGCTACCGGAAAGTGCTCGGGCGGTTGCAGCTCTCAAAATAGCATAACCGTAGTTTAAAAAATTGTTTGGATAATCGCCATAGCGTTCTCTTTTTATTCCATCTTTTTCATGATTAGGCAAAGGAAAATTTTTCCAATATTGCTGTGCCGCAACACCTTCCATATTTGTGGTGTCACCGCTTAACACTTTACTTGCCAGAAATTCAAAAGTATTTTTATTTTCAGTTATTTTTTCCAGCAATTCCCCTTGATTCTTAATTTTTTCAATTATAGTCTGTTGCCATAATTGCTTTTTTAGAGGAATGGAAGCTTCGATTTGGTTTTTGAATATTTCCTGCTGAATATGATGGCTGTTGAGGTTGAGTAACATTCCATTGGGTAGATGGTTGCTGCCGCAAATAATAATAGCGGTATTGTTTTCTACAATTAAGTTCATTGCAGGAATGCTAAGGTAAATTTCAGCATGATCAAGCACAAGAAACCCTACGTCTTCTATTGGAATAGTACTTTCCCTTATTTCTGATTTCAGCACTAACTGTTGATTTTTTGTCGTAATAGAAGACTTGTTTTCGATGAGGATAGTTCTTTTGATCATTATTTAAGTTGTTAAATTGATTGCAAGACTTTGATTTTCAGTCAAATTAACAGATTAAATAATTAACGACTTTACGGGAAACCTCAATCGAAGTTTAAAACCTTTTTTATATAAAAAAATCGTCTTGTTTTAAAACAGCATTATGCTAATTTTAAAACAAGACGATCTATAAAAATTCAATGCTAATTAATTAGTTCAAGCGAGAGCTAAAACAATTATATCTGTAAAACAAAAATTCGATATGACAAGAAATAAACTTCTTAACTATTTATTCCAAATTTTCCAGGCTTTCTCCGCTTGAAAAATAAGCATATCCAAACCATTTTTGATTTGTGCTCCTTGTGCTGCGGCTTTTTTAAGGAATTGTGTTTCAGCAGGATTGTAAATCAAATCATAAGCAATGTGTTTATCCGTGAAAAACTCATACGGGATTAATGGAAATGCATCCACATTAGGGCTTGTTCCTACCGGAGTGGAATTTATTATGATTTGGTAATTATCGAATGTTGTCGCGTTGATTCGGTCATAATCGATAGCATTTTCTTTGGCTTCTCTGGAAACAAAAGTGTAAGGAATGTCCAGTTCATCCAGAGCAAAAGCAACCCCTTTAGAAGCGCCTCCTGTGCCTAAAATCAAGGCTTTTTTATGGTGTGGTTGCAATAAAGGTTCTAATGATTTCTTGAAACCATAATAGTCTGTATTGTACCCTTTTAATTTTCCTTTTTTGGTAATTTTAATGGTATTTACAGCCCCTATTTGCGCCGCTTTTTTTGATAATTTATCCAGAAATGGAATTACCGTTTCCTTGTACGGAATGGTAACATTCAATCCTTTTAAATCCGATGTATTTTTAATTATCTCTGGAAAAGCAGTTATTTCTTGAATATCGAAATTTTCATAGGTACAACCTGTGAAGTTTTCATTATTGAATTTATCGGTAAAATATCCTTTCGAAAAAGAATAATTAATGTTGCGTCCTAATAATCCAAAGCGTTTTTTAACTGTATCAACCATTATAATTTTTTATGTTTTGCAATATAATTCTGCACCATTTTTTTTGCCCAAACCACTGGAAATAAGTCTTCAATAAGAATATAATTGTCAAAATTCAATCGCATGGCATTGCTCAAATGGAATTTTGCTTTGGTGTTTTGTGATATCATGAAATACAATCCAGCCAAACGGTATTCGACTTCATTTTCTTCCGGAAAATATTCAGATGCTTGTAATAAAGTTTGAATAGCGCTTTCGAATTCCCCCAAAAACTGAAGAATATCAACCCAAAATAACCAAGTGTCTAATTGATAATCACCAAATTCGACTGCTTTTCTATATCCAAATTCGGCTTCTTCAAAGAAGTTCATTTGTTTATTAATGGTTGCAAAGCGTTTCCAATACAACCGATTTTGATTGTCAATTGCTAATGCTTTGTTGACATAAAATAATGCTTTCTGATAGTTTTTTTGGCGTACATAAAAATCAGTAATGGCAATCCATCCCTTGTCTAAAAGGGGGTCTTCATGAACAGTTTTGTTGAAATATTTTAATGCTAAAACTTTGTTTCCTAATTTTTCATAGCATTTCCCCATTCGAAGTAAAGCATACGAAGTCGCATCATCTAATTCTATGGTTCTGCTATAACTTTCTATGGCTTCTGCGTATTTTTTTAAACGTTCGTAAGCTTTTGCTTTTTCCATGAAAGCACCAAGGAATTCATCGTCGATTAAAGTAGCATAATCAAAGGCGCGAATTGCATTTTCATATTCTTTAACTCCATAATGCAAACGACCCAGTTGATGCCAGGCGATTTCGCTGTATGGGTTTTTGTCAATATATTTATTCAAATAGGTTATAGCCTCTTGATTTTGATCTAAAAATTCAAAACAATACACTACGTTATATAACGCTGATTGGTCTTCCAAATCTTCTTCTAAACACTTGATAAAGCTTTCTTTGGCCATTTCAAGATTATCCATAAAAAGATATTCCATGCCCATTAAATTATAGACATCAGCATAATCATCGGTATATTGTAACGCTATGTTTAGTAATTCAACCGCCTTTTCGTGTTGGTCTCTTTTAGAACAAATATTAGCTTTTTGAATGTAAATTTCTTCATTGGTTGGTTCAATGGCGTACAACTCATTCAATAGCTTTTCGGCTAATTCGAGTTTGTCATCATAGACAAGCATTTCCACTTGGACCAGTTTTAGTCCGGTAGATTTTGGATGTTGTTCCAATGCCAGTTTGAGCGCTTTTTTTGCCAAAGCGGCCTTACCCATATCGAGATAATGAAGAATAATTTCTTCAAATTCTTCGGAGTCAAAAAAGAGCACTTTGTTGGTTTTCAACATGGACTCAAATTTAGACAATGATAAGTTATAGTCTTCTTCTTCGTTGCTTAATTGCATACTGTGTGTTTTTAATTTGGCCTAAATAAATTTAGGTAATCGTGCTTGTAATGTGAGGGAAAGTTAGAATTGTTGTGAACAATTTAATTAACAAAAATAGCTTTGGTTTAATACTGATGCCATAGCCCTGATAAGAGTGGAAATCCTTTCCTGACCTGAACTTGTTTTCAGGTTCCTGAAACTCGTTCAGGGCAGGAAAGATTACTTCACAATACTCTTGTTTTTATTGGAGTTCAGTGAATTTCATTTGCAACGGATAGCAGGACACGAGCGAAGCGAACTGACGAAGTAAATAGCTCCCAATTGCGATATTTTTAAATATTCTTGTTCAAAATTTCATTCATTACTTCAAGCATTATGGAACAGCCTTCACGTATTTCCTCATTGGAAATGGTTAGTGGCGGTGTAATTCTAATTGCGCATCCTTCAAATAGCAGCCAGAATAAAATGAGTCCTTTGTCTTGACATTTGAGAATCACTTCGTTTGTTATATCGGCACTTTCTGTCATTGCAGCCAGCATTAATCCTTTTCCTCTTATTTCTTCTATCAAAGGATGTACCAAAAGTGTTCTGAATAGCTTTTCTTTCTCCATTGCTTCGGCCATGAGGTTGGTCTCAGTTATTTCCTGCAAAGTCGCCAAACAGGCTGACGCAATGACAGGGTGACCCCCAAAAGTCGTGATGTGTCCCAGTTTTGGGTCATGACTTAACAAATCCATCATGGCTGATGAAGCCGTAAAAGCACCTACAGGCATGCCGCCGCCCATTCCTTTTCCCATAACCACAATATCAGGAACGACATCATAATTTTGGAATCCGAAAAGTTTTCCCGTTCTCCCGAAGCCAGGCTGAATTTCATCCAAGATCATTATAGCACCCACTTCGGTACATCGTTGACGTACTTTTTGGAGGAAATCGTTATGCGGTTGTATAAACCCAGCACCACCTTGAATGGTTTCCAGAATAATTCCTGCAGTTTTGGTCGTTATTTTTTGTAAATCTTCTTTGTTGTTGAACGTAATGAAATCAACATCGGGAATCAACGGACGAAAAATTTGTTTGCGTTCTTCAAATCCCATGACGCTCATAGAACCCATGGTGTTCCCGTGATAGGCATTGTGACACGAAATCAGTTGGCTTCTTCCGGTAGTTCGTCTGGCGAGTTTTAAAGCACCTTCAATGGCTTCTGTTCCTGAATTCACCAAATAGGTTTTGTCTAAAGGTGCGGGCAGGAGTGAGGCCAATAGCTTGCAATACTGAACGGCGGGACTTTGTGAATATTCGCCATATACCATTACGTGCGAATATTTGTCTAACTGATCTTTGATGGCCTGATTAACTCTCGGATGTTGATGTCCCAATGCGCAAGCGGAAACTCCGGCTACAAAATCCAAGTATTTTTTATTGTTGGAATCGTAAATATAAGAACCTACAGCATGCGATACTTCCATACCTAATGGATAAGGAGATGTTTGTGCTTGGTATTTTAGGAAATCGGTATTCACGGTTTTGTGAGTTTAATTTTGAGCTACAAAAATATTTCTTTTAAACAATAAAACCACCCCATTTTGATTCTAAAATGGGGTGGTTTGTAAAATTTAGAATAAATTAACTTTTATTGGTCACAAGCATAGTTTAAAACTATGCACTTTAGTGCATTTCGCTTTTAGCTTCTAAAAAAAATCAAACACGAATTTCACAAATTACCACGAATTAATTTGTGAAATTCGTGTTTAAGTATTACATTTTTCATTCTTGCAGACTTTCAGTCTGCCAACCAAATCTATGGACTTTTAGTCCATAGTGGTTTAGTTAGTTGATTTAGTTGATACGTTTGAATTTGTAATTATTTCCTTCAAAGCTACTTGATTGGTTTAGTATTAATTGGATGGGGGGTATAATCATTTTACCCCAAAAAGCTACGTTTTAAAATACTAATTTTTTTCTAAGGATAGATTAAAAATTAGTCAATCTTTGTAATAAAATGGGGAATTCATGTTTGAAATCACGTATAAAGTAAGTGAAAAAGGAGGTAAATTTTTTCATAATAGAAAGTATTTAATGGTTTCACTAACCAAGATAGAACATTAAATAACCAGAAAAAAAAGAAATCGATGAGAAGCTAAATTAGCCGATAAAACTAGTGTTTGAGGATTGTTCGCTTGGCTTTTTATAGAATTATTGGTTAATTTTTTTTTTGATGTACCAAAAAAGCAAGGAATAGCTAATGGCGACGAAGTGTACTGCACCAACCGAAATAATCCGTGTCCTATTTTTAATTAATCTTCATGATAATAAGACACTGCAAGCTAAAATTTGCGATCTGAACACTATTTTTTGCTTTTTTTCTTATCATAATTCAATGTTTCCTTTCGGATTTTCATCGGAACACCTTTCTTATCATCTTCAGCTTTGGTTTCTTTGGCTATTTCTTCGTTGCCTTCATTCTCCTCCGGAGGAAAAATATCGTCTTTGGATTTTATTCTTTCATCGCCACGCCAGACTAAACCTCGAAGTTTTCGTGCATTTTCAGGTAAATCTTTTTCAGGATAAATATCACCATCCACTTGCTTAAAAAAGGTGATGGTTTCTATCGCATTTTTATCAAAAATGATATTGATTTTACTGCTCACATTTTTGTTGATTCCAATGAGTTCTTTAGCATCGTTTCGCATGTAATAGATGACCTCCGCATTTTTTACAATATCTACCTCGTGCAATTTTCCTTCTATAAACTTACCATAGAGGTTTTGTCCTTTCACTTGATTATAGCCCGTTCCCAGCGTATCTTTCGAGACTAGGAAAGTATTATTGAGGACTTTGAGCGAATCGAGTTCTTGGGTGTTGTTATTTCCAATAAGGTGCATAACGTCGCCTGTAATTTGGTTTTCGCCATTCCAAAGTATCGGATTTCCTATCAGTTTTGTTAAGGCTGTTTTTGAACTCGAATGAATCGAATCACATTTGCCACTCATGTCTGTTTTATAAAATCGAACATTGTTGAACGCCCGAATAATACGATTCCCTTCTTTACCGGTAACCATTAATTTTTTGCCATGAATATAAACCGAGTCATTTTCGACAAAGTTTACAGCAACAGCTCTTTTGGTTACAAACATAGAATCTTGTTTTTTATATATTTCGGCATAATTTCCTTTAACAATTCCGCGATTGATAGAATCCGTTATTTTGACATTTCGTGTTGCCGATGCAAATTCCCTGTTTCGGTCATAATACAAACTATCGCCCTTTATAACCCGATCATCATATCTTATATAGGATTTATTGAGAAAATGGGCAAGATTTTTTTTGGTGTCATAAAAACCTTTTTCAGTATAAATATAATTAGCTTTACTGGTAATTGTGGAAGGTCCAAAAAGATAGGAATGCCCCGAATTACTAAAATAATCCAAATGATTTGTTTTTATTACGTACGTTGGATTAGTGATAGTAACTGCCGTAAGAAATTGGAATTTTTTTTCGGCAACATAGTATTTTCCTGATTTGCTTTTTAAAGTATTATCCTTATTTACGATTGTTCCCGGCGAATTGTAAAACACTTCCTGGTTGTTTCTGTCAAAGTTGATGGTGTCTGTAGCCAAAGTAGCATCCGGAGAATTCATAACTGCATTTCCGGTAGCAAATGCTTTTTTTACATTTCCATTGTATTCGGCATATTTACTGTTTAAAAATAAAGTATCTCCTTGAACTAATTGTACATTTCCAAAAGCCTTAATGTAATTTTCCTTTTGAAAGTAATAGGCTTTATTACATGTTAAAACTACTCCGTCATGATTCACACGTACGTTTCCGGTAAGCAAAACAGCATCTGGTATTTCAACTTGATTAACATCAAAATAATCAGAATGTTCTACAACAATTTTTTTTGGTGCTTGCGCCAAAATCAAATTAGTACAAAGCAATAGCAAGCAACAACGAATGAAAAATAGCGGTTTCTTCAATGGATTTAATTTTTGTCAAATTTATGAAAAAGGAAACAACCATAATCTATATTAGGATTTATTTATAATTCCATAAAATGACATAGAAATTCATTTTGTATTGTTTTTAAAGTTATCAACAAATAGCGTTACTCTTTCGTTGTAGTATGCGTTTTAAAAAACGCATCCATTTTAATTTTAACTGATATTGGCTTCTTTAATCTAAAATATATTAAATTTAAAAATTGATTTAGGATGTCGAAAAAAGTATTAAAATCAGCAGAATATTTTATATGATAAAAACAACAACTATTGTTGCAGGGATTAGCTTAGTGCTTTTGGCAACGGCTTGTAAAACGAAAGATTTAAAAATGAACACAGAACAGAAAGAGTCAGTCTCAAATAAAAAAGAAGTTGTATATCAGGTTTTTACCCGATTATTCGGAAATAAAAATACCAATAATAGACCTTGGGGAACCATTGAGGAAAATGGAGTAGGGAAGTTTAACGATTTTACGGATACGGCATTACAGGAGATAAAGGATTTAGGAGTTACTTATATTTGGTACACCGGAGTTCCGCATCATGCTCTGATACGGGATTACACCGCAATTGGAATTTCTAATGATGATCCTGATGTAGTCAAAGGAAGAGCTGGTTCTCCTTATGCAGTAAAAGATTATTACAATGTAAACCCTGATTTAGCTGTAAATCCAGCCAATCGTCTGCAAGAATTTGATGCTTTAATTGCTCGAACGCATAAAGCAGGATTAAAGGTCATTATAGATATTGTTCCCAATCATATTGCACGTAAATACGAAGGAAAAAATAATCCGGAAGGAGTTAAAGATTTTGGAGCTGATGATGATGTTTCTGTTGAATATAAAAGAGATAATAACTTCTATTATATTCCAAATACTCACTTTGAAGTACCAGATACGGATAAACCATTAAATGGAGAAAAGAATCCATTAGTTGATGGAAAATTCGAAGAAAGTCCTGCAAAATGGACTGGTAACGGTTCTCGTATGGCAAAGCCCGACCGTAATGATTGGTATGAAACGGTAAAAGTAAATTACGGAATTCGTCCTGATGGTTCCAAGGATTTTCCAGAACTTCCCGTTGGTTTTGATACAAAATCATATCAAGAACATTTCGATTTTTGGAAAGGAAAAGAGGTTCCGGATTCTTGGAAAAAATTCAAAGATATAGCCTTGTATTGGACTGCCAAAGGGGTTGATGGATTTCGATATGATATGGCCGAAATGGTGCCGTATGAATTTTGGAGCTATATGAATTCGGCAATAAAAATAAATAATCCGAATGCTTTTTTATTAGCCGAAGTGTATAATCCAAAAGAATATAGAAATTATATTCATCTTGGTAAAATGGATTATTTATATGATAAGGTAGAAACGTATGATAAATTGAAAGATATCATTCGTGGAAAATCGTTGCCTGACGGATTATCAAACATAAAAAACGGAATGACAGATATTGAGCATCATATGTTGCATTTTCTGGACAATCATGATGAACAACGTTTGGCAAGTCCTGAATTTGCAGGAACTGCTCAAAAAGGGAAACCATTAATGGTAGTTTCAACCACTATTAGCACTTCGCCTACAATGATTTATTTTGGTCAGGAAGTGGGTGAGGCAGGAAATGAAAATGGAGGTTTTGGGACCCATTCCAGAACTTCAATTTTTGATTATGTTGGAGTTCCAAATCATCAGCGATGGATGAACGGAGGAAAATTTGACGGTGGTCAACTAACTCAAAGCGAAAAAGACTTACGCGATTTTTATAAGAGATTACTGAATTTCTCTCTCAATAGTTCTGCTTTAATGGGAAAATTCCAAGAAATTCAAACCATTAATCGTCAGGGAACTAAAAAGTATGATTCGGGAATTTATGCATTCACCCGTTGGTCCGATACTCAAAAATTAATAATAGTCACTAATTTTTCTTGGCTTACAAGGAGTAATTTCGAGTTAAAAATTCCTTCGGATATTATTAAAAAATGGAATTTGAAAGACGGTAATTATACTATAAAAGATCAATTGTATACTAAAAGTTCCATTCATTTAAAGGTTTTGAATGGTGAAGGAAAAGCCCAAATTAGTATTGCGCCTTCAGAATCGTTTATTTATCAATTATAGAAAATGAAGCAGCCATTTTAGTTTACATAAGCTCATTTAGTTTTATGGTAATCTTGTAAATGGATACTATTCAAAAACAAAAAAATGCTAATATAAGTTCGTATCAGCATTTTTTTGTTTTTGAATTAAAAGCGATAAAATTATTTTTTTATCGCTGCATCGTAATTTTCACCTACTTTTTTCCAATTGATTACGTTAAAAAAGGCGTCTATATAACTTTTTCTTCTATATTGGTAGTCCAAATAATAAGCGTGTTCCCAAACATCTAAAGCTAATATTGGAGTTCCGGGAATAAGTGCATTTTGCATCAAGGGATTATCCTGATTTTGAGTACTGGTCACTTGGAGTTTTCCGGTTTTATCTACCACAAGCCATACCCAGCCGGAACCAAATTGTTTTGTAGCTTCATTTTTGAATAATGTCGCAAAGTTTTCAAATGAACCAAAATCTGTTGTAATAGTTTCGGCTAAAATATCTTGAGGCAGTCCACCAGCTTTAGGAGCCATACATTGCCAGTATAAAGTGTGATTGTAATAACCGCCTGCATTGTTTCTAATGTTAGCATCATTCAAATCTAATTTTGACAATACTTCCTCAATCGTTAGGTTTTCCAATACTGTTCCTGCTAGCGCCTTGTTCAAATTATTAGTATAGGTCAGGTAATGTTTAGAATAATGCATTTCTAGCGTAGCAGCCGAAATATTTGGTGCTAATGCATCATATGGATAAAGTAATTTTTCCAGTTGAAAAGCTCCTTCATTTGCTTTTACATCATCTGGAACTCCTAAGGATATTTTTTCTTGAGCCGTTGGTAGCGGAACCTCTACAACTTCGGTGAGTTTTTTGTTATTGCATGAGAGTAAGAGGGTTACTAATACTAAACAAGGGATACAAAAATTAAACTTTTTCATGACTAACATTATTTTTTCAAAATAGAATTGATGATTTCGATATACTGTTCTTTTGCTTCATCTGCAGTAAGATGACTAATTTGCATCCAAGCATTTGTTTTGAAAGCATCCCTTAAATGGTAATTTGAGGTTTGTTTTAGATCTAAAGTTCCCAAAGTAGCCTGTTTATAAAAGGCATAAAGTCTCAACTGGACATCTTGTGGTAAAGATGCCTGGGTCATTTTAGAAGCTATTTTTACTGCCTCTTCAAATCGGGTATCTAAATCTTTTTCAATCATTATCCTTTTGTAGCAATAATTGTTTTTCCGCCTATGGCTTTTTGATTCAATACGACATTTACTTGTGTTCCCAATGGTAAAAAGAGATCTACTCTTGAGCCAAATTTTATAAATCCGGCATCAGTTCCCTGAATTACCTGCATTCCTTCTTGGGCGTAATTTACGATTCTTTTTGCCAATGCACCTGCAATTTGACGGTATAAAACAGCGCCGAATGTTTTATTTTCGACCACTATGGTTGTTCTTTCGTTTTCTTCGCTCGCTTTTGGATGCCAAGCCACCAGGAATTTTCCAGGATGGTATTTACTGAATTTTACAATTCCACTAAGCGGATAACGAGTGACATGCACATTAATGGGCGACATAAATATGGAAATCTGCAAACGTTTGTCTTTGAAATACTCGCTTTCAAAAACTTCTTCAATAACTACAACTTTTCCATCAACAGGAGCAATGATATGATTTTCATTGATTATCACTGTTCTTTTTGGGTTTCTGAAAAATTGCAGGATGATAATCAAAAGCAATAAAGTAGCTATTTGAATAGTCATTTTAATCCAGCTCGTGTCAATAAAATTGTCTGTCAATAAAAGTACAATAGCCGTGAAAATTGTAGCTAATAAAATAGATTGGGTTCCTTCTTTATGAAACATAGTTTAAAATTTGATAAAATAAAAAAATAATTGGTGCTACAAATATAACACTATCTAATCGATCTAGTATGCCTCCATGACCTGGCATTATGTTTCCGCTGTCTTTTACGCCTGCAATACGCTTGAATTTAGATTCAATTAAGTCTCCTATAGTACCTGCAATTCCAACAATAACAGCTATAGAAGTCCAAATTAGGATAGATCTGTCACTAAATTCAGGATTGGCCTTGATGTAGTATTTTGATATTAAATAACCCGCAAAAATCGCAAAAACGATTCCTCCTAAGAACCCTTCAATGGTTTTCTTAGGGGATATTTTTTCAAATAATTTGGTTCGGCCCATAGATTTACCTACAATATAAGCAAAGGTATCATTAGTCCAGATTAATATGAATAATCCAATTATAATTTTAGGATTATAGTCATATATTCCAAATGAAATTTTGGTAATAAATACAAATGGGAGTATAATATACCCTAATAAATACAAGTATTTTGAGGAAGTACTTATTTTTTGAATGTTGTCATAAAATAAGAAAAGAATGCATTTTATAGATACCACCAATGCTATAACCAATAATACGACGTCTAATTGTTGTATGTTTATTGAAATTTCTAAACTAGTATTGAATACCTGATTGATAGTATCAGTAGTAATTTTATTGTAATGACTTACCAAAGTTACTGTAGTATATAAAACTGTTCCGAAAAGAATTGGAAATAATTTATGTATTTGAATTAGATTACAAAATTCATAAACTGCTATAATAAGAAAGATACCAAAAAGAATAAAAAAACTTTCCGTTGAATATAAAATAGAAGCGAGTAATAATATAATATAAATAGCTCCTGATATACCTCGTTTTAGAGTTTCATTCATCTTAAAGATCTTCTAAAAGCAATAAATAAAGATTTTTGGCTGAACTTCCGTATTGTGTAAAATCTTCTTCTTTGGCTTTCTCGAAATATTTTATAGTAGTAATATTGGTAGGGTAATCTCTTTCGTATTTTTTTTTTATAGCACTTAGTCCATCGCTTTTGGTTCCAATAATTTGGCTTGTATTTGCAAGAACAATAATGTTTGCAGGTAACTCGTTTGGTTTATTTTGTTTGATTTGTTTGGATGAGAATAAGATAGAACCTTCTTCAGCAATCAAATTTTCACAACGTGCAAGTAGGAATTTTGGGTTTTTAGGATTGTCATAGCTTAGTTTGTTGTCATCTAATATCCCAAAAAGATTGGGTTCATAGCATAAAACTTCGCTTTCAAACCAGTCATTTTCTTCTAGTATGTTTTCAAATTGTTCTTTTACCTCTTCAGAATTTTCACAGTATAAAAATTTACCTCCATTTTTTTTGAAATTATAGATAAATTTTTCATCTATAGAGGTAGTGTTATCATCAGAGGATTTATTAAATTCACTTTCTTTATCTTCCTCAGAAGCCGGATTGCTAGAACCAAAAATTTTTCTAAAAAGACTCATATTCTTTTAAACTACTTTATTTATTATTTGAAAACGTTCAAAGATAAAAAAATCTTAATTCAAAAGAGGTTTTTGAATTAAGATTTTAAAAATAATTAAATAATATGTGTTTTTTAAGAGACTACTTCCTCAAGATTTTTATCAAATGTTCTTTTTCCAAAAATAGCTTCCAAATCATCTTTGAAAATAACTTCTTTTTCGATTAAAATATTTGCTAGTTGATTTAGTTTGTCTTTATTTTCTTCTAATATATCAATAGCTCTTTGGTATTGACTTTCAATAAGTAATGAAATTTCTTCGTCAATAATTTTAGCTGTTTCTTCAGAATATGGTTTTGAAAAACTGTATTCACTTTGTCCGGTTGAATCATAATAGGTAACATTACCTATTTTTTCATTCAAACCATAAATAGTTACCATAGCACGTGCTTGCTTGGTTACTTTTTCTAAATCGCTTAATGCACCAGTAGAAATTCTGTTGAATGTTACTTTTTCGGCTGCTCTTCCGCCCATAGTAGCGCACATTTCGTCTAGCATTTGGTCAGGACGAACAATTAATCGTTCTTCCGGTAAATACCATGCTGCACCTAAACTTTGTCCTCTAGGGACAATAGTTACTTTTATTAACGGAGCTGCATGTTCCAGCATCCAACTCACCGTTGCGTGACCAGCTTCATGAATAGCAATTGCTTTCTTTTCTTCTGGAGTTACAATTTTATTTTTCTTTTCAAGACCACCAACAATTCTGTCAACGGCATCTAAGAAATCTTGTTTGTCAACTGCTGTTTTGTTATGTCTTGCAGCAATCAAGGCTGCTTCATTACACACATTGGCAATATCAGCACCAGAAAAACCTGGAGTTTGTTTTGCTAAAAAGTCAGTATCCAATCCTTCTACTTTTTTCAAAGGAGCAAGGTGTACTTTAAAAATTTCAGCACGCTCACGAATATCTGGTAAGTCTACAAAAATTTGTCTGTCAAAACGACCCGCACGCATCAAGGCTTTGTCAAGGACGTCAGCTCTGTTTGTTGCAGCTAAAACAATTACATTAGAATTGGTTCCAAAACCGTCCATTTCTGTCAGTAATTGGTTCAACGTATTCTCACGTTCATCATTTCCACCGGACATATTACTTTTTCCTCTTGCTCTACCTACTGCATCAATCTCATCGATAAAAATAATAGCTGGAGATTTTTCTTTGGCTTGTTTGAATAAATCACGTACACGTGAAGCACCTACACCTACAAACATTTCCACAAAATCAGAACCGGATAAAGAGAAAAATGGCACTTGAGCTTCACCTGCTACGGCTTTCGCCAACAAAGTTTTCCCAGTTCCTGGAGGTCCAACCAGTAAAGCTCCTTTTGGAATTTTACCACCTAGATTAGTATATTTCTCAGGGTTTTTAAGGAATTCAACAATTTCTTGTATTTCTTCTTTAGCTCCTTCAAGACCAGCAACATCTTTAAATGTAGTTTTTATATCCGTTTTTTCGTCAAAAAGCTTCGCTTTTGATTTTCCGATATTGAAAATTTGTCCGCCGCCACCGCCACCGCCGCCTGACATTTTTCTCATTATAAAAATCCAAACACCTATAATGATAATGATAGGCAATAGACTTATTAGGATGTCTGACCAATTGTTTTTTGGCAAGAAGTTAAAATCTTTCAATTTCCCTTCATTAACCGCTTTTTCAAGCTTAGTTTGAAATATTTGATCATTACCAATATCAAAAGAGTAATGTGGACCTTTATTAGGTCTGTCAAAAATATCTTTTGCAACTTTTTTGTGTGTTGCATCTTTTAATGCCGCAGCGTTTAAATAGACTTCTGCTTCTGTTTTATTGTAAACAATAACCTTTTCAATTTGACCTTTTTCTAAAAAATTATTAAATTTAGAAGAAGTTAATTGTGCTGGCTCTTGAATACTTGAACCCCCGGTTATAAAACTTATAAACAAGAAAATTAATAATATTGCTGTATAAATTAACCAAGGACTTATTTTAAATTTATTCGAATTTTGATTATTATCTTTAGCCATTAGAAGTATGTTTCTTTAGTATTTGTTTTCGATTGTAGTAATTTTTGCATCACCCCAAAGACTCTCGATATTATAGTATTCTCTTATGTGTTTTTGGAAAACGTGAACTACGATATTTACATAGTCCATAAGAACCCATTCCGCATTATCAGTTCCTTCAACATGCCAAGGCTTGTCTTTTAATTCCTTTGAAACTGTTTTTTGTATGGAGTTAACGATAGCCTTAACTTGAGTGTTTGAATTTCCGTTGCAGATGATGAAATAGTCGCAAACCGCGGTGTCTATTTCTCTTAAATCAAGAATATCGATGTCATTTCCTTTTACTTCTTCTATTCCTTTAATGATGTTCGCTAATAGAACGTCATTATTTATAGTCTTTTTCGCCATGAATTATTTTATATAAGTTTGTAAAGTTACCATTTTTTGTGATTATTTTTGAACCTTAACATAATATTAAATTCTGTTTCACAAAAAAACGTATATGAAAGTTATCAAACTCGATGCCATAGATTCAACAAATGAATTCCTAAAAGGGCTATCGAATAAACAGGAACTCGAAAACTTTACTGTTGTTACTGCTGAAAGCCAAACAAAAGGTAAGGGGCAAATGGGAGCTGTTTGGGCTTCTGAAGCTAGTAAAAACTTAATAATGAGTGTTTTGATTAAAGGATTTTTATCAGATATTTGTCAGATATACAATCTGAATATCGCAGTCTCTCTTGCTGTAATCGAGGTTCTGGAAACCAGCAAGATTCCTGATCTTAGCATAAAATGGCCTAACGACATAATGTCATATAATAAAAAAATAGGTGGCATTTTGATAGAAAACAGTATCAAAAGTGACGGAAGTATTATTTCTATTGTGGGCTTAGGTCTAAATGTAAATCAAACTAATTTTGAAAATTTGCCCAAAGCATCTTCTTTGGCGGCTATTTGCAATACAAAATTTGACAAAGAGGAGTTGCTTTTTTCGATTATGGATAAAATAGAAAATAATGTAAAGTTATGGGAACAAAAATCCAATTTTTTATGGTCCAATTACACCGATAAACTGTTCAAAAAAGCGGTTCCAATGCCTTTTTCTAATCAAAATAATCAAAATTTCATGGGAATTATTCAAGGTGTTTCCTCTGTTGGAAAACTTCAGGTCCTTTTAGAAGATGATAGTATTTCTGAGTTTGACATCAAGGAAATTCAGATGTTGTATTAAAAAAAAGATGTTTAAAGTTGAAATAAATTCATACTCTAAACATCTTTTTTAATTGATTATATCGTCTCTTACAATTTTACCATGTTAACAGCTAATGTTTCGATAAATTTCCCGATAGGGCCTTTAATCATCATAGCCATCATAGGATTAAAGTCTCCTTCGAAATCAAGTTTTACATCACTGGAATTATCCGAAACAGCATCAATATTTGCTATTAAAGTAAAAGGAAGTTTATCGCTTGCAGCACCCAGGACTATTTTATTTGGCGCTACTTTTTCTTTCATTTTTAATTTTATTTCCGGCATACCTTTCAACCCAAAAATGAATGCATCATCACCAATAACTTCAAATTTAGCGATAGTATCAGGCATCAATTTTTCAAAATTTTTAACATCACTCAATAATTCAAACAATTCTTGAGCTGATTTTGGAACAGTAACTTTTGGACTTTCTAAGTTCATGGTTTAGTGTATTGTATTTTTATATTTTCTTTACTTAGACACACCAAGTTGATGGACTCACGTTCCATTCTCTAAGCGTTTGTTCTTCTTCTTCGGTAATATATTTTTTGGCAACGGCCAAATTCAACAGATTCTGATAATTACTTAGTGTGAACAAATCGACATTTGCAGCTGCAAAATTCTGACCTGCTACATCAAAACCATATGTAAATATTGCTGCCATACCTTTTATGTTTGCCCCTGCTGCACGCAAAGCTTCAACTGCAAGTAAGCTACTGTTTCCGGTACTGATCAAGTCTTCTACAACGACTACATTTTGTCCTTTTTGTAAAAAACCTTCTACTTGGTTTAATCTCCCATGTTTTTTTGGTTCTGGACGCACATACACAAATGGTAATCCTAAACTCTCTGCTACGAGCATTCCAATTCCTATTGCCCCTGTGGCTACACCGGCAATAACATCGGGTTTACCAAATTGTTTTTCAATATTTTTGGAAAATTCATCACGGACATAATTTCTTATGGCTGGAAATGAGAGTATTAATCGGTTATCACAATAAATAGGTGATTTCCATCCGGAAGCCCATGTAAAAGGATTTCCTGGATTCAATTTAATTGCATTTATTTGCAAAAGCAATTCGGCTGTTTTTTCGGCTGTATCTTTATTAAAAATCATAATACAAATGTATAAAGTTTTTGTTAACGACAAACCACTTTTTTTGACAAATCACATCTCTAAGGAGACCGATTTTCAATTGTTCTTGTTAGAAAGTATTGACATAGAGCAGCTTATAATAAAAATATTTCAAAATAAAATCCAAAAAGCCTACTTATATCACCCCGATGAAAAGGAGATTATGAAGACTTTGAAAGCAAAAATTCCTGTTAACAAAGCAGGAGGCGGCTTAGTTTATAATAAAAAAGGAGAGGTTTTGTTCATTTTTAGAAACGGAAAATGGGATTTACCTAAAGGCGGCATTGAAAAAGGAGAAGAAATTGAAGCCACAGCCATGCGTGAAGTAGAGGAAGAAACTGGCGTAAATTTATTATCGGTATCCCATAAACTTCAAAAAACATATCACGTTTTTAAACGCAATGGAAAGTACAAACTCAAAATTACGCATTGGTTCGAAATGCAAACTGATTTTGAAGGCACGCCTCAAGGACAATTAGAAGAAGGAATCGAAAAAGTGGCCTGGATGAATCCGGAACAAATTAAGGAAGCTTTAAAAAATTCCTATGAGAACATAAAGTTATTATTTGAAGAAGAAAAGAATTTACATTCATAAATCATTATTGATTTGGGCGTGTCACCATTTGAGAAAAGGGGCTAAGTAACAGTTGCTACTTTTGCCCCTTTTCTCAAATGCTGTCAGGCTATCCGCAGCACATGGTGCTTAGCTTTTATCCTTCACGCGGGAGCAGTGTTCAGATGGCAGTTTGCAGTATTCAGTTCGCAAATAGTCTACAGAATACTTTGTGTTGTAGATTATGTTTTTTTGTTTTTCGTTTTTTCATCTTTGTCAAAGTTTTAAACTTTGACAAAGATTACAAAGATTACCAAAAACAACGCTTCTGAAACTTTGGGATTCTCCTCTGCCAAACTGATTACTGACCACTGAGACTGAAAACTGCGACTGAATACTAAAAACTGAATACTGACCACTTTTTTTAAGTACTTTTGCAAAATGAATAAGAAACACCATTCCAACAATATACTTTTGAATTTAGGTATCGAAAGCCTAAACGAAATGCAGGTAGTAGCGCAAGATGCTATCTTAAATGACAATAATGTTTTATTGCTTTCGCCAACAGGTTCAGGAAAAACACTGGCTTTTTTGTTGCCTGTTTTAGAAATGTTACAGACTGAAATTCAATCGGTTCAATGTTTAATTCTGGTTCCATCTCGTGAATTAGGTTTGCAAATTGAACAAGTTTGGAAAAAAATGGGAACCGATTATAAAGTAAATGTGTGCTACGGCGGACATTCCATTGATACAGAAATTAAGAATTTAAGCAATCCTCCAGCGGTTTTAATAGGAACGCCGGGAAGAATTGCAGATCATATTGACAGA
The DNA here is from genome assembly GCF_007097265.1 of Flavobacterium gawalongense. Lineage (GTDB taxonomy): Bacteria > Bacteroidota > Bacteroidia > Flavobacteriales > Flavobacteriaceae > Flavobacterium > Flavobacterium gawalongense. Next base: position 48,555 of record NZ_VJZP01000022.1, on the reverse strand, counting down.
GGAACTTTTCGTGTGGATAAAATCCAAACGTTGATTCTGGATGAATTTGATAAATCATTGCAATTGGGTTTCCATGAGCAAATGTCATTTATCATTGGAAAACTAACAAAACTGAACAAACGTGTTTTGGTTTCGGCAACTTCCGATATTGAGATTCCAAGATATACACGTGTGGTGAATCCAACAATTTTGGATTTTATTCCAGAAAACGAAGAAGAAACGAATCTTTCCATGAAAATGGTCGTTTCTCCAGCCAAAGACAAAATAGGAAGTTTATTCAACCTGATTTGTTCGTTGAAATCACAGTCGGCAATTGTTTTTTGCAACCATCGTGATGCTGCGGAACGCATTAGTGACACTTTAAACGAAAAAGGAATCTATGCCACGTATTATCATGGTGGAATGGATCAGGACGAGAGAGAACGGGCGCTAATCCAGTTTAGAAACGGAAGTGTTAGTTATTTAATCACAACTGATTTGGCAGCTCGTGGTCTTGATATTCCCGAAATGAATCACGTGATTCATTATCATTTGCCATCCAAAGAAGATGAATTCACGCATAGAAATGGTAGAACTGCACGTATGCTAGCTTCTGGAACGGCGTATATTATTGCTCATGAAAGTGAGAAAAAAATGGATTACATCGATTATGGTATGGAAGCTTTGAAGGTGGAAAACTCCACTTCATTACCAAAACCACCAGAATTTCAAACCATTTACATCAGTGGCGGAAAGAAAAATAAACTGAATAAAATTGATATCGTAGGTTTCTTTTCTCAAAAAGGAAAACTGGAAAAAGGCGATTTGGGATTAATCGAAGTAAAAGATTTTATCTCTTTTGCCGCAGTGAAATTCAATAAAGTAAAAGATTTACTGCACGCCATTAAAGATGAAAAAATGAAAGGCAAGAAGTTTAAAATTGAAGTGGCTCGAAAAGTGATTAAGAAAGAAGAAGAGTAATTAGTATTCAGTGGTCAGTTTTTAGTGTTCAGTTAAAAAAGTAAGTAATCAGTGTTCCGTTTTTTAGTGAGCAGTAAAAAATATTCTAACAATAAAAAATCGTTAACAGTATATGATTTACTGTTAACGATTTTTTGCTATAATGAAGTCACTGATCACTCTTTTCTCTGACCACTGAATACTTTTTATCAACTTCAGGCACTGACCACTAAAAACTGACCACTGATGACTATATCTTTTTCACGTATTGTGTAATAATTACAATCTGCTGACCATCAACTTTACCTTCAATGTATTCGGCATTTTCGTGGTCTAGTCTGATGTTACGCACCGCGGTTCCTTGTTTGGCCACCATGCTTGATCCTTTTACTTTCAAATCTTTGATTAAAACTACTGAATCACCGTGTTCCAAAATTACTCCGTTGCTATCACGGTGAATCACTTTGTTTTCATCGTCTTCACCTTCGCCAGTTGCCTGTGCCCAAGCCAAAGTATCTTCGTCTAAATACATTTGATCCAATAATTCTTGAGGCCAACCTGCTGCACGCAAACGGCTTAACATTCTCCATGCTACAACTTGTACTGGAATATGCTCACTCCACATGCTGTCATTTAAACATCTCCAATGGTTTAAATCTACAGTATCCGGGTTTTCAATTTGATAGATACAGGTGCTACAAGCTAAAATACTTTCATCAATTCCACCTTTTTTGGTAGGTAACACTTGATATACTTTTAGGTTTTCAGTTGCACCACAAAGTTCACATTTAGATCCGCTGCGTTTATTTAATTCTCTTTCTATACTCATATCTAATGGCTTTTATTTTTGGCGAAAATACGGCTAAATAGCGCTTTTTACAAATTTATATTTTTACTGTTTATTTGTCAAGTCGAGCGCAGTCGAGACTAAATGATATGTCTCGACTGCGCTCGACTTGACAAAATCTCTAGGTAAACGAGATTGATTTTACTGATCCCTATTTCACTCTTACCGCATCGGGAACCAGCATTTCGTATTGTCCGCCGTTACGAATTACATCTCTTACAATACTGGAACTGATGTAAGAAGTTCTTGCGGCAGTCAATAAAAACACGGTTTCTATTTTAGATAAGCGTCTGTTCGTGTGGGCAATGGCTTTTTCGAATTCGAAATCTGCAGGATTGCGTAAACCACGAAGTATGAAATCAGCTTTTATTTTATGACACAAATCAATTGTTAAACCTTCATAGGTTATCACCGAAACTTTAGGTTCGTTTTTGAACGTTTCTTCGATAAACTGTTTTCTTTCTTCCAGTGAAAACATGTATTTTTTTTCGGCATTGACACCAATGGCAATTACGATTTCATCAAATAACGAAATGCTTCTTTTGATGATGTCTTCATGTCCTAAAGTAATGGGATCGAATGATCCCGGGAATATGGCTTTTCTCATTTATTTTTTTCTATTTTGTCATTCCGAGGAAGGAGGAATTTCATTGTGTTGTTTTTTCTTCCTCTTCGTCGAAATATCAATTTTATGCTGAAATAGTGTCAATTAAATTCACACTAAATTATTTAATTTCTAAACAAGCAATTTCGGAATAAGCAGCGGAACTAATAAAATCTTTAATGATTGCATTTCTAGAGTTTATAATATCTGCCAGAAAATCAGTTTTTGTATTACCAAAACGCAACCAAATTATTTTTGGTGGATGTCCTTTGAAATTTGATAAGTCAAAAAAATCGGCATCAAAAGTTATAATAGTAAATTTGTTTTCTTTGGCATATTTCCATATTTCAACATTTCAACATCTGAATAATTTTCAATTCCAAGTTGTCTGACTTGTTTTGCTTCAGGGAAATTTGCTTCAATTTTAGAGATAATTCTAAAAGAAATGTTTTGGTCAAACAACAACCTCACGATGCAATTTGAATTTTATGTTCTCTATCTGCAGCATAGGCTAGGCAAGCTTTGATTTGATTTTCGTTAAGTTCCGGAAAGTCTTCAATGATTTCATTTGTTGTCATTCCGTTTGCTAGCCAATTCAAAACATCAAAAACCGTAATTCGGGTGCCAATTATTGTTGGTTTACCAAAACGAACTTCGGAATTTATTGCGATATATTGTTTGTAATCAATCATAATGCTTTAGTTTTATACAAAGTTAACGAAATAATAAGTTATTCAGGCAACGCCAATTCTATCGCATTGGTAAACAAATCTTCCAATGAAATTCCGGCGGCTTTGGCTTGTTGCGGAATCAAACTTTCTGTTGTCAATCCTGGAATGGTGTTCATTTCCAACATGTGTGGTTCTCCATTTACCAATATAAATTCGCTTCTGGAGAAACCTTTCATTTTGAGGACTTCGTAAGCGCGTTTGGCTATTTCGCTTACTTTTTGCGTCATTTCATCTGAGATTCTTGCTGGGGTGATTTCTTGTGATTTACCCAAATATTTGGCTTCGTAATCGAAGAAATCATTATCAGAAACGATTTCGGTTATAGGTAAAACGGTTATTGTTCCTTTGTAATTGATGACTCCAACGGAAACTTCAGTTCCGTCAAGGAAACTTTCTATGATGATTTCGTTGTCTTCTTTGTAAGCAACTTCTATGGCGATTGGCAATTCAGCGATGGTTTTAACTTTGGAAATTCCAAAGCTGGAACCTGCTTTATTGGGCTTTACAAAACAAGGCAAACCTACTTTTTTTACAATTCCGTCGGTATTTACGATGTCGCCTTTGTTTAAGTAATAAGAAGTGGCAGTTTTTATTCCGTATGGTTTTAAAACTGACAATAAATCACGTTTGTTGAACGTTAAAGCTGCTTGATAATAATCGCAAGATGTTTGTGGAATGTTCAACAATTCAAAATACGCCTGCATCAATCCGTCTTCGCCCGGAGTTCCGTGTATGGCATTAAAAACACAATCGAAAGTGATTTTGTTTGCGTTTACCGTTACTGAAAAATCATTTTTATCAATAGGGAATTCGGCATCATTAGCATCAACATAAACCCATTTTTCTTTGAAAATATGGATCCGGAATCCGTTGTATTTAGTTTTGTCAAGAAATTGATATACGACGTTTCCGCTGATCAATGAGATTTTATACTCGCTGGAATATCCGCCCATGATGATGGCAATGTTTTTCATTTTTTGTTTGTTTGATTACTGTCATATTCTATTATAGAAAAACTACCCCCGCCTTTCAGGCACCCCTCCAAAGGAGGGGAAGGCATACGTATTCCCCTCTTTTGGAGGGGTGCCCAACGGGCGGGGTGGTTTTTCAGGTGTTGTAATGGGAAAGTTTTCTTTTGAAAACGGATGCCCTAGCCCTGATAGAAGTGGTATCCTTTTCTTTTTTTTCTTTAAAAAAAGAAAAGATACAAACGAATAGCAGGAAATAGCTCCAAATTGAAAAAGCCATTTTTTACTTAAACAAAATTATCATTTTTTTTGAAACGAAATAGCTTTATCTTTGCCACATATAAAAATAAATTTATGAGTTTACGTAAGTATCTTACCAGCCGTGTCTTTTTCGTACAAGTATTGATTGCTCTTGCCATTATTGCCGCTTTGGGTTATTTGTTTATGCATTGGTTGACTTTTACAACGGATCATGGTCATGAAATTGCTGTTCCGAATTTGAGTAAATTGACTGAAGAGCAAGTGGAGGAAAAGCTGGATGAGTTGGATTTAGATTACGTGCTTTTGGATAGTGTGGATTTTAGAAGTGATTTCCCTCAATTTAGTGTGGTGGAGCAAGATCCATCGCCGGGAACAAAAGTAAAAGTGGGTAGAAAAGTATATATAAAAATAAATGCTTCGGGATTTTCGTCTGTGCGAATTCCTGATTTGATTGAAAAAACGTATCGTGAAGCGGTGCCTACATTGAAAGCTTTAGGGCTTGAAGAAGGAACTGTTACCTATGTTCCAAATCTTGGAAAAGACATGGTTCTGGAAATGCGTTTCAAAGGAAGAAACCTGAAAGTAGGGGACAGAGTCTTGAAATCATCCAAAATTGATTTGGTTTTAGGAGACGGAAAAATGAGTTATGAAGAAGAGGAAAGTGCTACAGATAGTCTGGTAACACCAATAGAAGAAATACCAGTTGATGAACAATAATATTGATACAATAGATTTAGAAGAGGAGTTATTTGAACATTTCAGATTTGAAGTTCCTAAAGGGCAAGCGCCTTTGCGAATTGATAAATATTTGATGGGTTTGATTCAAAATGCAACTCGGAATAAAATACAAACCGCTGCAACTGAAGGGAATATTTTTGTAAATGACGCCACTGTGAAGTCGAATTACAAAGTGAAAGCCAATGATGTAGTTCGCGTTATGCTTACGCATCCGCCTTATGAAAACCATATTAATCCGGAGAATATTCCGCTTGATATTGTTTATGAAGATGATGCGTTGTTATTGATAAACAAATTGCCAGGAATGGTGGTGCATCCCGGTCACGGGAATTATACGGGGACTTTGGTGCATGCTTTGGCGTATCATTTTGATAATTTGCCTATGAACAGCAGCGAACGTCCCGGATTAGTTCATAGAATTGATAAAGATACTTCGGGTTTATTGGTTATTGCTAAAACCGAAGCCGCAATGACGCATCTTGCTAAGCAATTTGAAGCTAAAACTTCCGAAAGAGAATATATTGCTTTGGTTTGGGGAAATGTGGTCGAAGAGAAAGGAACGATTGAAGGAAACTTAGCGCGTCACCTGAAAGATCGTATGCAAATGGCGGTTTTTGCTGATCCGGAAATTGGGAAACCTGCCGTGACGCATTATAAAGTTTTGGAGCGTTTTGGTTACGTGACGTTGATTTCGTGCCAACTGGAAACAGGAAGAACGCACCAGATTAGAGCGCATTTAAAACACATAGGACATCCTTTATTTAATGACGAGCGTTATGGTGGTCATTTGATTCTAAAAGGAACTACGTTTACCAAATACAAGCAATTTATAGACAACTGTTTCAAAGCATTGCCAAGACAGGCTTTACACGCCAAGACTTTGGGCTTTGTACATCCTACCACTGGCGAGATGATGCGTTTTGATACAGAACTCCCACAAGATTTTCAAGATTGTATTGAAAAGTGGAGAGGGTATTCAAAATCCCATAGTACGGATGAAGAAGAAGACTAAAAATATGAAAAGCCCCGGATTGGGGCTTTTTTGTGGGTTTAAGTTTGGTTTTTGAAGTGATTACTGTTTGTTGCTTATTGTTGTGGGCGCAAAGTCAGAGACATTTGCGCAGCGTATACAAGGAACACTTTGCGGAGCAGTCGTTATTCATTCACAGCACACCTTTGCTGAGCAGGGAGATGATGCGTTTTGATACGGAACTCCCACAAGATTTTCAAGATTGTATTGAAAAGTGGAGAGGGTATTCAAAATCCCATAGTACGGATGAAGAAGAAGACTAAAAATATGAAAAGCCCGGTTGGGGCTTTTTGTTTTATAATTTTTGGCTAGCATATATCTTGGATGTGAAGAAGTTTTCCCGCGAGCTAAAGAAAAATGTTGATTTATATTTGCTTATTTGTCATGCTAAGATTAAGTATATTTATTGTACTATTGAAGTATACACTAACTTCTGTCTCCCTTTGCGAATCCTTGTTATGTTTGGATTTTATTTTCTGCTTTATCTTTTGAGTTTTGAATAAAATGATTCAGCTCATGAGTAGATTCTTCCAGATTAATTGCAGAAAGTTTTATATAATCGACTATTTCTTTTAATTCCGCTGGATCATTTATTGACTCATCAAGTGCATTTGATAGACCTAAAATATTTGCTATGGGTAATCTTACTCTATGGGAAGTCATAAAAAGCATTTCTTTGAGCTGGGTTATGTAATTTTTTAGGTTGGTAATATCAGCTACTGCTCCTATCATTCTAAAGGGTTCTCCGTTTTGGTCTCGGAGTAAATAACCCTTGTCAACAAAACAATAAACCTTTCCTTTATTATCCAAAAAACGATATTCGTTGGACCAAAAAATTTCTTTGCTTTCAAAAAAATCGGCAAGGCTGTTCATAACGCTGTCATGGTCATCAGGATGAATGGAATTTGACCAACTTGTATGGTCTAACCATTCTTTTCCTTTTTTAATTCCCATTAAATTGTAATAGGCGTCATTCCACCAAACGGCATCATCGTTTATCTTCCATTCGTAAATGATATCATTGGAGGCACGGGTGGCGAGGCTGAAGCGTTCATTGGCTTCTCTATTTTCTTTCTTTTCTTCCGCCTCTTTCAGTGCGCGGATTATTTTTTGGGGTAGCGTAAATAATCTGTCCTTTATTGTATAATCAGTAACGCCATTTTTAATGAGTTCTACCGCATTTTCTTCTCCAATAGTTCCTGAAACAATAATAAATGGAATTTCGGGATATTTTTTTTCCTTAATGTGATGAGCTACAGCTCCATCAAACGAAGGAAGATAATAATCGGATAATATGATATCAGGTTTAATGGTATCAAGAGCGTTTTCAAAAGCTTCACGTGTTTCAACAATTTCCGAAGTGAAAATCAATCGGGATTTGTTCAGTTCACGCAGTATTAACCCTGCATCGCTTTTATTGTCTTCCAGTATTAATATTTTTAATATCTTTTCCATGGTGATTTTTATTGTGGCGGTTGGTTTAATATCATCCAGTACAGTCCCAAATCGCTTACCGCTTTAACGAAATGGTCGAACTCTACAGGCTTCACCACGTAGCTGTTTACGCCCAAGCTGTAGCATTCCTGAATATCCGGATCTTCTTTGGAAGAGGTGAGTACCACAATGGGGATTCTTTTTGTGCGCTCGTCCGATTTTATTCTCCGCAATACTTCAATGCCGTTTACTTTCGGCATTTTCAAATCCAATACAATTACATTTGGGATGTTATCCATCTCTCGATGTGAATACTCGCCTTGTGCAAAGATAAAATCCAGTGCTTTCGCTCCGTCTTTAAGATGAATTAATTTGTTTGCCAGATTATTTTTTTTCAGTGCTCGAATGGTTAATTCGGCATCATTCATATTGTCTTCGACTAAAAGAATTTGTAAGCTGTCCATGTTGTTTTAGTTTTTTGTTAATGAAAAATGAAATGTTGCTCCTTTGTTTACTATTCCTTCTGCCCATACCTTTCCTCCGTGTTTGGTGATAATCCGTTGAACAATCGCCAGACCCACTCCTGTTCCTTTAAACTCCTCATGGGAGTGCAGGCGTTGGAATACACCAAACAATTTATCGGCATATTGCATGTCGAAACCCGCACCGTTATCGTTCACTGAAAATACAATATCACCGTTCTTCTCTTCCGAAGAAATTCTCACTACAGGATTTTCTCCCTTTGAAGAGTATTTAATGGCATTCGAAACAAGGTTGAACATTACCTGGTGAAGCAATCTATAGTCTGCTTTCACTTTATGGAGATTGGCTGTATTGATTTCTGCCTTGTGCGTTATTGATTTATTCATTTCATTGATTACACTTTCGATTAGTTTATCCATATCTACCTCTGTTTTCTGTATCTCTTTTCGTCCGAGACGAGAGAACGCGAGCAGATCATCTATGAGCGTTCCCATTTTGGTGGCATTGGATCTTATTGTTTCAAGGATGCGCATTCCTTCCTGATCTAACTTTTTGCCATAATCTTCATTGAGTATTTGTGCGTATCCGTTGATGGCACGTAGCGGGGCACGCAAGTCATGAGAAACAGAATACGAAAAAGACTCTAATTCTTTATTTATTTCAATTAGTTTTTCTTCGGCATTTTTTATTTCCGTTATATCCTGAATAATCCCGAAAAAACGCGTGGGATTATTATTTTCATCAAAATCCATATTACTTTGAGAAAGGGCATGAATGATTGTTCCGTCTTTTCTTTTTATCCGGTAATTATACGTGTTTCCTTTTAAAGTGGCGAAAACTTCACTTACTTTCTCTTTTACAAAAGCCAAATCATTTGGGTGAATGCAAGAAAAATAGGTGTCGGGTGAAGGTATTGTTGTATTTGGGTCAAGACCCAAAATTTTAAAAGCTTCGTCGGACCATGCATCTGTATTGGTAACTAAATTACTATCCCAATTGCCCATTTTGGCCAACGCCTGTGCTTCTTTTAGTTTTGCCGTAATAACTTCCAATTCATGTTCTGAATTTTTACGATCATTAATGTCAATAACTATCCCCATCATTTTGGTTAATTCCCCTTTCTCGTTCTTGTAAGCAAGACCTTGCGCTGAAATCCACCGAATCGTATTGTCGTTTGCTCTTTTAATGCGGCATTCCATACTGAACCTGCCTTTGGAATAAGCTTCTTCAAACCGTTGCTTCACATATTCCCTGTCTTCAGGAATAACATGTTTTATAAAAATTTCATATCCCCATTCGGGTAAAAGATTTTCATAACCGAAAATTTGGTCATGTAATATGGAACGCCACGCTGTGTCTATAACCAAATTCAAATCCCACGCTCCAATCTGAGCGGAATCTAAAACCATTCTGAATTTTTCCTCGCTTTCCGCTAATTGCAGGATATAACTTTCCAATTCTTTATTCGCTATGAACAGTTGTTCTTCCGCTTTTTTTCGCTCCGTAATATCGCGTGCAATAGCATAAACTTTTCCAGTGATTGGATTAAAGGTTGAATGCCATTCAAGCCATAAATAGCTGCCGTCTTTTTTACGATACCTGTTAATGAAATTTAGGATATTGCCTCCGTCATTTGCTTTCCCCATTTCCTGAGTTGTGGTATCAAGATTATCGGGATGTATAAAATAAAAATACGGATGCTCAAGCAATTCTTTTTCTGAATAACCCAAAACATTTACAAATTGAGGATTAATAATTTCAAAATAGCCCTCCATATTTGCAATGCAGGATAGATCGTTACTGTTATTAAAAAAATGTTCGAATTCTTTTAGATGCTTTTCTGCATTTTTTCGTTTCCTGTCAATTGATAAAAGAGTTCCGGAAATCACAAAAACTACGGTCATAAGTATTAAAATAGTAATGAATGAGAAAAGCGCCACTCCAAGCTCTGTACCATAGTATCCTGCTTGCTGTCCTATCAATCTCAACCAACCCAAAATAAGAGGGGTAAAAATGATAACCGGTAATAATTTTCTTGTGGTAATCCCCGCTATACCATCGTTTGTAAAAATACTCATAATGCCTTTGTCGGATTTGGAAAATAGCATCCCAACCGACAAGAAGACAAATGCTACTGATGTATGAATAGCCATTTTAGTGAAACTCGCCATCCCCCCCTGAAAATCATTTACCGCGTAGGCGTATCCGATTAATGTTAATAATGCGAGAGCAAAAACAGCCAGACTGAGTAATTGAAACATTTGAAAGGCTTTGTTCCTGTAAAGAAGCATTAAAGATATTCCTGATAAAATAAAACAAAAGGCAGTTATAGGAGACATTCGTCCTGGATCGGATGTTGCTGTCGCTCTAGTTTCTTCTTTAAATAAGAACTCATCTATCCCAAAATTAATTTCAAAAAGGTATTCCCCTAGAGTTAACAATCCTATAAGAATCATTACGGAAGGAAAAAGAATGGAATACATTTTTTTTAAACTATTTTGCTTTTCCTCATTTAAAATCCATAAAGTAAATCCACTCAGTATAAAACATAAAGCGGTGTTTACTTTCATGGAAACAACACCTGACATCACACTCTTTAATATAGAATATCCAATAGCCATCCTATGAATACTATAATCCCTAAGAAGGATAAGGCTATTGCCAGAATTTTTGATATTAAACTATACTGTTTATTCATATTGCTTCCGTTTTTATTAAAGAGAATGTAAATTGTGTTTTGTGATGTATGGATTATGTGGCTTATATTATTTATGCTTTATATGTTATTCTTTATTTAAGCGTCTTGTGTAAATATAAAATCGTAGGGCTTCGAATTGTTTTTGTCTATTTTTTTAATATTTAAAGGGAATTCCTTTAAACTCTATTCGTTTGTTTCGTTTTTTTGTAAATTTAGATTAGTTTCAATATTATTTTAACACGTTGATTGTAATCATTTTTTAATTACAACCAATATGGTTATTTTGAACTAAATATTTTGGCATATTGCCGTTGTGGTATTTGTTTGTTTTCTCCCGCTAACTATCGGGATTCAGGAAATAGGGATTGTTTCTGTTTAAATAACTTTTATAATATTAACTAATAATTATTTATCACGCTACATTTTCCTTTATAAAATGGTAAAGGTTTGTAATTTATAGTGCCAATTTAAGAAAATATTATGTAAAAACATAAAAAAATGTTGGCTCTTCGCCTAAATTAGTGGAATTCAAAAAAAACATTTATTTGCCAATGAATAGATTTCGTAATTATCGCAAAATATCCTTTAAAAACAAGTGCTTATTTAAAGTTTAATTTCCATTTCTAAACGACCTAATTTAGTTTTCCACTAGTTTTGGCGAAGAACCAAAATGTTGTTTTAGGGAGTCACACGTACGATTTTATTTCTGGCGGAACAGGAATAAATGTCTGTATTGAAAAACTTTTTGGGACAATTTGCAAAAGCCCATTTTGGAAGCACGTGCTCTTTTGTTAAATTATACGAACAATTACAAAACATGCAAACTTCAGATTTTTCACTTTCTTTAGTATTACGATTTATATGATTTTTGGAAATATGATTTGTAACAGACTTCGATTCCAATCTTACCAATTTTCTTAATTGTTTAAATTTCGTATCTATCATATGTGAATTTATGCGTTCCAAGTGACGATTTGCGCCTAATTCATACGGTATAAAAAATATTATAATTGTCAGTTATTCGGTCTTTATTTTTAAATATAATCAAACTATTCGTAAAAAAATAACCATCGCGCATTTACGGAAAGCCTTAAAAAGAGAATTGAATATTCTGTTTTAAATTTCCTCCGTAAAAGTCAATCTATTCCCAAAAGGATCAATTGCTTGCATACAAATAGCATTGGGATTCCAAGAAGCTTTGTCTAAACTGGGTCTGTTGAATTTGTAGTTTTTAGCCAGGATTTTTTTGTGATAGGCTGCAAGATTGTTGAAGTCCTCAATATGTATTCGAGCACCGGGGACTGCAATCACCGTGATGTTCTGTTAAATGAATAACAATATCATCCAAAGATATTTGTAGATAAATAGGGGAGTTGTCCGGTTTGTTTTTTCAGTCGATTTTAAAACCTAGCCAATCGATGTAAAATGCTTTGGCTTTATCATAATCAAAAATTCTAAAAATGGGTCTTGCAATGGCCATAATTGATTTGTAAATAAATTCGTATTCCCAAATATAGTCAAATTAGTGATTTGGAAATCTATTTATTGATATTTTGGAAATTCAAAAGCATAGCTTTTCCCAAGAAGAAATAGTAATCCATGAACAATAGGCTCGGGAAGAAAGTTTAGTTTATCTAAATAAAAGTCATATGTTTTGTTGCAATAATTAGTGATTAAAAAAGGAGAAGAATTGGAAGTTATATAAATGTCAGTTATCCTTTTATTGTCAGTTATAGTATTTTCGTTAAAACACGAAAATTTTACTTTTTCATTTTCATTTTTTAGATTAACCAAATCAAAAATGGATAATGGAATTGTTGGATTTATGGGGTAGAAAAGTAGTGACTTGGAAACATCTATTAAAATCCATTTTTGAAATTCTTTGGAATACACTTCATTAAACGCATGTCCGCCATTAAGAGTAGGATCTTTTGACAGTACTTTCAGTCCCCATTCTTTTACTTTTAAATCATTAATCACACAAAAATTATTGAAGACTTGCGAAAAATCACTACAAACCCCTCCTTCTCCGTTTATCATTTTTCTTAAAGCCATTTCTGATGATTTGCCTAATCCCGGACCTCCTTTTATGTTGTTTCTAAGCCAGATGGCTATTCGTTTGGCTTTATCAAGATCACTCAATGCAATTTTTATTTTTTCAAAAATTAATGGATTTAACTCAAAATAAATATCCGGGATGTCGGTTGTTTTATTTATGTTGTTGTAGCAAAAATTTTCTACACGATCAATAGTTACATTTTTAGATAATAATCTAAATCGCACTTCGTATAGTAATGGGTGCCTTCTTAAATACCAAATTAAAGATCTACTCATTGTTCAATAATTTATCATGTTTTTAAACAATTAAAATAAAGAAATGCTACTAGTATAAATGATTTTTTGTAATTGTAAGTAAGTATGTAGTAGTTAAGTAGGTATGTCAAATATAGTAAAATTAACTATTTAAAAAATATCTTTTTTGAATAACCGTTAAGCAGCAAATATAAAGCCCCAAGTGGGGCTTTATTGAATTTGTTTTTAAATAAATTTTAAAGGGCGTCAATAGTTTCTAAAAAAGTCACTTTTTGTGTTCGGTTCCAATTTATTTCATTGGAAAATTAGATTCGAAAGTTTTAAATCTGGAGTCGATATTTTTCAACAATTGTTTTTTTACGGAAGTATCTTTTATAAAGCTATAATTGATGCTGTTGTAAACAAATTGCTTGATATCAGTGTAGGTTATGTCTTTGTATCTTTTGGCCAGTAAAACATATTGCTCCGTCATATTGGTACGTAAAATCCCCGCATCATCCGTGCTGATTACGATTGGAACGCCAAATTCTTTGTACAATGTTAATGGATGACGGTTTTCTTTGACTTTCAAAATGAATTCATTACTCACTAAGTTGATTTCTATCGGAATAGTTTTCTTAGCCATATAGCGCAATAAATCATAAGAATTTTGTTCGTATGCCATATCCACGCCGTGACCGATACGATTGGCTCCTGCAATGTAAACGGCAGCACCAATGTGCCAAGTCAGTTCTTCCGGTTGAACTAAACCAAGAGTCAGCTCGCCGGCATGCATCGTGTATTTTACATTTGGATAACGGGAATGACAATATTTAAACATCACCATGTGCAACCAATAATCTTTCATGGATGTTTCGCCATCTTCGGGTGAAACGATGTTTACACCCGCCATAAGCGGACTGCTATCTGCCGAGATAAAAGCGATTACCAGATTTTTAAATAAATCAACAGGTTCCATGAAACGCAATACAAAATTTTGATAACGCATGGTGAAACGGGCATCATCTATCTTAAGTTCATTGTGAAGTTTTGCAACAAAATTGGTATTGAAATCGGTAGCATAAGATGTAGCGCCTTTTTTTAGTAATGAATTGTAAACAGAATCCAGCGATTTTAGGATGGATTTTTCGTCTTTTAGCAAAGCTAATTGTCGTAATCTGGCATTGAATTTTGTCAAATCATCGGTATTCATTGTACTTGGAATCGTAGATAATTGCGTTTCAATATAACTGACGTTTTCTGTAATGGCTCTGTTTTTTAGTTCCAATACTCCTTTTCCAAAATTACCTTTGATGGCTGGCTCAAACTTCATAAACGATTCAAAAAACAACTTATCCGAAGGATAATCCACATGATTATAATCTTTCACAGACCATTTTTGCATGATTTTTTGCTTGTACACATCTAATTCGCCACGACTTTTCAGTGTTGAAAATTGTTCCCAGTTACCAGTAGATGATTTTTCTTTTTCCACTTGCATGGTTTTGGTATTGAGATAAAAATTTTCAGAAATAGCATGTTCCAGTAAGGGTTCTGCATAAATAGATCCGGAATAGTGGTGGTGTAAATCACCTCCTTTTGGCATCTGAGAAAAGAAAGCCGTTAAGGCCGCTTCGTTGTTTCTGATTTTCTCAAAATATTGATTGGTAGATTGGGCAAACCCAACATGGAACAGAACCGAAAGAAGAAGCGTAATAAATAATTTCATATTGTAAATTTGATGTAAATATAATCGAATTAAATAATAAGTGTTTTTTTCGAAAGTATTAAATAATTCCCATAATCAATAAAATCGCAAAAAGGATAAGCATTACAGTCACTAAGTTTTGAATGGTTTTGATAGTCACTTTTTCTAATAGTTTATTTCCAAAATATGCCCCAATAAACGCCGAAAGTGTAGCCAAAGTGAGTAATGTATAATCAAAATGATCGGAATGATTGATTATTTCTTTTGAATAAATAGTCAGCCTGGAAATATCAACCAAACAGGCAATTACTACTCCTGTAGCAATAAAGGATTGTTTTGATAAATTGGCTCTTATCAAAAAAGCAGCTCTCAGAGCGCCCTGATTTCCGGAAAGTCCACCAAAAAAGCCACTTAAAATTCCACCTAGAGGAAGGTATTTCTTGTCAAATTGTATATTGGCTAAGCTAGGTACAACTTCGAAAAGAGAAAAAAACAATAATAAGATTCCAATAGTCAACTTTATAGGCATGATTTCAAAAATATGATTTCCCATTTGATAGTCCATTAACGGTTGCATATCAGTTAATAATGAAAGGATATAAGCCCCGAGAAAGGCAAAAAGTATGGCGGGAATACCAAAGCGTAAAACCACATTAAGATTGGCACTTTTACCTAATAAAAAAAGTTTAAAAAGATTATTCAAAAAATGGACTATTGCCGTGAGTATGATGGCTATTTCGATAGGGAAAAAGAGTCCAAATACAGGAACAAGAAGTGTTCCTAATCCGAATCCAGAAAATAATGTCAAACCGGAACCTAATAATGCGGCGAGACAAATGATTATGTATTCCATTTTATTTTAGATTTAAAATAGGAAAGTTATAAAAAAGGTTGTGTTTCTTTTTCGGAATAATTCAAATCGGTATGGAAGGTTTCTTTCAATTTCCAAAGGGCTAAAATCGAAATTACGGACAATATTGATCCTACAATCATCCCTGATTGCAGAATATTTCCATCAAAAATTTTGTCTCTGAAAAAGCCATAAATTAAGATGATTAATGGGAGTGAACCCCGAACAAAATTAGGGACAGTTGTAGTTACAGTTGCCCGAATATTAGTTCCAAATTGTTCCGCTGCAATGGTTACAAATAACACCCAATAACCCACAGAAAATCCCATAATAAAGCAAAGTGTATAGAAAGTGGAAGCCGTAATTCCAAATGCGTTCAAATACACAAAGACCATAATCAAATTAAAAACTAAAAATAAGAACATGATTTTTTTTCTGCTTTTGAACCACTGGCTCAGCAATCCGCTGGCAATATCACCAAAAACCAACCCAGCATAACACCAAGCGATAGCTTTTCCTGCCGCAACAGTTTCGAATCCCTGAACGCCTAATGCTTTGGCAAATTCTGGAGAAAAAGTTATCAATACTCCTACCAAAAACCACAATGGAACTCCTATAAGAATGCACTGAAAATATTTTGAAAATCGCTTTTTATCTTTAAATAAGGATAGAAAATCTCCTTTCTTTTCTGCACTTTCATGTACTTTCTTAAACATCCCAGATTCGGAAATGCTTATTCTTAAGAAGAGTAAAAGAATTCCTAAAACACCGCCAGCATAGTAACACAAACGCCAATCCTGAAAAATCTGATAGACTAAATAGGCTGCGACTGCTCCGGAAACACCTACCGAAGCAACAATCATAGTTCCGTACCCTCGTTTTTCTTTGGGTAAAGATTCCGCAACTAGCGTGATTCCTGCACCCAATTCACCTGCAAGCCCAATTCCGGCAATCAATCTCCAGAACGCATATCCATCAACGGTGGTTACCATTCCATTGGCAATATTAGCCACAGAATAAATTAAGATGGAACCAAATAAAACAGAAATTCGTCCTTTTTTATCACCTAAAATTCCCCAAAGAATACCTCCAAAAAGCATCCCAAACATTTGCATGCTAATCAAATATTCTCCTTGATTTCGAATCGCATCTCCTGTAATTCCCAAGTCTTTAAGACTATCGGTACGGACAATACCAAAAAGCAATAAATCATAAATATCTACAAAATAACCCAGGGCAGCTACAATTACGGCGGCATTCAAAATGCGAACTGGCTTTTTTATTTCAGAGGATGGAATTCTGCTCATTACTGTTTTTTATTTATTATATGTTGCATCAATAAGTCGGTTTGTTCTTCATTTCCTAATGTGAAAACATGTTTGTCAAATTCGACAAAACCATTTTTGGTATAGAATCGGAGTGCTCTATGATTTTCTTCCCAGACACCAAGCCAAATGTAATCAACACCAGTATCTTGTGCAATTTTTTTTACTTCATCAATCAATAATTGTCCCACATTTTTTCCATGAAATGCTTGTGAAACATAAATTCGATGCACTTCTAAAGCATTTTTATTAATGGTTTCGGTTTGGGCGTTGCCAAAATTTATTTTCAAATAACCAAGGATTTCATTGCCTGAAGTAGCGAGATAAAACTGTGAATCAGCATTGTTTATTTCTGAAGTCAATTGTTCTGAATTGAAACTTTCCGTTACGTAATTCTCAATATTTTCAGTTGTATTTACAGCGGCAAAAGTTTCTATGAAAGTTTGTGTGCTTATATTTTGTATTGCTTCAAGGTCGGTTATTGTAGCTTTTCTAATTTCAATTGGATTCATAATAGTATGTGGTCTTTTGGTTTCTTTTAAAACTCAAAAATACACAAATAATTTAGGGAACAATTTCCATTTTCTATTATACTATTAAACAAATCAATTCATAGATTCCTACTTTCTTGTTTTCAATTTGTACTTTTGAATCCGTAATTCAAATAGAGCAAAATAAGTTAGCCACGAATTTCACGAATATTCCACTAATTAATTCATTATAATTTTAAAAAAATAGTATTAATTTGTGAAATTCGTGGCAAAAAAGCAATCCACATAATTCGTGGTAGTATCAAAAAAATAGTAGTTACTTATGAAAATTGTTATATCGCCAGCCAAATCCTTGAACTTTGAAAAAGAGTTGCCAACTAAACTTCACACAGAACCCCGGTTTCTAAAAGAATCGCGACAAGTTCATAAAGTTTTGAAACAAAAAAAGCCTGCGGACTTAGCTGATTTAATGAGTATTTCGGATAAACTCGCTGATTTGAACTGGAAACGCAATCAAGAATGGAAAACACCTTTCACTATAGAAAATGCCCGTCCAGCAGTTTTTACCTTTGATGGAGATGTATATACCGGATTAGATGGGTATTCGATTCCAATAGAAAAATTAGAAACGTTACAAGATAGTTTGAGAATATTATCTGGTTTGTATGGCTTGTTAAAACCTTTGGATTTAATACAAGCGTATCGATTAGAAATGGGAACGAAATTGCCTATTGGCGAAAGCAAAAATTTATATGAATTTTGGAAATCAACGGTTACAAAAGCATTAAATAAAGAGCTTGAAAAAGGTGAATTGTTTATCAATTTAGCCAGTACAGAATATTTTTCAGTGATTGATGTCAAAACGTTGAAAGTTCCTGTAATCACGCCAGAGTTTAAAGATTATAAAAATGGTAAACTAAAAATAATCAGTTTTTTCGCTAAGAAGGCGAGGGGAATGATGGTGCGTTATATTATTGATACCAATGCAAAAACAATTGATGATTTAAAAGGGTTCAATTATGAAGGCTATCAGTTTGATGCTAATTTATCAGAAGGAAATCATTTGGTTTTTACGAGATAGCGTAGAGACACGATTAATCGCGTCTCTACTAATGCATGGCATCTGCAGGATTGATTTTGTTTTTTCCTTTTTTAATAAAAAAGATTATTGGAATACAAAATAGAAACATAACGCCGAGGTAAAGAAAAATATCCATATACGACAAAACGGTGCTTTGTCTCATTACAGAATAATCAATGACCTGATACGCTTTTTTCAAAGATTCGTTAGCAGTAAATCCTTTTGACATAAAACCCTTTTGCAGCATTAAAACGCGTTGTTGCACTTCTAATCTGCTTCCGTCTAAATGGGAAACCAAATTCACTCTATGTTCCTGACTAAACCTTGTGATGAAAGTAGTGATAATAGCAATACCAAAGGAACCTCCCAATTGTCGCATCATTCCTGTAAAGGCTGCCCCTTCGCCAATATCTTTTCCTTTTAAGGTGGAAAGAGACAATGTTGTTATTGGTACAAAAAGCAATCCTAATCCAATTCCTCTTAAAATTAATCCCCAATAAAGATGCTCAACACCCGTATTTGGTGTCATGCTATTGTGCATGATAAGAGCAAAGAAAAAGAAAATTAAAAACCCAAGGCCTACCATATAGCCTTGAGGAACACCTTTTTGAATTAATTTACCAATAATTGGCATCATGATAGCTGTGGTGATGGAACCCGGAATAAGTAATAAACCGGCATCAGTGGCAGTCCATCCTAAAATCGATTGGGTATAAATTGGAATAATTAGGGTGGAACCATAAAGTCCAAATCCTAAAATAAAACACATTAATACTCCAATTCTTAGATTTCCATCTTTTAATACACTCAAATTTACGATTGGATGCTTATAAGTCAATTCTCTCCAAATAAATAGTATTAAACCAAAAACCGATATGACACTTAATAATGTAATTATTTTGTTATTGAACCAATCGTCTTGCTGACCGTGTTCTAAAACATATTGTAACGAACCAATGAATACTGTCAACAGAAAAATCCCCAACCAATCGACCTGTTTAGTCTTTAGCTTTTCACCATATTTAGGACTTCTTACAAAACTTAATGCCAAAATAGTTGCTATGATACCAAGAGGAATATTGATGTAAAAAATATAAGGCCAGGAAAAATGATCAACAAGATAACCTCCTAATGGCGGTCCCAAAGTTGGTCCCACAATTACACCCATTCCATAAATCGCCTGAGCCATACCTCGTTTTGCAACGGGATAACTCTCGGTTATGATAGTTTGCGCCGTAACTAATAAAGCACCACCACCCAGACCTTGAATAAATCGGAAAGCGATGAGTTCCCATATATTATTGGCATTACCGCATAAAAAGGAAGCGACCGTAAAAATAATGATGGAAGTCACAAAATAATTTCGTCTTCCAAATTGTTGTGAAAGCCAGCTCGTCATTGGGATTACAATGACATTTGCAATAGCATAAGCGGTAATTACCCAAGCGACATCATTTAATGTGGCACCAAGGCTTCCTCTCATGTTGGTCAGCGCTACATTGACAATGGTGGTATCCACGATTTCGAGCAACGCACATAGTACCGCTGTAATCGTAATAAGAATGCGTCGATAGCCATATTCTACTAAATCATCTTCTACTTTTACTTGTGCCATTTTAGTTTAAATGTACGTCAACATCAACATTCATTCCTGGTCGTAATAATTTTATTTTTTCAACATCATTAGATGTATTCAGGCTTATTTTTACTGGTAATCTTTGAATGGTTTTTACAAAGTTACCAGTAGCATTATCTGGAGGCAGGATAGAAAAACGGGAGCCGGTTGCTGGCGAAAAGGAAGTGATGGAACCTTCAAAATCATAATCAGGATAAGCATCTACTTTGATGGTTACTTTTTGTCCAATGACCATTTTGTTTAATTGTGTTTCTTTGAAATTTGCAATTATCCAAGCATTAGAATTATTGATAATATAAAAAAGTGATTGTCCCGGTTGTACCAATTGCCCTGGTTGGATATCAATTTTTGAAACCTGGCCATCAATTGCCGCCGTAACTACAGTATAGGATAAATTTAATTTTGCAGCTTCAAGCATTGCTTCTGCTTTTTTGATATTGGCAGCAGCCACTTCCGTTTGCTTGCCTGAAACTTTCGATTTGGCTACAATAACTGATTTTTGGTAAGCAGTTGCTTTTTCCTGTTGTTGTAAAATACGAATTTGACTTTCCGCTTCTTGTTTTGCAGCTAAAGCTTGCTCATATTGTTGTTTCGTAATCGAATGGTTTTTAAATAAATTTTCATAACGATTATAATCACTGGTAATTCTGCCTAATCTAATTTTTGCAGTTTCGATATTTCCACCTGCTGATTGCACATTAGCATCAGAAACAGAAATGTTAGCCAAAGCACTACCTATATCGGCTTTTGAAACTTCAAAATTACCTTCTGCAGCCATTAATGACGCCATTGCTTCGTCAATTTTTAATTGATAATCCCTTTTATCGATAGTAAACAATGTATCGCCTTTCTTTACAAAATCATTGTCTTTTATATATACTTTATCCACATATCCGGAAACTTTAGGGATAATTGGATTCATATTTTTCTCAATTTGGGCATCATCTGTTTCTTCATGCGATAAGGAGTGCATGTATTTATAAGTTCCATAAGTTCCGCCTAATACAACCAAAGCCACTAGGATAATAATGAATTTTGTATTTGTTTTTTTCTTTTCCATGTGATTGCTGATTATATTTTTGAAAGATTGAAAGATTGGGATAATTGTCCTGTAACAGAAAGCAATTCGTAGTATTTCTGAATAATATTTGCTTTTGCTAATGCTTTATTAATTTTTGAGCCCAGTTGCTCTACATCGGCTTCCAGTAAATCATTGGTGTCAGAAAGTCCGTTGTCGTACTTGTCTTTAATGATTCTATAATTTTCAGTTGATTGTTCTAATGCCTGACCGTAAACTACATTTTGTTTTAATGCCAAATCGTAGTCTTCAATCGCTTTTTGAACTTGAATTTTGATGTAATCGGTAAGTATTGCCTCAGAATTTTGTACTTCAAGCGATTTACTTTCGGCTAGTTTTACCATGGCTCCATTTTTAAGTATGGCACTTAAATCATAAGAAACTCCAACTCCAATGTTCATTGCGTTTTGAACCGTAATTACATTTTTTAAGTCAAATGCAGTATAGCCACCAATAAGTGCGATAGCCGGATAATAGGCACTTTTTGCCATTTTAATATTGGCTTGACTTGCTTTTTCCTGAAACCGAATTGCTTCTAAATCTTTACGATTTTGCAGTGCCGGCTCTTCATTAGTAGGAATATTATCCATTTGAAAGTTAGCAAAATCACTTTCTCGAACTTCTAATTTTGTTTCAACAGGTAATTTTAACAGTGTAACTAAATAGAAATTTACAATGTTCAAATTAGTAGCAGCCTGATCTATTGACAATTGAATTTTTGAAACCTGTAACTGTGATTTCAATAAATCATTTCTCGGAATGATTCCGTTTTTTTCCATTTCATTAAAATCAAGGGCACGTTGCCGTGCACTTTTTTGATTTTCTTTTAGCAGTTCAATGGTTTTTTGCGCTTTGTATAAATTAGCATAGCTATTAATCACTTTCATAGCAATTTCCTCCTTTGTTTGAGAAGCTGTCGCTGTTTCAGCCTGGTATAAATTATCGTAAATCTTAATGCTGTTTTGTATTTTAAAACCTGCAAAAACGGGTACGGTGGCATTAACCTGACCAAGCATCAATTGGTTTACAACTGGAGTTGGTTCAGAGTCATCGCTTTTATTTATTTTTAAATTGACCGATGCTTTTGCCAATCTTTGATATTGTCCCGAAACTTTTAAATCAGGATATTGATTGTTTTTTATCGAACGCAATTCATATTTTTTAGTTGCCACTTTGGTATTGGCTAAACTAACTTCATTGCTTTTTGTCCAAGCCAAATGAATGGCTTCATCAAGCGTTAAACTTGTTTTTTCTTGTGCCTCTAAAGATGAAATCCCGATAAAGAAAATCCCAAAGAGCATTAATTGACTAACTTTCATAAATCAGAAGGGCTTTTATAGTTTGTTGGATATGCTTTGTCAAATTGGTTTTTATGTAATTGTTGTATAAATCTTCGGTTTTTAAATTCAATAGATTTTCAAAGAAAGGTTTGTTCATGTGAAAATGAAAAAAAGTACCGAGGATGGTAGGTGTGATAAGCGGAATAATAACGTCTTTTCTGAAAACGCCCTTTTTCTGACCTTCTTCAATAATGGATTCAAGGGATTTTAGATTTCCTTTTTTTAATTCAGAAAAAGCCTGTAGATTTTGCTCTCTTTTTTTGGATGTGAATTCGAAGTGTAAAATTCTGTAAATTCCTCTGTTGCTATTGATTCTATTGATGTAAAGCTCAATTAGCTTATTAATTTTTTCGATAGGTTCAAGATCTTCTTGTAATAAATTGTCTAATTGATATTTAAGATCGGATGTTCTGTAAACAATTAGCGATTCCAGTAAACGCTCTTTGGATCCAAAGTAATAGGAAATCATGGCAATATTTATTTTTGCCACTTTCGAAATATTCCGAATAGACGTGCCATCAAATCCTTTCTCAGCAAATAAAGTCTCTGCAACTTCCAGAATTTGAATTTGTTTGTCGTTAAAATCAGTTTTCAATGCCATCTATTTTTATGAAAAAACAAAATTAAACAAGTGTTTAACTTAAACAGTTGTTTAATTATTTTTTAACATTGTTTTAACAAAATAAAATGCGTTTTTTTTATGTTAAAATGGAGTCGAATAAAAATTATTTTTTGTTTGAGTTCTTTATTTCAGCTTGTTGCTTTTAAAGTTAAATAAGAAACATTTCTTTCTTATTTAAGTTTTATAGGTATCCAAATTTCTTCTTCTGAATTTGGGTCGTCCTTTTTATATTTTGCTCCTAACAATTCGAAATGTGGTCTATGGTCTAAAATGTATTCTGAATCGGGCAACCAAGTTTCAAAAATGTATCGGAACGTTTTGTTGTCGGTGTTTGAACCTTTATGTATGAAAACGGCATAGCGTCCGCCTGCCAAAGTAAAGGTTTCCATTTCATTGGGAACGGTATTAAAATGGGAAACTTCTATAGCGGCCCATTTTTCGAAAGTGGCATTTGGATTAAAATTATCAAAATACAAAGCATCATATACTTGCATCGAATAAAGATCAGAGCCAATCTTATTTTGTATTTCTTTTCGTCTTGGCATAAAACGTTGCCATAATTCACGCGTTTTGTTATTAGCAAGTGACATTTGGATTCGCTTGCCAATTAATTTTTTTTCAGCTAAAGTTTCAATTCTCGGATTCATTTAAAAATATAACTTTTTTATTTATGATGTTTTTTAGACCTGATGGCTCGTATTTGCAATCCATACCTGTAATGATTAATTCACTTCATACAAATCTATTAAAATAATAGCTAAACGTATGTTTTAATATAACAAGAACGTATGAATAAATGATAGCTATTGCCCTTTGTGCCTTATGATATGAGCACGGATTTCAAATCTGCCTTTACTTTGTATTGATAATTGGAATGGGCACGGAAAACATTTCCACACTATCAAATCCGCGACAGCTGGTTTTTAAAGAAATAATGAATCATCCGAAATTGTGAATATCTATTTTATGAATTGTGAATTTATTTTCCTTTAAAATCTATCTTTGACATCCTTAAAAAAAAAGATATGAGCACAATTTGGTATGAATGCAAAGTAAAATATAGAAAAACAGATGATACTGGATTGCAAAAGATTACGACAGAACCTTATTTGGTAGATGCTTTATCCTATACGGAAGCAGAAACCAGAATTAATGAAGAGATGTCTGCCTATATTAGTGAAGAATTTAAAATCACGAATATAAAAGTGGCAAATTATGCAGAGATACATCCCTTCGAGAATGCGGATCGTTGGTTTAAATCAAAAATTTCTTTATTGGCTTATGACGAAGAAAGCGGCAAAGAACGAAAGTCGAATATGTATTTATTAGTGCAAGGCAACGACGTAAAAGAAGCTTATGATAACACCACCAGTGTAATGAAAGGCACCATGGGCGACTATACCATACCTGCTATTTCGGAATCTCCGATTATGGATGTTTTTCCTTATTTCAGTGGTGAAGAAGGAGAAATAGAACAATTAGAAAAGTTTAATACTCTCAAAGCTTCTAAACTTGAAACAGATAAAGGAGAAGAAATAGTGGATCCTATGGAATTTGAAACTGCTATTGAAGAGGTAAGTATTTAATTATGCAGCGTATTGCAACAAGGGATAGTAATGATAATAGTATAAAGAAGAGGGCTTTTTAGCCCTCTTTTTTGTTAAGTAAATCCCCTTGCTTTCCGAAGTGTTTGTTGTGTATGCTGCGCAAATGTCTCTGACTTTGCGCAATTTTTTAGTATCTGGTTAAATTATTAGCGTCATGAAAGTCTCTGACTTTTGAATACTATTTCAATACTGATTATACCTTGTAAAAGCTTTAAGATTCAAAACATCAATGACTGGATTATCTGCTTTTTCTATTTTTAATAATCCAGAATCGTTTATGTAATTGCTTGCGCTGGAATAAATATATTGTGAAGCCTTTTCAACTAAACCAGCTCTTATTGGATTTAGATGTATGTAATCTAATTTAGACCACATAAATTTATTGGTATAAATCTCTTCAGGATGATTCCCATACTGCCAAAATTGATATTTTTTGTTTCTTGTATGCTTTTCTGCTGCTAATTTGAAGCGTTCCAGCATCCATTCTTTTCGGCTTTCTGGTACGACTTGGATTTTCTCTAAAATATTTTTTGCGGTAAATTTTTTAAAATCTCTTATCAAATCTGATAATTTACCATCTTGAGATTGAATGATTAAATGAATGTGATTGCTCATAATGACATAGCCATACAAAATCATTCCTTTGTTTTTTATGCAGTAATCCAAAGACTCTATTATACTGTCTCTGTAGGTTTGTCTGGTAAAAACATCTATCCAATCTACAACAGTTGCCGTTATATAATGTGGTAAAGTCTGGTCCCTAATTACATAGCCTTCTTTCATTTTGACATATTTTTAGTATAAAAATAACAATTTTAATGACTTGTTTATTTTTTTAAATTTAAGACGATGAAAGTCAGAGACTTTATGAGGTTTTAGTTTTAATAACAGGTTTAGGAAATTGCGCAAAGTCAGAGACGTTTGCGCAGCCTTTACGAGAAATTTATTTATTTACAGGGACACTTTTCGGAGCTGGTTTAGGAAATTGCGCAAAGTCAGAGACGTTTGCGCAGCATACCCGATAACGTTATGTACTCTTCGAAGAGCTGGGTGACTTGTTTGTTTTTTTAAATTTAAGTTGATGAAAGTCAGAGACTTTATTGCGTTTTGTTTTAATTACAGGTTTAGGAAATTGCGCAAAGTCAGAGACGTTTGCGCAGCTTGGAAAGATTTTCGCGTAATCAAATCCGAGAGATCGCTGTTATGTTTGTTGCTTATCGTTGTGGGCGCAAAGTCAGAGACGTTTGCGCAGCACATCCGATAACGTTATGTACTCTTCGAAGAGCTGGGACATTTGCGCAGCATTTACGATAACGTTATGTACTCTTCGAAGAGCTGGGTATTTTGCGGAGCGAGATATTAATGTTTATATCCTAATGATAATGAAAACACTTTGTTTTTGATATTTGAACTACTCATAGGTTCATTATTGATATTAGCTAAGCCAAGATTGTAACGAAAATTCACAGATAAATTTTTTGACACGTCGTAGACGGCTCCAAAATTTAAACCTAAATCAATTGATTTAAGATAATTTTTTATGTCATATTCTGATGTAGATGTATTTAATGATGGCAATGCTCTATCTGAACTATATTTTGCTTTTGCGCTTAATAACAAACCTATTTGCGGTCCAGCCTCAATACTCAGTTTATCTAGAATGTAATATTTAGCCATTACGGGTAGATTTAAATAGGATAAGTTCCATTTGCCATCATAAGAATACAGAAAAACTGAAGAAGCATCAAGCACAGGTATCTTCATTTTGTTTCCTTGCGTAGAAAATAATAATTCAGGTTGAACTGCAAATTTATCAGTAATTTTTATCTCGGTAAAAATGCCTGCATTAAAACCAATTAAAGGCGAACTATCAGGAAAGTAACCTGTTAAATTTGCAACATTTAACCCTGCTTTTGCTCCAAAGTTGACTTTTTGTGCATTTGTTAAGGCAAATACAAATACTGTTACCGCAGTTAAAATATATTTTTTCATCGGGTTTCTTATTAATTTAAAATGTGAAAATGGCGATAAATTCTATCTCTGTTATTTTTATCTCATATCAAATATATAAAAATAATCTTATAAAAAATTAAATTTAATTATTGTTTGACCATAAAAAAAACGGCGTTTAAAGTTCATTTAAACGCCGTTTGATTTTATATAAAAAGAAGTTTTTTATCGAATTGCTTTTACGAATTCTTCAATTTTCCGTGCTGTGCGAAGTCTTCGGACTTCGTACACATTGCTATATGCCGTTCTAACTTTAGCAACCTTTATTTCCTTGTGTTTGTTAATCATTGGAACGGCTCCGAAGTCGTGAGACTTCGGAGCGGGAGTATTTTTAATATAAAAATAACAATTTTAATGACTTGTTTATGTTTTTAAAATCTAAGACGATGAAAGTCAGAGACTTTATGGGTTTTTGTTTTAATAACAGGTTCAGCAAATTGCGCAAAGTCAGAGACGTTTGCGGAGCTTGGAAAGATTTTCGTGCAATCAAATCCGAGAGATCGCTGTTATGTTTGTTGCTTATCGTTGTGGGCGCAAAGTCAGAGACATTTGCGCAGCATCTACGATAACGTTATGTACTCTTCGAAGAGCTGGGTAGGGATAGCCGGAACGGTTTGTAAAAAAGTAAGGAGACTTTTATGAGTTGAATTTTATATAATTACATTGAAAAAAAGCGCAAAGTCAGTAGACTTTGCGCAGCTGGGGGAGACGTTTGCGCAGCATACCCGATAACGTTATGTACTCTTCGAAGAGCCTGGGAAGATTTAGTGCATTTCCGAGAGATCGGGATCTTGGCGGTAGCCAAAACTCCAGTTCCTGTAAAAGCTTTATAGGTAAGGTGTTTTATGTGCGATCGCTCGTATTTACAAACAATCGTTAGCGCAGTTTTTCAAAAACTGTACCCATTACTGCTTACAGCCAACACAAATCTAGCAAAATAAGTTTAGCCACGGTTTTATTTTTGTTTTTGATAGCTCTCGTTAGTAGGCACAGTTTGCAAAACTGCGCTATCCAACAGGAGAAGATTTAGTGCATTTCCGAGCGATCGGGTCTTTCTTCTAGTTTCCTAAATGTTAGCGGTAGGCAATTTAGGTTAAATTTTCTAATCCAAATGTTGCAAGTATGTCCGCTATTGGCAAAGTTTTTAGTCCAAGTTTTGTCAAGGTATATTCAACTCTTGGTGGAATTTCTGGATACGCCTTTTTAGAAACAAATTTATGTTCTACCAATAAATTGAGTTCTTGGATTAACATCTTTTCACTTATTCCGGGTATAGCCCTTTTTAGTTCGCCATATCTTATTACTCTTTCGTTGATTTGAAATAAAATTAAAAGTGTCCATTTGCCTCCTAAAAGTGTTAATGAACGCCTTACAGGACAATTTTCGTCTGATGGAAAAATATTTTTTTGAGTTTTTTTCATTGATAATCAATATTTCTAACTAAAAGGTAAGCACCATACCACTATGTAGGTACTTGTACAAAGGTAAGAAATGATTTAATTTTGAACAACAATTAAAAAAACAATTAAAAAAATGAAAGCAAAAATAATCGCATTGTCATTATTATGTTTCACATTGGGTACAATTGAAACACAGGCACAAACAAAGCAAACTGAAAAAAATAAACAGTTAGTTACTACTGCTTACCAAAGAATTTTTGGCAAATTAGACACAACTGCTGTCGATGAATTTATGAGTAAGGATTTCTTACAACACAACCCTACCATTGCAGATGGGCAAGATGGAGTAAAGGCACTTGTAAAAATGTTAGCCTCACAAGGTGTTCCAAAACAAAAAATAGAGTTTAAACACGTCATTGCAGAGGGAGATATTGTTATCCTTCATTCTCGTTATGAAATGGCAGGAAAGGAAATGAGGTTTATAGACATATATCGTGTACAAAATAATAAGATTGTTGAACATTGGGATGCAATGATGAAGATGCCTGAAAAAAGAGCAAACAATAATCCAATGTTTTAATTTAAATCAAGTAAGTTTTATTAAACAAATATCGAAAAAAATGAATACCAAATTAATCGCAATAGCATTATTATTGTGTTCATTGGGCACATTAGAAGCACAAACACATAAAAAGTCAAAAAAGGTAAATAATTCGCAAACAAATCAAAAAGAAAATAAAATGACAGCAAAAGAAGTAGTAGAGGCTTATTCAATAGCCCTTTCAAAAGGAGACATTCCTACAGCATTTTCGCATTTCAACCCTGATGCAAAATGGCACCAACCCGGAAACAATAAGTTTTCTGGAACAAAAACAGGACTTGAAGCCATTGGCAAAATGCTTGGCGACATGATGGGAGCAACACAAGGGACATTAGTTATCAAACCAGCAGGAGCAATGATGGTTAATGGAAATTTTGTTTCTTGTCCTGTTCGTTTTAGTGCTAAAAGTGGTGCTAAAACAGTTGATATGAATGGTAACGATTTGTATGAAGTTGCAGATGGAAAAATTGTTCAAGTTTGGTTATTTTCTGAAGACCAACCTGCTGAAGACGAGTTTTGGAAATAATTTGTCGAAAATATTTTTAAAGTAAGTATAAAAAAGAGAGTGTCCTTTTCGGGTATTCTCTTTTGCTTACTGCTAACTTGTATATAGGAGCCATAAAGTGGCTTTTTGTTATTTTGTAAATATATAAATAAATTATTACAAATAATTTTAGTCTTTTCTAAAATATGGACACAAAAAAACGGCATTTAAATAAACTTTAAACGCCGTTTGATTTATAGAAAATGATATTTTTATTATCGAATCGCTTTTACAAACTCAGCAATCTTCCCAGTTCCGTTTTCGGTTAAATGCGTAATGAAAGCACTTCCTATAATCGCACCTTTGGCAAATTGCGTAGCTTGATTAAACGTTTCTGCATTGTTTATTCCAAAGCCAATTACTTGAGGATTTTTTAGATTCATTGCTGCAATGCGTTTGAAATACTCTTCTTGGACGCTTCCAAAACCAGATTGTGATCCCGTAACACTGGCAGAACTTACCATATAAATAAATCCATCGGATACGCTGTCAATAAAACGGATGCGTTCCTCAGAAGTTTGTGGTGTAATCAAAAACACATTAATTAAACCGTATTTTTCGAAAGTTTCCTTGTATTCATCGGCATACACATCAACAGGAAGATCGGGAATGATTAATCCATCGATGCCAATCTCCGCACATTTCTTGCAGAAATTCTCTATTCCGTATTGCAACATGGGGTTGAAATACCCCATAATCACTAAAGGAATAGAAACTGTTTTGCGAATAGCTGCCAATTGGTCAAACAGCACCTGTGTGGTCATTCCGTTATGCAACGCTTGGGTGGAACTGGCTTGAATCGTTGGTCCATCTGCCAATGGATCGCTAAACGGCAATCCAATTTCAATCATATCAATACCGCTTTTTTCTAAATCCTGAATGATTTGTACCGTATCGTTTAAGTTAGGATATCCCGCAGAGAAATAGATGGAAAGTATCTTTTTGGTTTCTTGTAATTTTTGATTTATTCGGTTCATTTTATATTTTTTATCAGATTTTAAAGGTTTTAGAAACCTTCTACTTTTATTAATTCAGTGGCTTAAATGGCGGCACTGTAAGCCCAAGCTTTTAGGTTGGATTGTAAATGTACTTCAACGCGTTTGTAATGCAATCCTTCGTACAAATCCGTTTGGCGAAGTTCTTGGGACGAAATGGAATATAAAATTCCGTTGATGGTATCTTCCGGTTTATGGGTTTCCATAATGATGGGATAATGTACTAATCCAAATTCTTCTTCGATTTGAATTTCTTTTACTACATAACCAATTAACGTTTCGGGAGTTCCTTCAAGAATACGCCCAAAAAGATCTTTTTGTATGTCCTCATTTTGTAAGCTGCCGTAAGCGAATAATTTTTCCATAGTTTCTATTTTGAAAATGTAAATTGAACTTCATTTTTTATTGCTGTTGGGTTTGCGTTAAGGATTGCAGTGAAAATCCTTTTTTATCTCGTTTTTTAACGAGATAAAAAAGATTGTAACGGAAAGCCTGACCTCGCTGAAACGCTAGTGAAAGCGAGGGAACGCCCTGAAATAAATTCAGGATA
This sequence comes from Flavobacterium gawalongense, assembly GCF_007097265.1. Classification (GTDB taxonomy): domain Bacteria; phylum Bacteroidota; class Bacteroidia; order Flavobacteriales; family Flavobacteriaceae; genus Flavobacterium; species Flavobacterium gawalongense. The sequence continues at coordinate 17,692 of NZ_VJZP01000022.1, read as the reverse complement.
AACCCAATTATAATTTAAAATAATCAATATAGGTATTCAAATCTTTGTCGCCACGACCGGAAAGATTGATGACTACAATATCCTCCGGTTTGAATTTCATTTCGTCGAGAACGGCAAAGGCATGGGCACTTTCGATAGCGGGAATAATACCTTCCATTTTGGAGAGTTGTAATCCCCAATTCATAGCCTGATCATCAGTAATCGAGATGAATTTCGCTCTTCCAGTAGCGAATAAATTAGCATGCATAGGACCTACGCCCGGATAATCCAATCCGGCAGAAATAGAATACGGCTCTGTGATTTGACCATCAGGAGTTTGCATCAATAGGGTTTTACTTCCGTGAATAACGCCTACTTTTCCTAATGCCGATGTTGCGGCACTTTCGCCAGAATGCACTCCTAAACCAGCAGCTTCAACCGCGATAATGTTTACGTCTTCGTTGTCAAGAAAATGATAATACGCACCGGCAGCATTGCTTCCGCCACCTACACAAGCAATTACGTAATCAGGGTTTTCACGACCTTCTTTTTCCAATAATTGGGCTTTGATTTCCTTAGAAATGACACTTTGGAAACGCGCCACCATATCCGGATAAGGATGTGGTCCAACTACGGAACCGATGATATAGTAGGTGTCAACGGGATTGTTGATCCAGTCGCGAATGGCTTCGTTAGTGGCATCTTTTAAGGTTCTTGAACCCGAAAGAGCCGGACGAACTTCGGCACCTAACATTTTCATACGAGCCACATTTGGTGCTTGACGTTTGATGTCGATTTCACCCATATAAACAATACATTCCAGTCCCATTAATGCACAAACGGTTGCTGTTGCAACGCCATGTTGACCTGCACCTGTTTCGGCAATAATGCGTTTTTTGCCCAACCTTTTTGCCAGTAGAATTTGTCCAATGGTATTATTGACTTTATGTGCACCGGTATGGCAAAGATCTTCTCTTTTCAGATAGATTTTGGTGTTGTATTTTTTAGATAAACGCTCTGCAAAATAAAGCGGGGTAGGGCGTCCCACATAATCTTTTAACAGCGCATCAAATTCGGCCTGGAATTCTGGTTCAGCTGTAATTTTTAAATAATTTTGACGTAATTCTTCCACATTTGGGTATAACATTTCAGGAATGAAGGCGCCTCCAAATTCTCCGTAATAGCCTTTTTCGTTGACGTTGTATGACATAATTTTATTTTTTTTATTTATTTTGGTGGAGACGTTGCATTGCAACGTCTCTACATAATTGTATATTTTTTAATCCGGGTTCTATTTCAAATTTACTGTTTACATCAATAGCGTAAATGGGTAAATTGGTTTTCGAAATTTCATTTACGGCGCCCATTTCCTCAATTCCGATTCCTCCACTCAGGAAAAAGGGTTTGCTTGAGGGATAATTTACCAATACTTTCCAGTCGAAAGTGGTTCCGTTGCCACCGGGTAATTTTCCTTTGGTATCAAAAAGAAAATAGTCACAAACCGTTTCAAATGGTTTCAGCACCTCAAAATCAAATGTATCATCAACAGAGAATACTTTTATGATTTCTATAGAATTATCCATTTTATTTTTCAAATCCAAACAAAATTCAGCGGATTCATGTCCGTGCAATTGAACAGCTTGTAAATTGTATTTTTTCATTTTTTCAAGAATTTCTTCTTGTGTCGCATTTACAAAAACGCCCACTTTCTTGATGGATTTCGGTAAATCTGGAATAATACCATCAAAATACCGAGCCGATTTTTCCCAGAATATGAATCCCATATAATCGGGTAGGAGCGAGCCCACTTCGAGTATATTACCGGGATATTTCATGCCGCAGATTTTAATCCCCACCCCAGCCCTCCCCGAAGGGAAGGGAGCCGAAGTATCTTGATTGTCAGTGTTTTTTTTCATTTCCAGTTTTTTGCCACTAATTTCACAAATTTTCACCAATTGAATTCGTGTTAATTTGTGAAATTCGTGTCTAGCTTTAAATTTTTAATTTTGAAATAAATTCCGTTGCTGCTTTACCGGCATTGTCCGTTTTCATAAAGTTTTCTCCAATCAGAAATCCTTTGTATCCGTAAGGTTTTAATTCGTTGATTGCTTCAATGGATGAAATGCCACTTTCGGAAACTTTTATAAATTCATTCGGAATTAATGATGCTAATTGTTTGCTGAAATCCAAACTCACCTCGAAAGTTTTTAGGTTTCTGTTATTTACACCAATCATGTCTAAAGTTTGCATAATTGATTTTTCCAGTTCTTCCTGATTGTGAACTTCCAACAACACTTCCAATCCCAAACTTTTAGCAAATTCAGATAATGATTTGATTTCGTCTCTTGTTAAAACCGCTGCAATCAGCAAAATCAAATCCGCTCCGTGGGCTTTAGCTTCTAATATTTGGTATTCATCTACAATAAATTCTTTTCTCAATAATGGAATGTTCACTGAGGCTCTTGCCAAAAGTAAATCGTCCAATGAACCGCCAAAATATTTTCCATCGGTCAAAACCGAAATTCCACAAGCACCGGCAGTTTCATATCCTTTCACCACTTCTTCAACAGTAAAACTATAATTTATTTCGGCTTTTGAAGGCGAACGACGTTTGTGTTCTGCAATGATTCCAGAAGTGCTGTTTCTTAAATTTTCACTTAAAGAAATAGTTTTTTTTCCAAAGAAAACCGAAGCTTCCAATTGCGAAACGGGAATGATTGATTTCTTGAGGATGACTTCTCTTTTTTTGTCAACTATAATTTTATCTAAAATATTCATTCTTATTTGTTTAAAGTTTTCTTTGTTTAAAGTTTAAAGTTGCACAAGATTCTTGTAATTTGTTCAAAAGTTAGAATTTCCATTCCAACAACTTTAAACCTTAAACTTTAAACGATTTTTTTACCTGCTCAATTCTTGTAATATTTTTAAAGCGTTATATCCTTTTCCAGAAAATAAACTTTCCTTAGCCAACTCAAAACCTTCAAGCGGCGAGCATTTTGTAACGGTTGCAATTGCCATTGCGGCATTGGCACAAACCACATTATTTTGGGCTTCGGTACCTTTTCCAGAAATGATATCAGTAAACATTTGAGCCGATTCTTCGATGGTAGTTCCACCTTCGATTTCGCTTTGCAGCAAAAGGCGAACACCAAAATCCTCTGGTTTTAACATTCCTTCCATTGAATTGGTAATCGTTTTTGTTGGTCCTGTCAGTGAAACCTCGTCATAGCCGTCAAGCGAATGCAAGATTGTAAAATTCACATCGGTATTTTGATACAAATAGGCGTACATTCTGGCCAGTTCTAGATTGAAAACACCTACCAATTGATTTTTAGGAAATGATGGATTTACCATTGGTCCCAACATATTGAAGAAAGTTTTTACTGCTAATTCTTTTCTAATAGGCCCCACGTTTTTCATGGCAGGATGAAATAAGGGAGCGTGCAAAACACAAATTCCCGCTTTTTCAATACTTCTTTCCAGAAAATCATTGTCGTTGCTGAACTTAATTCCCAATTTCTCTAAGACATTACTAGATCCGGAAATGGAAGAAACACCATAATTTCCATGTTTAGCTACTTTGATTCCCGCACCGGCAGCCACAAAAGAAGCTAGAGTTGAGATATTGAAAGTGTCTTTTCCATCGCCACCCGTACCGCATAGATCTATGGTATTGTACCCTGATAAATCCACACGAATACACAATTCTAACAACGCTTCACGGAAACCGGAAAGTTCTTCAATACTAATGCTTCGCATCATGTAAACAGTAAGGAAAGACGCAATCTGGCTTGTGTTATAACTTCCGTTGGAGATATTAACCAATACGTTTTTTGCTTCTTCTTTCGAAAGCATTTCGTGATTGATGAGTCTATTTAATATATTTTTCATTTTTATTTTGTTTTTGCCACAAAGGCACGAAGGTGCAAAGGGTCATTTTTTTGCTTTTGGCTCCCTCTCTTTCGGGGGGGTGGGGGGAGGAACTAACTCTTAACCCAATTCTCCAATATCTTTTTTCCATTAGGCGTCAAAACACTTTCCGGATGAAATTGTACACCGCGAACATCATAAGTTTTGTGACGCAACGACATCACCTGGCCATTTTCGTCGAATGAAGTGGCTTCAAGTACATCAGGTAAATTGGTGTCAACCACCCAAGAATGGTAACGACCTACTTCAAATTCATTTCCTAATCCTTCGAATAATAGTTCATCATCAACTACGGTTTTTACCATTGTGGCAACACCGTGATAGACTTTATCTAAATTAGAAAGTGTTCCTCCAAAAACTTCACCTATCGCTTGTTGCCCAAGACACACTCCAAAAATACTTTTGGTTGGAGCATATTTTCTGATTACTTCTTTCAATAATCCGGCTTCATCTGGAATTCCAGGTCCAGGAGATAGTAATATTTTATCGAAAACTGCAATTTCATCGATATCAAATTCATCGTTTCTGTATACGGTTACTTCGCAATCTAAATCTTCCAGATAATGCACCAAATTATAAGTGAAACTATCGTAATTGTCTATGACTAGTATTTTTTTCATTTTGTTTTCTTTTACCTCACCCCCTGCCCCTCTCCAAAGGAGAGGGGGGACTCTGAGAATAGATTATGTTTTGTAATTACTTGTATAAATGGTTAAGTTGCTCATTCAGAACACTGCGACTGAACACTAAAAACTGAATACTGAATACTACTAAATAGTTTCTGCTAAATCCAAAGCTGCGTTCAACGCTCTCAATTTGTTATATACTTCCTGCATTTCGCTTTCTTCATCAGAACTCGCTACAATTCCTGCTCCCGCTTGGGAATGCAATTGATGATTTTTACTAAGGAAAGTCCGAATCATAATGGCGTGATTAAAGTTTCCTTCAAAATCCATAAAACCAATAGCGCCACCATAAAAATTTCGATTGGTTTTTTCGTACTCTTCAATCAATTGCATGGCTCTGTGTTTTGGTGCGCCACTTAAGGTTCCCGCCGGAAAAGTATCAGCTACAACTTGCATAGTTGTGGCACTCGGGTGCAAATGTCCAGTTACTTTTGAAACTAGGTGAATCACATGAGAAAAGAATTGTACTTCTCTATATTTTTCTACATTGACATTATGACCGTTTCGGCTTAAATCATTTCTGGCTAAATCAACCAACATCACGTGTTCGCTATTTTCCTTTTTATCTTCCGATAATTGTTTGGCAAGAATGGCATCTTGCTCATCATCACCGGTTCGTTTAAAAGTTCCTGCGATAGGATGAATTTCGGCCTTACGGTCTTTGACAATAATTTGGGCTTCCGGAGAAGAGCCAAATATTTTGAAATCACCATAATCAAAAAAGAATAAATAAGGCGAAGGATTGATGCTTCGCAACGCTCTGTACACATTAAATTCGTCACCTTTAAAACCTTGGGTAAACCTTCTGGACAAAACTAATTGGAATACATCACCTCTAAAACAATGCTTTTTGGCCAAAGCCACATTATGTTTGAATTCTTCATCTGTCAAATTCGAAAAGCCTTCTCCTTCTTTAGAGAATTTATAGGAAGCAATGTTTCGGGATTGTAATAATTGCTCAATTTCCGAGATGTTATTTTTTCCGTCTAAACTGTGACAGAAAATATAAGCTTCATTTTTAAAATGATTGATAGCTATAATGTTTTGGTACACGGCATAATAAACATCAGGAATAGAAATACTATTGTCTTTTTTAGCGATAGTAACTTTTTCGAAATACCGAACGGCATCATATGAAATATAGCCAAACAAACCATTATTTATGAATTTGAAATCATTTTTCTCGGATTTGAATTGACTTGAAAATTCTTGTATTACTTCTGGAATATTGGTTGTGGCATCAATAGCAATGTTCTCAAAACTACCATCAGGAAATGTTTTGTAGATGATTTCATTTTCTATTTTTATAGAAGCAATCGGATTGCAACAGATATAAGAAAAACTGTTGTCATTCCCATGATAATCACTACTTTCCAGCAATAAGCTATTAGGGAATTTGTCGCGAATTTTGAAATACACACTCACAGGAGTTATGGTATCGGCAAGAATTTGCTTGTAATTTGTATTTAGTATAAAAGGTTTCAATTTATATAATTTTTTAGTGTTGTGTAATAGTAAAGAAATAGAGCACAAAAAAAAGGCCTGTCGTGATGACAAGCCTTTTATATTTATAGTTTAATAATACTATAGGAGCTTTGTTCACGACGACTGACGTAAATTATTCCACCACCAAGTACTGTTTATAGTTGTTTTCATGATTTTTTTGTTGTGACAAATATATAAATGAATTTCGAGTATTCAAAAATAAAAAACCAAAAAAAATATTAAATTTTACGTTTTTTTGTTAAATAAAGTTTAACTAAAATGGCAAATCAACATTTAATTCAAATTCGTCGTAAATTGTTTTATCTCCCAAATCATTAAAATAACTACCGGAACCGTATTTAATGTCATATTTTGTTCGGTCTATTTTTAAAGCGGCAGTTGCAGTATTCCCTTTTACGATGAAATCAAATTTTACGGGATTTGTAACTCCTTTTATTGTCAAATCTGCAGTGACACTGTAAACATTATTGCCTTTATCGCCAATGCTTTTGAAAACCAAGTTGGAAGTGTTATAATTATCTACTCCGAAAAATTCATCCGATTTCAAATGTCCTTCTAATTTTATTTTTGATTTTCCGGTTTGATCTGTATTTGATAATGATTTCATGTCTGCAGTAAAATTTCCTCCTGCCACTTTATTATTTTTGAAAATAATATATCCGCCTTTTAGTTTTACTATTCCTTCATGTTGACCGGTTACTTTTTTTCCTACCCCAATTAATTTTACTTTTAGAGATATCAATTTTATTGGTTTGTCCTTCTGCTGTAATAAATGTAAAAATGACTATTAGAACGAGACTAATTTTTTTAAATTTTTCATGATGATATTTTTAAATTAAAAGTCAATGCCGAATAAAAAAATACTAATGAAATTTATTTATTCAATATCAAAGTTACAAAAATCAATTTCAATTTTAAGATACTGATACGCTATGTCTTAGTTAAATTTATTGATGATTTCAAAATGAAAAATTATTAATAAATGAATTCACGCAATTCAATATTTAAAGCGGTTTTTACAGCTAATTTTTATATAAAATTTTAGACAGTCCGCAATATGTTCCAAAGGATAAAATAGGACACACAGATAACACGGATTGAACGGATTTTGCACAGATTTAAATAACAGTTTGATTCACCGAGTAAAAAAATCCGTGTAAATCGGTATAATCTGTACAATCTGTGGGCTAATATTTATGCTTTATAAATGTACAAACGACGAAAATTGTATTCGAAATGATTTTAGTCCGCATTACGGATAGTCATATAAAATTTTATTTGGTTTGGTTAAAAAAGAAACCCATCAATTAATTACCCGTTGTGGGACTGAATTATTTTTCGGTTAAATTAAATGTAAGGTTGATTAAAAAATTATAATTTAATTTTTAATCTTAAATTAGATTCATGATAATCCCAGTCATTTAAAGTTTTCTTTAGATCTTAATTTCCAATGGCTAATGTCTTGTTCTTTTGTAATCTAAAATCCGGATTCTTTTTAATGTTTGTTTCTAAAAAAAGCTCCGAGTTGTTTATTTTTAAATACTCTATTGAAAAAGATTCATTGCTAAACCAATTCTTTATTTCTGAATCATACGCTGCGTTTTCACTGTGAATACCTCCATCACAGTTATTAACGAGTACTCCTTGTAAATTAATTTTTGCTAAATTAGCTGAAATATTACTTATTTTACTGTCTAATAAAATACAAAGTTTAAATCCGGTAACAACGCTGTTGTTGAGGCTAAAGTAACTTTTGTCTTTAACGTAAATTGCTTCTCTGACTAAGCCTTGATTGTTTTCTTCTAAATTTGCTAAAGTGATATTTGTGGCAATTATTTTGGTTAGTTTTTTTGTTAAATCTGCATTTTCAATTTTATCAAATGAGTCTATTTCAAAACATCGAGAACCGGAAATATCAGATGAATATGGATAACGTATAGCAATACTGTTACTTATATTGCATTGTGCACCTTGCGTAAAATCAAAATCGTCATCAGTTGCTCTAAATGAAATGACATTGTCAAAATTTACGTCTCCACCATAACACTCATAGGAATCATCATTCGAATAACTGATTTGAATAAAATTAAATTTAGTTTTTCGACCAACACCTGCTAATGACAATCCGTTAAGTTCTTTTAAAGCATTTAGTTTTCTTCCTGAATATTCGATACGAACATATTTTAATATACCCGAATTGCTGTCTTGATTTTGTCCGCCATAATGACTAATCATAGGGTCTAAATTAAAGTCTAAAAAGCCTATTCCACCAACTTTATTTATAGGAGCTTCCCCTAATATGATAATTCCTCCCCAGTCTCCAGGTTTTCTCATTGAAATTTCTCTATTGGAAGTAAAAACAATAGGGTCTGTTACTTCACCTTCCGCCATAATTTTTGAACCTTTTGTTATTACTAGTGTTCCACATGTTTCTACATCTCCACGTATAATGGTTCCTGGTTCAATGGTTAATACAGCGTTATTTGTTATGTATACAACCCCAATTAATCTATAGGTATTCCTTTTATACAGTTTAAGATCACTACTTATTGTGCCTGTCAAAATATTAGTTGCATCTGGATACTCTTCCGCAGTTGGTTTAAAGTTGGTCCAATTTTTCATCCAATTAGTTTCACCGATGATTCCTTTTATCTGTTGGGCATTTATAGATAGGTTATTTATTAGACTTATGAATATAACAAATATGGCTTTTTTCATAATTAAAATTTTTTTGAGTTCAATTCTTGCGAGGGGCATCTTTTTATTTTCAAAATTACTTTGAGTATGTTAAAGGAATAATTACTATATGTTATTTTATTGTTACTATAAGTTATGCTATGTAAATTTTAATAGTAGATATTTGTGAGGATTAACTCTGTCTATAACATGATTTTTTTGTTTTGTAATTTGCTTTTATAAAAAAAGCCCTTGTTTTTACAAAAACTTAGAAGAATTTTATATTAATTTATAAAAAGAAACCCCAACAGTTTCCTATTGGGGTTTGCTAATTATTTTGAGAAAATATTAGAATTTCAAAGCAACTGCTAAGTCAAATTCGTCTGAAATGGCTTTGTCTCCTAGGTTATCAAAGAAACTTCCAGAACCATATTTAATATCGTATTTTGTTCTATCAATTTTTAATGAAGTTGCAGCAGTATCTTTTGTAGTTGCAAGATCAAATGTAATTGGGTTTGTTTTTCCTTTAATAGTTAAATCTCCGGTTACTGTGTAAACATTAGCTGTTTTTGCAACTACTTTTTTGAAAATTAATGTTGCTGTTGGAAATTTTTCAGTTCCAAAAAAATCTTCAGATTTCAAGTGACCGTTTAATTTTCCTTGGTATTCGCCAGAAAGGTCAGTTGCTGTTAACGATGTCATGTCAACATTAAAAGTACCACCAGCTAATTTTTTTCCTTTAAAGATTAATTTACCGTCTTTTAAATTTACCGTCCCTTCATGTTTTCCGGTTACTTTTTTTCCAACCCAGTTAACAATACTTTTTGAAGCATCAACTTTTTTAGTTTGTGCTGTTACAGATAAAGTAGATAAAACGACTACTAGTGCCAATGCAATTGATTTTAAATTTTTCATGTGTTTAAATTTGATTTTGGATTAATATTTAATTTTGAATTAGTAATTATAATGTAATAAATAAGTCTTCGTTTGATTTTCTAACTTTTTTGTAATGTTGTGTTGCATCCTCTTCGTGTCTATAACCAAGTGTTGCAATTAAAGTAGCATTTAGACCTAATTTGTCCAAACCTAATATTTCATTAACCTGAGCGGGAACAAAACCTTCCATAGGAGTAGCGTCAATTTTAAGTTCAGCAGCAGCATTCAATAAATTACCTAGAGCTAAATAGGTTTGTTTTGCTGTCCAGATGCTTTTGACGTCATGATCTAATGTAGAAATTTTAGATTTCATAAAGTCGCCATAACCAGACAAAGCTTCGATTGGAGTATTTCTTGTTTCACTAATATTTTTCAAATAACTATCAATTGTTGTGTCGTCAACGTTAGTTTCATTTGCAAAAATGATTAGGTGAGAAGCTTCAACAATTTGAGATTGTCCCCAAGCCGAAGGTTGAAGCTGCGCTCTTAATTCAGGATTTTCAACAATAATAACTTTGTAAGGTTGCAAACCATATGAAGAAGAACTCAAACGAATTGCTTCTTTTAATATATTTAAATCTTCTGTTGTTATTTTTTTGGAAACATCAAATTTCTTTGTTGCGTATCTCCAGTTTTGATTTTCTAAAAAAGTATTCATAATTTTAATATATTTAATTTCTGTATTTTTCTAATAAATAATTTAATTGTTCTAATTCTTCGGTATTTAATTTTTTGGAAAAAAGTTGATCGTGTGCAATTACTTTTGGATCTAATTCTTTTAAAACATCTAAGCCTTTTTGAGTAATTTGAACTTCAATTTTTCTTCTATTTTCAGGGCAAACATTTCGAGTAACAAAATTTTTTAATAATAATTTATCTACTAATCGAGTAGTGTTACTCGTTCTGGCTAACATACGTTCTTGTATTAAACACATATTTGCCGGATTTCCTTTTTGACCTCTTAATATTCGTAATACATTATATTGTTCTCCAGATATGTCATACGGCTTCAATACCTCATTGAAATTATCTGTGATAACATTTTGAGTATATAAAATATTCAGAGTAATTTTTTTTGAAATGTCCAATGGTATTGTACTTTTTATTTCATCTTCAATTTTCATGCCTTTCTGTATTTTATTTGTCGATACAAATATAACTATTTTTATATTTGTATATACAAGTGTTTGTTATTTTTTTGTTAAAATAATTTTAATCTACAGTAAAGGATTTTTATTTTTAGAATTTAATTTTAATTAAATAGTTGTAAATAAAGTGTTTAAGTTTTTTAAGAGAGCAGTTTTGGTAAAAAAAATCCAAAAAAAATGTTTCAGATTATTTATGTGGTTATTGTGCTGTATATAATTTTTCATCTTAAACTTGTACAGTATGTCTTCGATTTAAGCACTATTTGGTTATGGAATGTAATAAACTGACTCACACAAGTGGTTTATGGGTTATTTATTTTGCAAAAGCATAAAAAGAATGACTGATTAAATCCTAAAGCGAGGATAGAGTGGTTTTTAATGGCATTATTAAATTTATTTTCTTCATAATTATTTCTCTAAATGATACTGCAAAGATAAATTGTGAAAAATCTGTAGTCAGTAACTAATGTCACATTGGATAAAGAGATTGATTTTAATTATTTTTTATCCGTTGGGTGCAATTATTCAAAACGTCAGTTCGAGGCTTAATTTTTTACAAAAAAAAGCAATATAAAATGACGTATTATACCTATCGTCTGGACATAAGTCTAAAAATAAACACGAATTTCACGAATTGCCACGAATTCATTCGTGAAATTAATTACACGAACTGTATTAGCCGCATAGATTTGTGAAAATTAGTGGAATTCGTGTTCAAATTTAACCTTTACTATTTGTGTCCATACGATAGGTTTTATATTAGTTTTGAAAAAACGTCAATGGTAGTGTTTTTTGTGTAGTAAAACGGAACAAAAAATGTATCGAGAACCGTTTTTTAATAATAATTTTCTAGTTCTCGATACAATTTTCTGACGAAAATCACTCGAACTGACGAAAATTATCATCAAAAACTAATTACACTCAATGGGTCATTTTTTATAAAACAATACATGTAAACAGTTGTTAAATAATATATTTAAATAAATACATTTAATTTGTTATGGTATTTTTATTACATTTAAGAGTTCTAATAATAGCGATTAAATTTGAATTTTATGAGTATGAAAGAAGCAAAACCTACATATGACGATCTACTCAACAAATTGAAAGAGCAAGAGTTAAAAATAGATCGGTTACTAAAAAAAGAAGAGTCATTAGCTAATTTCAAAATTTTTATCGAAGAGTCTAATGATTTAGTATGTATTGTGGGAATTGATGCTTTTTTCAAAAAGATAAATCCCGCTTTCGTTGAAATTTTAGGATATTCAAAAGAAGAATTACTTAACAATTCTTTACTCCATCTTTTACACCCCGATGATCTTGAAAGATCGTTAAAAGAGATTGAGAAACTTTCTACGGGGATACCTTCAATAAATTATGAGAATAGATTCCTAAAAAAGAATGGTGAATTTGTTACTATTCAATGGACTGCAAACAGCATTTCTTCTAAAAATATTTATGCAATTGGAAAAGATATCTCAGAGATAAGAAACACCCAAGAAAAATTAATTAAAAGTGAAAACTTATTAAACCATGCGCAAAAAATCGCAAAAATTGGTGCTTGGGAATTCGATTTAAATACTAAAAAAATAATTTGGTCTGATGAATTGTATGCCATTTTTGAAGTTGAAAAAAAGAATGATCAAGATTTATTTCAGGAATATTTAAATAATTTCTCTAAAGAAGATATAGCGTTATTTCAAGAAAAAATAGCGCAATTAATTATTGACAAAAAACCTTTTGAAATAGAACAAAGAGCTACTTTTTTTAATAAAAAAGTAAAGTGGTTTAACCAAACTATTTTTCCGTTATTGGATGATAATGGGAATGTATTAGGAATCAGAGGTAATACTCAAGATGTTAGCTTAAAAAAACAAATTGAAGTTGCGGTTAAAGCTAAAGAACAAGCAGAAGTTGATTATAAGCTAAAAGTGATAGAAGAAGAAAGCAATGCTAAGTTTAAGAATTACATAGAAAATGCACCAGATGGAGTTTTTGTCTTGGATGAAAAAGGAAATTACTTAGATGTAAACCATGCAGCAACACTATTGACCGGTTACTCAAGGGAGGAACTATTAACAATGAAGTTTGGTGATTTGTCAGCTCTAGAATCTCTGGAAGATTACTTTAAAGAATTCCGAAATCTTTTGAATAATGGAATAGCAAAAAAAGAAATTAAAGCGATTCATAAAAAGGGAGAAATTAGATGGTGGTCAGTTGAAGCTGTAAAACTTTCAGAAAATAGGTTTTTAGGTTTTGTTAAAGATATTACCGAGAGTAAAAAAGTAATTAAAACGTTAAGAGAAGAAAGAGATAAGTTTGCTAAAATTGCGGCTACTTCACCCGGTTTAATTTATTCCATGCGTCAAAATAAAGACGGCTCTTTATGCTATCCTTATGCCAGTAATGCTATTGAAGAAATTTACGGATTTACTTATGCAGCTATTGAAAATGATACCAATACCATTTTTTCATTGATTCATCCTGAAGATTTAGATTATGTCAAGTATAGCATTATTGAAACCAAGTCAAAGTTAATTCCTCTCAAAGGGAAATACCGTTACATGCACCCAATAAAAGGATTGGTATGGCACGAGATGAACTCTTTGCCAGTGGTTGAACCGGAAGGAACTGTGATTTGCCATGGAATAATTACTGATATCACCGAAAGAATAGGAGTAGAACAAAAACTCATTAAAGCCAATCGGCTTTATTTATTTATAAGCCAAATAAATCAAATGATTGTCCGTACAACTGATGAACAAACCCTTTTTAGAGAGGCTTGTTCTATAGCTGTTGAATTAGGTAAGTTTAGAATGGCCTGGATTGGATTAGTAGATGAAAATACTAAAAAAATAATTCCTAGAATGATTGCGGGCGAAGACAATGGTTATCTTTCTATAATAAAAACTATTTCAATTGAAGATATACCGGAGGGGAGAGGTCCTGCTGGAATTGCGTTTAGAGAAGCGAAATATGCAGTTTGCAATGACATTCAGAATGATCCAATGATGCTGCCATGGAAAGAAGAAGCTTTAGAACGGGGCTATTTTTCTTCAATGGCGGTGCCAATAAAAAAATTCGGAAAAGTAATTGGTGTTTTTTATTTTTTTGCTGGTGAAAAAAACTTTTTTGATGCTGAGGAAATTGCATTATTGGAAGAAGCAACTGGTGATGTGACTTTTGCGTTAGAGATTTTTGAGAAAGAAGCTTTGCGCAAAAAAGCAGAAGAGGCAGTTTTTGAAAGTGAACAACGGTATCTTACACTTACCGAAGTATCACCGGTAGGAATTTTTCGTACTGATGCGGCTGGGCTCACTACTTATGTTAATCCCCGTTGGTGTCAAATTTCAGGCTTATCTTATCAGGAGGCTTTAGGAAATGGCTGGCTCAGTGCTGTCCATAATGATGATGAAAAATTATTGTTTAATGGATGGGAAAATGCAACTTATAATCAAGAAATCTCCTTGTTGGAATATCGATTTGTTCGCCCGGACGGATCAATTTCTTGGGTGATGGGACAGGCCATTCCGGAGAGAAATACCAAAAATGAAATTGTGGGCTATATAGGCACAATTACTGATATTACAGAACGTAAAATTGCGGGAGATCTGATTTTAAAGGAAAAACAGCTTTCTGAAACAATAATTAATAATCTTCCAGGTGTTTTTTATCTCTACGGTGAATCTGGAAAGTTTGTGAAATGGAATAAAAATTTTGAAGATGTAACGGGTTACAATAAAAATGAAATAGCCCAAATGAGTCCGGTTGATTTTTATGATGAAGATGAAAAAGAAAAAGTTAAAAAAAGAATAAAAACCGTTTTAGAAAATAAACCAAAGGGAATTGAAAATAAATTTCCGGGAATTGAACTTAACTTTTATACAAAAACGAAAAATAAAATCCCTTATTATATTAATTCACTTGTTGTAGAATATGAAGGTGAAAAATGCATATTAGGAATGGGCTTAGATTTAACTGAAATTAAAAAAGCAGAAGAAAAAATTAAAACCGCTAATGAACGATTTGAGAGAATTTCAGTTGCTACAAATGATACTATATCTGAAGTAGATTTATTGACTGGACAAAGTTGGAATAATAAAGCATTTATTGAGCTTTTTAATTTTGGAAGCAGTGGTGAGCCAAGTACCGTCAATAATAAAGAAATATGGCGCTCTAGACTTCATCCGGATGATAGGGAAAGAGTTATTAAAAAGCTTGAAGAAAGCTATGCAAGTACTATAAATATATGGGCGGATGAATTTCGTTTTCAAAAAGGGGATGGTAGTTATGGATACTTTTATGATCGTGCTGTTATCATTAGAGATGAATTAGGAATAGCAACACGTTTTATTAGCTCCATGACTGAAATTACAGAATTGAAAAATATAAAAGAACAACTTGTTAATAGTGAAGAAAAGTATCGCAGCCTTATAGAACAAGCTTCTGATGCTATTTTTATTAACGATGTTTCAGGGAATTTACTCGAAGTAAATGAAAGTGCTTGCATCATGCTAGGGTATACCAAAGAGGAGCTTTGTGCAAAAAATCTAACGGATTTGTATACAATTGATGAGCTAAAAAACAGACCCATCATGATTCATGAATTGCTTAGTGGTAAGCAAACTCTAATGGAGCGAAATATGCTGCGTCGAGATGGATCATTGATTCCTGTAGAGATTACTGCCAAAATGATTGCAGATGGCCGTATTGTAGCGATAGTAAGAGATGTAAGTGAACGCAAAAAAATAGAAGAAGAGTTTAAAAAAATGCACAAAAAGCTGGAAGCTATTCTTGACGCTATTCCTGATTTGCTGTTTGAAGTAGATATAAACGGTAGCATTTACAACTACCATTCCCGTCGGGATGATTTGTTAGCGTTGCCCCCAGAAGTATTTCTAGGTAAAACATTTTCGGAAGTATTACCACCCGATGTTGCCAATTTGTGTCTATCCGCTATTCGGGAAGCTTCAGAAAAAGGGTTCTCCATCGGACGACAATATTCATTACAGTTGCAGAGTGGTTTACATTGGTTTGAACTCTCAATTGCACCCATGCAGGAAAGTGAAGATCATGATATACACTTCATTTGTCTTTCTCGTGATATTACAAGTGCCAAACAATCGGACTATGCACTGCAGAAAAGTGAGGAAAGATATCGCGGTTTGTTAAATAATCTTGATACAGGTATAGTGGTTCATGCATCAGATACCTCAATTATTGTGAATAATCTAAAAGCATCGGAATTACTGGGATTAAGTGATAATCAAATGAAAGGGAAAATGGCAATTAGTCCGGCCTGGAAATTTTTGAATGAAGACAATTCGGCTATGCCGATTGAAAAATATCCAGTAAATCAAATATTAACAAGTAAGCAAGCAGTAAAAAACATTACAGTTGGAGTGAATCGACCAGAAACTAACGACATCGTATGGCTTTTAGTCAATGGCTTCCCCGATATTGATAACAAAGATGAAATATTTGAAATTGTAATTAGTTTCATTGATGTCACGGAACAAAAGGTGATGGAGATGGAGTTAATAAAAGCGAAAGAACAAGCCGAAGCCGCAAATAGAGCTAAGACTGATTTTCTTGCGAATATGAGTCATGAGATTAGAACTCCATTAAACGGAATAATTGGCTTTACTCATTTGTTGATGAAGTCAAATTTAAAAAAGAATCAGTTCGAATATATGACTACAGTTAATGAATCCGCAACTTCATTAATGGAGATTGTTAATGATGTCTTAGATTTTTCTAAAATAGAATCCGGAAAATTAGAATTGGATATTGAAGAAATAAATCTTTTTAAATTAACAAATCAGGTTATTGATTTATTTAAATACCAAGCCAATCAAAAAAATATAGATTTAACACTCCATATAGATAAAAACGTTCCACAATACATTCTTGCAGATTCCGTAAGATTGAAACAAATAATAGTAAATCTGTTGAGTAATGCCATAAAGTTTACCAGTTTTGGAGAAATACGTTTGGATATAGATGAAATTTATTCTTCAGACAAAAATTGGTCAAACATAAAGTTTTCAGTAAAAGATACCGGAATAGGTATAAAAGGAGGCAACAATGAAAAAATATTTAATTCTTTTGTACAGGAAGATAATTCTACAAATCGAAAATTTGGAGGTACAGGATTAGGTTTGGCTATTTCAAATCAGCTTTTAGCACTAATGGATAGCAAATTGCAATTAATTAGTAAATACGGAGATGGAAGTGATTTTTTCTTTGACATTAAATTTAAAAAGACAAATCATAAAAAAAGTATAGATTCAGTACTTACTAATATAATTAATGAGGATACTATTATTCCCACAGAAACTCTAAATAATAAAAAGATTTTAATAGTTGAGGATAATAAAATCAATATGCTTTTAGCTAAAACACTGATTAAAAGAATAATGTCTAATTGCACTATTTTTGAAGCTAAGGATGGAAATGAAGCAGTAGGACAATATAAAAAAGGGCAACCAGATGTTATTTTGATGGACATTCAAATGCCAAATAAAAATGGATATGAAGCAACTGACGAAATCAGGAAATTAAAAGATTCTGAAAATATTCCTATAATTGCAATAACTGCGGGAATAATGGTTGGAGACAAAGAAAAATGTCTGGAAGCAGGAATGAATGATTATCTGCCAAAGCCAATTATCCAAACCGATTTGGAAAAAATGTTACACAAATGGCTGCTTAAAAAATAATTTTATTTTAGAAATTGAAAAGAGTGTTTATTATTTTATATGACTATCCGTAATGCGGACTAAAATCATTTCGAATACAATTTTCGTCGTTTGTACATTTATAAAGCAT
>NZ_VJZP01000021.1:43604-68962 GCF_007097265.1 Flavobacterium gawalongense | reverse complement strand
TGTATCGTAAGCTTCCATATACCTATTTTCTATTAAAATTACAAAAAAAAGTAACAACATTCTTTTAGACTACAGCCGAAAATTAAAATTAAAAAGCAGGGTAGAAGATCTGTTAGTGTTTTCAAATATGGTTTAGATTATTTATAAAAATTTTATTAAATTAATTTAATCTACTGGAAATCAATCTTATTAATTTTTTGTCATATACATATCTAAATAATTTAAAAACTTTAAAAAAGACCTTTTCTTCAAATACTCTAAATCTTTTTCATTGGCGTAAGCTTCTCTTTCGAAACTGATATTTCTATAAGCTAAATCAGCGTTTTTATATTGAACCAAACGAAAAAGATACTCTATAAAATACCAAATAAAAAAAGGAATCACTAAAAGTTCTAATTGTTGGCGAAGATGGATTTTTTCATGATTAACAAAAACCACATTTTCTTTATCAGCACGATTTTTTACAAATACAAATGGAAATGCCACCAATCCACGATATCCTTTTGGAATTAAATATTTAGCAACAATTAGAAACATTCGCTATAAAATTTATAAATTTGTAATGATAAAATGGCTCTATTTAATGAAAAACTCAATCGATTGAGTAATTTACATTATGAAAGTAATCCCAATGAATTTTACAATAGAATAATCCCAAGTATGATTGAGCAAAGTAATGAAAATAAACTAATAGAAGGGGAAGATTTCTATTACACACCTGAAGGTTACAAATGCTTTACAGAAAAATACCATTTAAAACGGGGCTATTGTTGTAAAAGTGGGTGTCGTCATTGCCCATATGGTTATGATAAGAAAACAGGCACAAATAAAAAGTAGTTAGTGGTCCGGTTACGGTAAGCAGATTTTAGGTTGCATATAGCAGAACTAAGATAGTAATCTCAATTTCAAAAAACATCAAATAAAATGGATATTTGTTTACAGAAATATAGAATCAAAATTCACAAATCCTACCATAGGTCGGATATTCGTTATCCTTAGTTATTACTTTTTTTGAGCATCAAGCAAATGATTCTCAAACGAAATATATTTCAAAAAAAGTAATAAACTCGTTTAACAAAATTATCAAATGACTTTCCAAGAACAAATACAACAAGGAATTCCATCGGTTTTACCACAACCAAAACAATACGAAATTGATATTAATCACGCTCCAAAGCGTAAAGAAATACTTTCGAACGAAGAGAAAAAACTAGCGTTACGTAACGCTTTACGCTATTTTGAACCGCAACATCACACTGAATTAGTCAAGGAATTCTCGGAAGAATTAGAAACGTATGGCCGTATTTATATGTATCGCTTTCGTCCAGATTATAAAATGTATGCGCGACCAATTCAGGAATATCCAGGAAAATGTGAACAGGCAAAAGCGATTATGTTGATGATTCAAAATAATTTGGATTACGCCGTGGCGCAGCATCCGCATGAGTTGATTACGTATGGTGGAAATGGAGCTGTTTTTCAAAACTGGGCACAATATCTTTTGACAATGCACTATTTATCGGAAATGACAGAGGAGCAAACATTGACGATGTATTCTGGTCATCCTATGGGATTATTTCCTTCTCACAAAGAAGCTCCACGCGTTGTAGTGACAAATGGAATGGTAATTCCTAATTATTCTAAACCTGATGACTGGGAAAAAATGAATGCATTGGGCGTTTCGCAATACGGACAAATGACTGCCGGAAGCTATATGTACATTGGTCCGCAGGGGATTGTGCACGGAACAACAATTACCGTTTTGAATGGTTTTCGTAAAATAAAACGCAATCCAAAGGGTGGCTTATTTGTAACCTCAGGATTGGGCGGAATGAGTGGTGCACAACCAAAAGCGGGAAATATTGCCGGTTGTATTACGGTTTGTGCTGAAGTAAACCCAAAGATAACGCACATCCGTCACAGTCAAGGCTGGATCAATGAAGTGATTGAAAACGTAGATGAACTGGTAAAAAGAGTCGCTTTGGCGCAAGCCAATAAAGAAATAGTATCTATCGGGTATCTTGGAAATGTAGTGGATGTTTGGGAAAAATTTGATCAGGAAAATATTCATATCGATTTAGGTTCAGATCAAACTTCTTTACATAATCCTTGGGCGGGTGGCTACTATCCTGCTGATGTTTCTTTTGAAGAAGCCAATGAAATGATGGCTAGCAATCCTGATTTATTCAAAGTAAAAGTACAAGAAACATTACGACGCCATACCACTGCTATTAATAAACACACCGCCAAAGGAACGTATTTCTTTGATTATGGAAATGCTTTTTTACTGGAAGCTTCCCGTGCCGGTGCTGATGTAATGGCAGAAAATCATATTGATTTTAGGTATCCTAGTTATGTTCAGGATATTATGGGACCGATGTGTTTTGATTACGGTTTTGGTCCTTTCCGATGGGTTTGTGCTTCGGGAAAACCAGAAGATTTAGCCAAAACTGATCTCATTGCCTGCCGGGTTTTGGAAGAAATGGCAAAAACAGCTCCTGAGGAAATTCAGCAACAAATGCAGGATAATATTCATTGGATAAAAGGCGCTCAGCAAAACAAATTAGTAGTAGGTTCACAAGCCAGAATTCTTTATGCTGATGCCGAAGGTCGTGTAAAAATTGCAGAAGCTTTTAATCAGGCCATTGCCAAAGGCGAAATAGGAACTGTCGTTTTAGGGCGGGATCATCATGATGTTTCCGGAACCGATTCGCCTTACAGAGAAACTTCCAATATTTATGACGGTTCCCGTTTTACTGCCGATATGGCGATACAAAACGTAATTGGGGACAGTTTCCGCGGTGCAACTTGGGTCTCTATCCACAATGGTGGCGGTGTAGGCTGGGGAGAAGTTATAAACGGAGGTTTTGGCATGGTCCTTGATGGAACTAAAGAAGCTTCAAGACGTTTAGAATCGATGCTTTTCTGGGATGTTAACAACGGAATTTCCCGAAGAAGCTGGGCTCGAAATGACGGAGCGATTTTCGCTATAAAAAGAGCAATGGCAACGCAACCTTTATTAAAAGTAACCATCCCTAATATAGTTAAAGATGGATTATTAGATTTTTGAAAATCAGCAATCTAATAATCGAAATTAATAATCTAAATAATCAAAAACATGAAAGCAATTAAAATTCTTCCTTTACTCCTGCTCTTTGTAGTTGCATCTTGTAGCTCCGTGAAAGTGTATTCAGATTTTGACAAAAGTGCTGATTTTAGTCAATATAAAACCTACGCTTTTCATAAAAGAGGTATTGATAAAGCCGAAATTTCAGAATTAGATAAAAAAAGAATCCTTCACGCCATAGACAATGAGCTTAGTAAAAAAGGAATGACCAAAAGTGAAACGCCTGACTTACTGGTAACCATTTTTACCAAAGAAAGAGAACGGGTAGATGTAAATCAATATAATGCCGGATGGGGTTATGGATGGAGATGGGGATGGAATCCGTACTTATGGGGAGGACAAAGCTATGTTTCTACTTCAACCGAAGGAACACTTTACATTGATTTAATCGATGCCAAGAAAAAAGAACTCATTTGGCAAGGTGAAGGAGTCGGGTATTTAACAGAAAACCGCAATGAAAAAGAAAAACAGATCAACGAATTTGTAGCTAAAATTTTAGAGCAATTTCCGCCCGTTAAAAAGTAAGCAATTTTCAGATTACAGTGAACAACAACGATAGCTTTCAGGATGTTATTTAAAAAGTAACAATACCCTTTTACACTATTATTTGATATAAATGGCCTACCTTTGTGTAGGCTTTTTTATACCCAATCATGACACTACTCAACGATATTACCACTCTCGAAGATATCAAATTACTTGTTGATACCTTCTATTCAAAAGTTCAAAAAGACAAATTTATTGGCCCCATATTCAATGAAAAAATAGGCAATCACTGGACGGAACATTTAGAAAAAATGTATCGCTTTTGGCAAACTATTTTACTCGAAGAACATACCTATTCCGGCAGCCCATTTCCGCCACACAAACAATTACCGGTTGCCAAAGAACATTTTGAACGCTGGATGGAAATTTTCACCGAAACTACCGATAGTTTATTTGCAGGCCCATTAGCCGAAGAAGCCAAATTAAGAGCGAAGAACATGGCTGAAATGTTCAATTATAAAATTGAGTATTTCAGGAATACCGAAAAGAACTAAATCCTTAACTAATTATTAAAGACTGACCAATTCACTTTTTTTGGATTACAAGTATCTTTGAAACAAAATATAATTCAACTAAAAGCCACACGAATACTATACTAAATAAAATATGCGTAAATTTTTAATTCTCGTTGTTTTACATGCCGCTCTTCTTTCCTGTTCCGATTTAAAACAAACTGCCGGAAATAAAGCAATTCCTAGTTTAAAATTAGTCAGTACGCTCGAAATTCCTTTTAACCAAACTTTTCAAGATACTAAGGTTGGTGGTTTATCCGGAATCGATTATGATGCGAAACAAGACCTGTATTACCTCGTATGCGACGACAGATCGGTGTTTAACGATTCCAGATTTTACACTGCAAAAATTCGTTTGATCGAAAATAAATTAGAAAGTATCAATTTTCAAAGCGTTACTACTTTAAAAGATGAAACTGGAAAAAGTTATGGCAACTGGAATACCAGTCCAACAACTGCATGTGATCCGGAAGACATGCGGTACAATCCAAAAACCAACTCGCTTGTTTGGAGCAGCGAAGGCGCTCGTGTAATTACCGCAGCTAAATTAGTTTTACAAAATCCGTCCCTAAACTTTATGGATTTGAAAGGTAATTTCAAATTTAAAGCCAAATTACCAGCTAATTTGGAAATGCAAAAAGAGGAAAAAGGCCCCAGAAATAATGGAACTTTAGAAGGAATTACTTTTGACGCTAAATTCAAAAATATTTATGCCAACATTGAAGAGCCTTTATTTGAAGACGGCAGTTCTGCTAACACAACCAAAGGTGCTTTTATCCGATTCTATCAATTTAATGCCAAAACAAAAAAGAACACCGCTCAATACGGCTACCAATTAGAGCCTATTGCCCGTGAACCCAACCCAAAAGGTGCTTTTGCCGTAAACGGTGTTTCGGCGATTCAATATTATGGTAAAAACAAGTTGCTGGTAGTGGAACGTTCCTATTCTACCGGTACGCAAGCCTGCACGATAAAAGTATTTTTGTGTGATTTGAAAAAGGCAACTGATGTTAAAAACTACGGTTCGTTAAAGAATCAACATTTTGAATTGGCTTCCAAAAAACTGATTCTGAACATGGATGATTTGGGAATTTTTATTGATAATATTGAAGGAATTACTTTTGGACCAAAATTGGCAAATGGTCACCAATCCATTATTTTCATTTCGGATAATAATTTTTCTGAGATGCAAAAAACGCAAGTGTTGGTGTTTGAGTTGGTGGAGTAATAAATCCTAAAAACATCAATCAATTCCCAACTCCCATAGCCCAGAATGCAATGAAAAGCTTTTTTCGAAAGCCGTTTTGGTTTTTCTTGTTTATAAAAAGCGACCGGAGGAAGCTACCGTCTGGACACAAATATCCAGACGAAATTTTAGCCACGAATTTCACTAATTTTTACGAATTAATTAGAGTAAATTAGTGAAATTCGTGGCTGTCTTTTTTATAATATCACAAAATCTCTGTAAATTTTTTTAATCTGTGTCCTATTTTAAACTTGTGTCCAGACGGTAGCCGGAGGAAGCTCTTGTAGCAACTTTAGAAAAACAAACGGGTTTGCAAAAACTTGTAATGAAAAGCTGGAAATAGCTCCTTAAATTCGTACTTTTGCAAGACAACTACAACGATTTCGAAATGAACTCAACTATTGAAAGTAATCCGTTATTAGACCGATTGCCAAAGCACTTAAAGCAATTTATTAAGCCTCAGGATTATAGCGATTACACGCCCATAAATCAGGCGGTTTGGCGCTATGTGATGCGCAAAAATGTGAACTATCTCTCGAAAGTGGCGCATAGTTCTTACCTCGAAGGTTTGAAAAAAACGGGAATTGAAATTGACCACATTCCTAGTATGTACGGCATGAACCGCATTCTGACCGAAATAGGTTGGGCTGCGGTGGCGGTGGACGGATTTATTCCGCCCAACGCGTTCATGGAATTTCAGGCGTATAATGTACTTGTAATTGCCTCTGACATTCGCCAACTGGAACATATAGAATACACTCCTGCACCGGATATTATTCACGAAGGTGCCGGTCATGCGCCCATAATTGCCAATCCAGAATATGCGGAATACCTGCGTCGTTTTGGCGAAATAGGCTGTAAAGCAATTTCTTCGCATAAGGATTATGAAATGTATGAAGCCATCCGACTGCTTTCTATCTTGAAAGAAGCCGAAGACACGCCGCAAGCCGACATTGATGCTGCCGAAAAAGCGGTGGAAGATTTGCAGAATAATATGGGTGAATTATCCGAAATGGCGCAAATTAGAAACCTGCATTGGTGGACAGTGGAATACGGTTTGATAGGAACAGTTGACAATCCAAAAATTTATGGTGCCGGATTGCTTTCGTCTATTGGAGAAAGTACGTGGTGCATGACGGATAATGTAAAGAAAATACCTTACGACCTATCGGCTGCCAACCAGAGTTTTGATATAACGAAACTGCAACCGCAACTTTACGTCACTCCAGATTTTGCTTATTTAAGCATGGTTTTGGAAGAGTTTGCCAATAAAATGGCCTTGCGTACCGGAGGATTATCGGGAATCAATAAACTGATTCATTCGAGTGCTTTAGGAACCATTGAATTAAGCACCGGAATTCAGATTTCGGGTGTGTTTACCAATGTCATTGAAGAAGAAGGCAAACCCGTTTATATTCAAACTACAGGAAAGACTGCTTTATCGTATAGAGAAAAAGAATTAGTGGGTCATGGAACAATCAAACATCCGAAAGGTTTTGGAAGTCCAATTGGAAAACTAAAAGGTATCAATCTTGCTATCGAAGACATGAGTCCAAGAGATTTAAGTGCCTATTCCATCACTGAAAATCAAAATGTAACGCTGGAGTTTGAAGGCGATATTACGGTAAAAGGAGAAATCATTACAGGATCTAGAAATCTACACGGTGAAATTATTTTAATCAGCTTAAAGAACTGTACGGTAACTCACAGGGAAACTATTTTGTTTCAACCAGAATGGGGAAATTATGATATGGCGATAGGAAAAAAGGCAATTTCAGCTTTTTCAGGTCCTGCTGATGTGAACAGTTTTGATTTGATTTCGCATGTTCCAACAAGTAAAACGATCAAGGCAAAACATACCGCAGAACGTGATGATTTAGAGATGCTGTACCAAACTGTTAGAAATATTAGAGAAACCAAGGACACACAAACTTCTTTGGCACCAATTTTTGAAAAACTACACACAAATCATCCCAATGATTGGTTGTTAGCCATTGAAATTGCAGAACTTTTGAAAGATAGAAACGAGCCTCAACTCTTACAGGAAGCGATGGTTTATCTTGAAAAATTAAAAGAAAAAAGACCCGAAGTTGAGCATTTGATTGCTGGCGGTTTGGATTTGATTTTTGATAAAGAGAAAGCATAAAATTACTTCAAGGAAGTGGACAGAGAATTTAAACACGACCCGAGCGAAGCGAACGGACGAAGTAATTTCACGAATTTTCACAAATTAATTCGTGAAATTCGTGTTATTATTACTTTTTACAATTTTATTTTTTGTCCAAAATCTTTTTCGCTTTCAATCACTTTCCCTTCGTATTGCAATTTCCAACCCATAGTATTGGTCAGAATCAATATTTTAGACAATTCGCTTATCAATCGGTTTTGAGCATTTGTTTTCAACGACGATTTTTCTATTTTCTTGGCCAGATTAGCTTTAACTGACTTATTGATTTTGTTGTAATCATCACCCGTAAAAGGATTCAATTTACTTTGTTCGACATCATAAAATTGAATATCGGGACTGATTTTTATTTCTTCCTTCGGAATACTTACAATCGTTATTGTTTTGTTTTTTTCATCGATATCGTATTTCATTTTATGTAAATCATACGCAACTGTCACATCAGCATTAACAACAATAAGTGCTTTTTTCTCGAAAGAAATCATGTCCAACAAATATTTCTGCTGATTTTTATACGTTATCACTTCTGAGAAATGGCCTTCGGTAACCACCAGCTTTCCTACGTTTACAATTTGTTGCTGAATGAGATTCGTGTTGTAACTGATATCGTCATCATCGTTTTTCTTAAAGTCACAAAATTTAAATAATAAAAATATCCCGGCAATAACTCCTATTCCAATAAGTAGTCTTCTAAGCATAACTAAAATTTGATGAATGAATATCGAGATACCAATTTAGTGATTTTTTCTCTCAGTTTAGTTTCGAACTTCAGGTGACTTTCTGAATCAGGATTAAAAGGCTTGTGAGACAAACTTTTTTGAATACCTTCGACTTCCTCCATAATAGAAAAAGCGGTTTCTGAAATTGTGGTTTCCTTGAAACGTTTCCAAATATAGTCTATCGCCACTTGATTGGGATGCAACATATCTTCGGCATAAAACCGATAATCACGGAGTTCATCCATCATGATTTCGTAGCTGGGAAAATATTCAGTGTTCAGTTTACAGTATTCAAAATTCGGAACGCTGTGAATAGCAGATATCAAATTGGCTTTGCTCCATTGATTTTCGACAAAACCATCTTTAATATGTCGTATAGGCGAAACCGTAAAAATGACATTGCAATTGGGATTTACAGAATGAATTAAGTTCAGTGTATTAGCAATACTTTCTCTGTTTTCCTCTGCCGAAAGTAATTCTTTCTTGAACTGCTTCTGCGGTACTTTATGGCAGTTCGCTACAATGTTACCGCTTTCAATATTTCGATATACCCACGAGGTTCCATAAGTGATAATAACATGAGAAGCTTCTTGTAATTGCTGTTTTGTTGATTTGAGTATCGCGTTTAACGATTCTATTAACTCATCCTTATTTGAAATACTCAAATCCGAATGTACATCGAAACAATGCCAGCGTTCGTTATGAAAGAAAATGTCATTTTCTGTGAATAATATTGCATTTATGGCTTTATGGATAATTTTATCGATAGAAACTGGGTTGAAAATTATTCCGAAAGGATTTATGGTGTTTTGAAATTTAAAATATTGGAATTTATCAGAAATATTTTCCGCAAAACAAGAACCCAAAGATACCACTATGGAGCTGTAATCTAAAGGATGATTACTTTTAGGAATGGGTATTTGGGTTCTGAAGTTCATATCTATTTCTCACAAAGGCGCAGAGACGCAACGGTTAGAGGTTATTTACTATTCTTGTTATTCCCGTTTTAATTAGTGGCTCGTTGAAATTAATCAACAAGCCCAATTTCATTCCTGTAATTTTTAGATATGTTAAGAGTTGTTTTGGATGAACATTAGCAATTTGTTCAACTGATTTTATTTCTAAAATAACTTTATTTTCTACTATCAAGTCAGTTCTAAATCCAATATCTAATTTTACTTCATCCCAAATAACTGGAAGTGGTTTTTGATTTTCAACTATTAATCCTCTTTTAGTTAACTCATAAAACAAAATAGCTTCATAAACTGATTCTAACAAACCTGGACCAAGCTTTGTGTGTATTTTATAAGAAACATCAACAACAATTTTTGAAATTTCGTTTTCTGTCATTTTTATATTTCTCGCTAATATATTAAAAAATATCGCAAAGTCCCAGAGACGCAAAGCTATTGCTAACGAATATTTTTTATTATTTATCCACAAACACTTTGCGTCTCTGCGACTTTGAGAGACAAAAACTTTACGAGATAATTACTTCAAAAATTCAACTGCTTTTTCCAAAGCTTCTTGAATTCCTGCAACATTCTTTCCTCCAGCAGTAGCAAAAAACGGCTGTCCTCCGCCTCCACCTTGGATAAATTTACCCAATTCACGAACCACTTGTCCAGCATTCAGGTTTTTCTCCGCTACTAATTCTTTAGAAACATAACAGGTCAACATTGGTTTTTCTCCCGAAGCTTCGGGATTCACTGTAGCCAAAACAAGGAATAGGTTTTTACCTAAATTCCCTAATTCGTAAGCCAAATCCTTTGCCCCTTCCGGATTCAAATCTACTTGTTTCGCCAAGAATTGAACACCATTGATTTCTTGTATTTCTGATGTTAAACTCACTTTCAAATTTTTAACCTTGTCTTTCATCAAAGTCTCTATTTGTTTGGCAAGCTTGGCATTTTCTTCTTGCATCGAATGAACGGCTTTCAAAATATCCTGAGGATTTTTTAAAGCTATTTTTACTTCATTCAATGTATTTTCATACGATGCAAAATGTGCTTTAACAGCGTCACTTGTTATCGCTTCGATACGACGAATTCCGGCAGCAACTGCTCCTTCCGAAACAATTTTGAAATGCCAGATTTCAGCAGTATTTTTCACGTGAATTCCGCCGCATAATTCCATGCTTTCGCCAAATTTAATCGCACGAACCTCATCTCCATATTTCTCTCCAAAAAGTGCCATTGCTCCTTCTGAAACTGCTTGTGCAAACGGAATATTTCTTCTTTCTATAAGTGGTAATTGTTCCTGGATTCTTGCATTTACAAAATCCTCTACTTGTTGCAATTCAGTTTCCGTCATTTTAGCAAAATGAGAAAAGTCAAAACGCAAATAGTTTGGATTTACCAAGGAACCTTTTTGTTCTACATGAGTTCCTAAAACACTTCTCAACGCTTGGTGCATCAAGTGTGTCGCCGAGTGATTTCTAGAAGACAAACTTCTTAAATCCTGATTTACTTTAGCAATAAAACTGGCGTTTACATTTTCAGGCAGTTTTTTTGCAAAATGCAAAATCAGGTTATTTTCTTTTTTGGTGTCGATGATTTCGATGGTCTCGTTTGCCGAAACCAAAGTTCCTTTATCGCCCACTTGTCCCCCACCTTCTGGATAGAATGGTGTGTTGTCTAAAACGATTTGGTATAAAACGCCGTCTTTTTTACTGTCAACTTTTCGAATACGAGTGATTTTTACGTCACTTTCTGTTTGGTCATACCCTACAAATGTTTCTACATTTCCAGGAATCAACACGGACCAATCTTCGGTAGAAACTTCTGATGCGGCGCGTGAACGATTTTTTTGTTCTTGCATAGCAGAATTAAAACCAGCTTCGTCCAGTTCAAATCCTTTTTCTCTAAGAATTAATGCTGTTAAGTCAATTGGAAATCCGAAAGTATCGTATAATTCAAATGCTTTAGCACCTGAAATCCTCCCCAACCCCTCTGAAGGAAGGGCTTTTTCCTCTTCGATAACTTTATCTAATAATTGTAATCCTTGATCCAATGTTCTTAAGAATGATGCTTCTTCTTCACGGATTACATTGGTAACCAATTGTTGTTGCGATTTTATTTCCGGGAAAAATTCACCCATTTGATTGGCCAAAACTGCTACCAATTGATTGATAAAAGGTTCTTTAGTATTCAAGAAGGTAAATCCGTAACGAATCGCACGACGCAAAATTCTACGAATTACATAACCTGCTCCCGTGTTTGATGGCAATTGCCCGTCAGCAATAGCAAAAGCTACGGCACGAACGTGATCTACCACTACACGAATAGCTATATTAGTTTTGTTTTGCTCTTCGCTGCTATTTAAAACTTCGTTTGAAGTGTATTTTAAGCCTGTAATTTGCTCTACTTTTTCAATAAGTGGCGTAAAAACATCCGTATCATAATTTGATGTTTTTCCTTGCAATGCCATACACAAACGCTCAAATCCCATTCCGGTATCAACGTGTTGTGCAGGTAATTTCTCTAAAGAACCGTCCGCTTTACGGTTGAACTCCATGAATACGTTATTCCAGATTTCCACTACTTGCGGATGGTCATTGTTTACTAAACTTTTTCCTGAAACTAAACTTTTCTCTTCTTCTGGGCGTAAATCAACATGAATTTCAGAACAAGGTCCACAAGGTCCTTGGTCGCCCATTTCCCAGAAATTGTCTTTTTTGTTTCCAAGAATGATTCTGTCTTCGTCAATCAATTCCTTCCAAATATCCCAAGCTTCCTGATCGAACGGTACATTTTCTTCTGGATTTCCTTCAAATACGGAAACATATAAATTTTCTTTTGGGATTTTATACACTTCTGTCAAAAGTTGCCAAGCCCAGTTGATGGCTTCTTTTTTGAAGTAATCACCAAAAGACCAGTTCCCTAACATTTCAAACATGGTGTGGTGGTAGGTATCAAAACCTACATCTTCTAAGTCATTATGTTTTCCTGAAACACGAAGACATTTTTGGGTATCGGCAATTCTAGGACTTTTTGGTGTGGCGTTACCTAAGAAATATTCTTTGAACTGCGCCATTCCTGAGTTGTTGAACATCAGGGTTGGATCATCTTTTAGAACTATTGGTGCTGATGGAACGATTAAGTGTCCTTTTGATGCAAAAAAATCCAGAAATTGTTTGCGTACGTCTTGTGATTTCATTTTTTTAATTTAAATATTTAAAGATTCAAAAATTTAAAGATTATTTAGAACTGAATTTTTCAATCTTAAAATCATTCAATCTTTTAATTTCTTTTGCCCCAGATAGCAGTGGAAAGCTTCGAGATTTATAAATTTATTTTTTCTTGAGGGGCAGAGCGACCGGAGGAAGCTCCTGCTAACGCATTAGAAAAAAAGATTTATAAACGAGAACTTGCAACGAATAGCTGGATTAGGCACATTAATTTATTTATTTATTCTTGAAAAAAGGGTGGAACGAATGAAACATTTATTAAATTTGTTCGACTAACATTTTACAGTGTGCAAAAATAGGGTATTTTAAAATATGTCGAAAGTAAAATATTATTACGATTCCGAAAATCTCGCCTACCGAAAAATAAAAACACGAAAAAGGAAAAAATTTGGTGTTGTTATCCTGTTTTTATTGGCCTCGGCATTGTTTGGTTTTTTGAGTTTCGTTGTTTTACTGAATACGCCTTATTTTGAAACTC
Source organism: Flavobacterium gawalongense (assembly GCF_007097265.1). Lineage (GTDB taxonomy): Bacteria > Bacteroidota > Bacteroidia > Flavobacteriales > Flavobacteriaceae > Flavobacterium > Flavobacterium gawalongense. Next base: position 55,960 of record NZ_VJZP01000021.1, on the reverse strand, counting down.
CAAAAGATCGATTACAGGCACGTGAAATTGAAAATTTGAGATTAAATTATGCTATTTTGAACAAGAAAATAAATCAGATAAATAGCGTTATTGAAGCCATTGAAGATCGGGACAATAATTTATATCGAGTTTATTTCAATCAATCAGCAATTCCTGATGAGGAACGAAAAGCGGGTTTTGGCGGAGTTAATCGGTATGCTAAATTAGAAGGATATGACAATTCCCAGTTGGTAATCAATACGACAAAAAGAATTGATGTTCTTAGCAAGGAATTAGCGATTCAGTCTAAATCATTGGATGCCATTTTAAAATTGGCGGAAGCTAAAAATGATTTTTTGTCAGCTATTCCTGCCATTCAGCCAGTACGAAACGAGAATTTAAAACAAATGGCATCTGGTTTTGGATACCGAACAGATCCTTTTACAAAAGTGAGGAAAATGCATGAAGGCATGGACTTTACAGCAAAAACAGGATCTCCCATTTATGCTACCGGCGATGGAGTTGTAGCAAGAGCGGACAATACGGCCTCTGGATATGGAAATCATATTGTGATTCGGCATGGATTTGGATACGAAACTTTATATGCACATTTAAGCAAATATAAAGCACGGGCGGGACAACGCGTAAATCGTGGCGACATTATAGGTTATGTGGGAAGCACTGGAAGATCCGAAGGACCGCATTTACATTATGAAGTGCATAAGGATAAAAAGGTGGTGAATCCACTTAATTTTTATTACGGGAATATATCAGCAGTGGAATATGTTGCTATCGCACAATTGGCTAACCAAGAAAATCAATCATTAGACTAATGCTTTATAAAAGAGTGGTCAGTGATCAGTTTTTAGTGATCAGATGTTAGGAGTGAAAAAGTCTACAGATAGTGGTAGCAGAATTAAAAAGTCAAATAAAAACAATATGCATATTGAACTTTCTAAAGACAAAAGATATTACAGCATTGGCGAAGTTGCCAAAGCATTTGACGTGAATGCATCGCTGATTCGTTTTTGGGACAATGAATTTGATATTCTGAAACCAAAGAAGAATGCCAAAGGCAATCGTATGTTCACTCCAGAAGATGTCACTAATTTACAATTGATTTATCATTTGGTCAAAGAAAGAGGTTTTACGCTGGAAGGTGCCAAAACCCATTTGAAAGAAGGCCAAAAGAAAACACTGGATAAATTTGAAATTATTCGCAAATTAGAAACGATTCGAACACAACTGACGAATATTAAAAATCAACTATAGATTGTGATTGCAGATTAACGAATGCTGATTCAGATTTAAAAAAAATAACAATTAAACACTAAACTTTAAATTAAACAAAAATGGATTTTAAAAAATTTTTACCTTGGATTATCGCAGCAGTTGTAATTATTGGAATTTATAGCTGGGTTAAAGGAATTAATAATACTGCCGTAACTTTAAACCAAACAGTAGAACAATCTTGGGGTGATGTGCAAACGGCATACCAAAGAAGAAATGACCTTATTGGAAATTTAGTGAATACGGTAAAAGGTGCTGCTGATTTTGAAAAAAGTACGTTGACTGCAGTTATTGAAGCACGTGCCAAAGCAACTTCAGTAAAGGTTGATCCAACAAATATTACTCCAGAACAATTGGCTGAATTCAACAAAGCACAAAGTGGAGTCAGCAGTTCATTGTCTCGATTATTAGTGACTGTTGAAGCGTATCCTGAATTGAAAGCCAATCAGAATTTCCTAAAATTACAGGATGAATTAGCAAGCACTGAAAATCAAATTCTAACGGCTAGAACACGTTTCAATGAAGCCGTTAAACCATATAATTCTCATATTAAAACGTTCCCAAATAGTTTGTTTGCCGGAATGTTTGGTTTCAAAGAAAAAGCATACTTTAATGCTGTTGAAGGTGCTGAAAAACCAGTTGAAGTGAAATTCTAATTCCCCCTAACCCCCGAAGGGGGAATTAAAAAAATACAAAAATGTCAAAAGTAGAAGATTTTTTAACCAAAGAAGATGAACAAGCAATTGTTGAAGCCATTCGCATGGCCGAAAAAAATACTTCTGGCGAGATTAGAGTTCACATAGAAAAAACAACTTCCATTGATGCGTATGATCGCGCAATGGAAGTTTTTCATGAACTGAAAATGGACGAAACCGAACTTCAAAACGGTGTTTTAATTTACCTAGCTGTAGAAGATAGACATTTTGTAATTTGTGGTGACAAAGGCATTAATGATATGGTTCAAGATGATTTTTGGAATTGCACCCGTGATATCATGGTGGCAGAATTTAAAAAAGGAGATTTCAAGCAAGGACTTATCGATGGAATTGCTAGAGCCGGTGAACAATTGCAGAAATATTTCCCTTGGCAAGAAGGCGATACGAATGAATTATCAAACGAAATATCTAGAGGATAATGCTATTACAAAAAAAGAATGCCCTAATTTCCCTAAAGCTATTTGTTTGTTTTTTATTTACACAGATAAGTTTTGCTCAATTTACCATTCCTGAAAAACCAAGTTTTCAGACTTCTGTTTACGATTATGCGAATGTTTTAAGCACAACTGAAAAAGTGCAACTGGAAGAAAAACTCATTAAATATTCTGATTCAACCACAACTCAAATTGTGATTATCACCATAGAAACCCTTAAAGGGGAGGACATTGGTATCCTTACACCAAAATGGGGACAAACCTGGGGCATTGGCGGAACTGCAAAAAATGACAATGGAGTTCTTATTTTATTGGCTAAAGTCGAAAAAAAAATATGGATTTCGCCAGGTTATGGCCTTGAAGACCGATTAACTGCCGGTATTGGCGGAGAAATTACCCGAAACATCATCATTCCCGAATTTAAAGCAGGAAGTTACTACAAAGGTCTTGATAAAGGAACTGATGCGATAATTGATGTTTTTAAAGGAAAATACAAAGGGGAACGGATAAAAACTAAAGAAAAGGGATTTCCGATTTTACCACTTATCGTTATTGTGATTATTATTCTGATTCTTATTTCAAGAAATAAAGGTGGTGGTGGAAATTCTGGCAACAGAGGCGGCGGAGGCCCTAGTTTACTTGATGTAATTATTCTGAGCAGCCTTGGAAGAAACAGTGGCGGAAGCGGTTTTGGTGGCGGTTCTTCCGGTGGTGGATTTGGAGGCGGCGGAGGCGGTTTCGGTGGTGGATTTGGCGGCGGTGGTTTCTCAGGCGGTGGATCTGGTGGAGATTGGTAGATTTCAGATGGCGGTGTTCCGTTTGAATCCATACCTTCAAGACTGCATTCGACATTCAAAAACCAGCAATACTTTTAAAATTATATGACAGTCCGCAATATGTTCCAAAGGATAAAATATGGCACACAGATAACACGGATTGAACGGATTTTGCACAGATTTAAATAACAGTTTGATTCACCAAGTAAAAAAATCCGTATAAATCGGTATAATCTGTACAATCTGTGGGCTAATATTTATGCTTTATAAATGTACAAACGACGAAAATTGTATTCAAAATGATTTTAGTCCGCATTACGGATAGTCATATAAAATTATAAATAAAAATAATTATGTTTGTTTTGCTTTCATTTTTTTTAAATTTGAAACGCATCAAATTTAAAAGTTACAATTATAAAATACATTAAAAATGCTTTCACATAAAGCCAAATATGCTCTCAAAGCATTACTGTTTTTAGCGCAACAAGACGAAAATCACATTTCAAGAACAATTGAAATTGCTGAAGCAGCCAATATTCCAAAAAAATTTTTGGAACAGATCTTATTGGATTTAAAACGTGGGCACTATGTCGGAAGTAAACAAGGCAAATTTGGAGGTTATTACCTTTTAAAATCCAAAAACGATATTACTTTAGCTGATATTCATCGATTATTTGATGGTGCTATTGCTTTACTTCCATGTGCATCATTAAATTTTTACGAGCCTTGCTCCGATTGCACTAGTGAGTCCGAATGCCTATTAAGACACGGATTGATGACTATTCGAGATGAGACTTTAAAGGCTATGCAAGGTATTACAATTTCCTCATTGGTAAAAAAATAAAAAAATATTTCATTAACTCTACTATTTTTATAGAATTAGTTATATATTTGCCTCGAATTTAACGCATAATTAACAATCCAATTTTAAACGTATGAAAACGTATTTAAACACGTTCGTTATTTTAAATGAACAAATAGGAAATAAACAAGTAATTGCAAGTAAAAAAAAGAGTCATCAAATGATGTGTATGTGCTAGTAAAAAAAATTTAATTTAAACTCTACTAATTACATATAATAAACATACAATGAAAACAATTTATACAAAAATAATTACAACCCTAGTATTACTATTCATTTTTTCTTTCTCTTTTGCACAAACTACAGTTAATGGTGTGGTGACAAATAGCCAAAGTCTACCTTTAGAAGGCGCTAATGTGGTATTAAAAGGCACTAGATATAATGCTACTACAGATGCCAGTGGTACCTTTACAATTGACACCCAAGAAAAACTTCCTTACTCGCTTATTATACAATATGTTGGATATAAATCTAAAGAAGTTACAATTGCTGAACTACGAGATACTCCATTAGAAATAATTCTTACCGATGACAATGTGCTTGTTGAAGTGGTCATCACATCAAGACGCCGTATTGAAAAAGCACAAAACGTTCCCATTCCAATCTCTGTAGTTAGTGGTAAACAGGCCGAGGAGGCTGGTGCTTTTAACGTTAATCGTTTGAAAGAACTAGTTCCTTCAGTTCAGCTCTATTCGTCAAATCCACGAAACACAACCATTAACATTCGAGGTCTTGGTTCCACTTTTGGTCTTACTAACGACGGTATTGATCCAGGTGTCGGTTTTTACGTTGATGGGGTTTACTACGCCCGTCCGGCCGCCACAACACTCGACTTTATTGATATAGACCGAATTGAGGTATTACGTGGACCACAAGGTACATTGTTTGGTAAAAACACGACTGCAGGTGCCTTTAACGTAACCACCCGTAAGCCTAGTTTTACTTCAGGTGCCAACTTTGAGGTTAGCTTTGGAAATTATGGATTCCTTCAGGCTAAGGCCTCTATCACTGGTGCTTTAAGTAAAAAATTTGCCGGACGATTATCTTTTTCCGGAACGCAACGTGACGGTTTAATAGAAAATGTAGCCACAGGTAAATCTGTAAACGATTTGAATAATCAAGGAGTTAGAGGGCAGTTGCTTTATAAACCAACAGAAAATACCGATATCACATTGGCGACAGATTTTTCGCGTCAACGTCCGGATGGATATGCTCAAGTTATTGCTGGTGTTGCCCCAACAAAACGTGCCGCTTACCGACAATTCAATCAGATTATTTCTGATTTAAACTATAGCCTTCCAAGTCAAAATCCATTCGACCGTAAGATTGACCACGATACTCCTTGGCGTTCAGGACAGGATTTAGGAGGTATATCCCTAAATGTGGAAACTAAAATTGGAGAAGGAACACTTACTTCGACCTCAGCTTGGCGCTATTGGAACTGGGACCCTTCCAATGACAGGGATTTTACTGGTCTTCAAGTGCTTAAACTTTCTCAAGCTACGTCAAAACACCAACAATGGTCACAAGAGGTTCGTTATGCCGGAGATTTCTCCCGTAGATTAAGTGGTGTAATCGGTGTATTCGCTATCGGACAGGAACTTAAAGCAGATCCTATACAAATTGAGGAAGCTGGCTCCGCGCAGTGGCGCTTTTCTCAAGATACACCAAACGATTCGAATGGCTACTCTTTATGGCAGACACCTGGACTTTTAGATGGATACGGAATCAAAACCCGAAACACACTCAACACATTCAGCGGGGCAATATTTGGTCAACTTGATTGGAAAATTACTGATGGCCTTCACTTATTGCCTGGCCTAAGGTATAATTATGACAAGAAAAAACTGGACTACAGTAGAGAGACCTACGGAGGTCTTCAAACAACCAATCCAGCTTTACTTGCCTTGAAAAAGAAGGTGTATTCTAATCAGGCTTTCAAAGTGGATGTAGACGACACCAACTTTTCCGGAAATTTAACATTGGCTTACAAAGCGGCTGACCGTGTCAATACTTTTGCAACTTATGCGAGAAGTTATAAACCTGTAGGTGTTAATGTAGGAGGGATACCTACCGATGCTAATGGTCCGATTCTAGCACTTGCTGAAATAAAACCAGAACAAGTAAATCATTTTGAAGTTGGAGTGAAAACCTCACCTTTTGACCGTACTATACTGAATGTCACACTTTATAACACAGACATCAAAAACTTTCAAACACTGGTTCAAAGTCCTGACGTGAGTCTAAACCGTGGTTATCTTGCTAACGCAGAAAAAGTACGTGTACGCGGTGCTGAGCTTGATGCTAGTATTACTGTCAACAAATATCTATCGTTCAACGGTGCAGTATCTTACACTGATGGTAAATATGTTTCTTTCAAAAATGCACCACTGCCTCTGGAAGAAACCGGATTAAAAGATGCAAATAATAATGCCATATATGCTAAGGATATTTCGGGTGGTGCTCTTCCTGGTATCTCAAAATGGGCAGGATCTTTAGGTGGTGAAATCTCTGATTCGGGGAAGTTATTCGGTAATGTAGGGAAGTTCTTCTTCGCCTTAGACACTTACTATCGTTCTTCGTTTTCTTCAAGTGCATCTCCTTCGAAGTATCTAGTAGTTGATTCTTATGCGCTGCTTAACGGTCGTATCGGTTTCCGTGCTTCAGAAGGTTTATCAGTTTACTTATGGGGACGCAACCTATTGAATAAGGATTATTTTGAACAATTATTACCTGCGGGTGGTAATGCTGGACAATATGTTGGTGTTTTGGGAGATCAAAGAACTTACGGAATTACCCTTCGCTATTCTTTGTAGCGGGAAAAATAAGTATCGATTAGTAAAACTGTCACATCATGATTAATCAATATAGAAATAAAAAGAACCATCAAAACTTAATTTTGGCGGTTCTTTTTTACTATTTATCTGGGAATTTCATCCCTTACTTTATTTTATGTACCATTACATTTTGGCGCAAGCATAAATGGATTTACCCCTGTATTGACCAAAGTAATTAAAAAATATAACGACTATAACTATTTCATATCGCTACCCGTACCCGTCCGATTTGGAAATGACAAACCATCTTCCTTAACTTTAGGTTTTCAATTTGGAATCGCATTTTAATAAAATATTCATTTATATTGAAACACATGGATAAATTCAAAAAAACACCCCTAAATTATACTTTACTCGACTTAATAAAATATTTTCTTAAACTGGGAGCAACTGGTTTTGGTGGTCCTGTTGCTTTAGTCAGTTATATGCATCGTGATTTGGTTGAAGATAAAAAGTGGATTAGTGAGTCTGACTATAAAGAAGGGTTAGCCCTTTCGCAATTAGCTCCTGGTCCGTTAGCCGCTCAATTGGGAATTTACATTGGATACGTACATTATGGTGTTTTAGGCGCTACTGTTTCAGGATTAGCTTTTATCTTACCCTCTTTTATCATGGTGGTATTGTTAGGTATTGCTTACCAGACATATGGAGGTTTGCCATGGATGCAAGCCGTTTTTTACGGTGTAAGTGCTACTGTAATTGGCATCATCATTTTGAGTTCCTATAAACTTACCATTAAATCTATTGGCAAATTTGAAATTACTAATATCAAAAAAAATTGGTTACTATGGGTATTTTATATCTCTTCAACCATTCTTACCGCTGTCACACAAAAAGAAGAAGTTCTTTTATTTGTAGTTTTGGGTTTTTTATATATGATTGTAAAAGCACCTCCAGAATGGATAAAACGTCCTAAAACAGCTTCTTATTTGTTATTAGGCACTGTTAGTTTCTCTGCTGTTGAACTAGGAAAATTAGGAGATTTAGCTTGGTTTTTCACCAAAGCCGGAGCTTTTGTTTTTGGAAGCGGACTGGCTATTGTTCCATTTTTACATGGTGGAGTTGTCCATGAATACGGTTGGCTAACCGAAAATCAATTTGTTGATGCTGTAGCAGTAGCGATGATTACTCCGGGCCCTGTAGTTATTACAGTAGGCTTTATTGGTTATTTGGTCGCTGGTTTCACAGGGGCTTGCGTTGCAGCCTTGGCCACTTTTTTACCTTGTTATTTATTTACCGTTATTCTTGCTCCCCATTTCAAAAAAATTGCCCAAAACAAAAGTATAAAAGCATTTGTTGACGGAATCACTGCTGCGGTAGTTGGCGCTTTAGTTGGTGCAGTAATTGTAATTGCCTCTCGTTCAATTGTAGATTTGTCCACAGTACTGATTGCTATAGGAACGATTTTGATTCTGATTTATACTAAAAAAATACAAGAACCTCATATTATTGGCATTGCGGCCCTTTTAGGTGTGTTGTTGAAACTGATAGATGTCTAGTCCTAAATAAACGATACAAATTTTGGTAGATTAAAATATTTCATTTAAAATCCTTTTTAGAAGATAAGTATAAATCTATCCCATCATTTTTATAGAGTTTGTGTAAATTTGCCAAAAATTGAAACAAACTTCATGAAAATAACCAAAATCCTTTTCTTATTCTTAGTCTGCTCTATATCACGAGCTCAAACCGAAAAAAATGTAGATCATCAAAGTATCCTTTGGACACGATATAATAACCAATTGACATTAAACAACAAATGGTCTTTACATTCTGAATTTGACAATAGGCTTTTTCTAAAACCTGTTACCGAAAATTTATATGTAATCAGAGTACAAGGGCGCTATAAAATCAATGACCATCTGGAAACTGGAGTTGGTTTTGCTCATTTCTCAGTTGCTACGCAAGAACCTGAACTAAATTATGATTTTAGCATACCGGAATATAGAGGACAACAAGACATTACGTGGAAACAAGATGTGGACAAAATCACTTTCAATCAACGTTTTCAACTGGAAGAACGATTTATTCACAATGCCAATAAACAAGAATTGTTATCAGGAACCACTTTTTCCTGGAGATTTAGATACCGCATTCAAGGTGATTATACTTTTTGGAAAAAAGAAAATCAGTTTTTAAAAGCAATAGTATCTGATGAATTAATGATTAATTTCGGTAAAAAAATAATCAAAAACACCTTTGATCAAAATAGGATTTATGCCGCAATACAATACGGCCTTAACCCAAATTTAGCATTTGAACTTGGCTATTTAAACAGTTTTCAACAACGAGCCAGTGGAGTAGATTACTTTAATAGAAACATTATCCGATTCAGTATTTTCCACAAACTAAGATTGCAAAAAAAGGTTAAAAACAAATAATTATTCCTTACTATGGTTTTTCATTGATAATAACAAATAAAATTAATTTGATTTTAAGTGGTTGATTATTATCGAATTAACTCTACTTTTAAAATTTATGGCGTAACTTTAATAAAAAGATATGGCCATGAAAAATTTCGCAATCAAACTCGTGTGGTTTACCACCATTTATGTTTTTGTATTTGCCGGTTTATGTCAAACAAATATTTTTTTACCGGTAATAATGAGCCTGTATTGCATTGGTGTAGTATTAATCCTATTTATGGTTTATACCGTACTACATGATGATTACAAAACCTCAAGAACTTTCAAGGATTGGTACGGTGACCATCCAATGGAAACTTTAGAAGAGGAAGATCAGTAACATTATTTATAATTAGAAAACCTTTAACAAAAAAATCCCGATTTCTCGGGATTTTTGCTATTTCTCTCTGATATAAATATCGATTGGCACTCCTGAAAAGTCCCAGTTTTCTCTAATTTTATTTTCCAGATAACGTTTGTAAGGTTCTTTAACATATTGTGGCATATTGGCAAAAAATACAAATTGTGGAGTTGGTGTTGGCAACTGCATGCAATATTTAATTTTCACATATTTTCCTTTTGTCGCTGGTGGTGGGTAAGCTTCAATCACTTTCAACATAAATTCGTTGAATTTTGAAGTGGCAATACGTTGTTGTCTGTTCTCGAAAACCTTTACAGTTGCTTCCAATGCTTTCAATAAACGTTGTTTCGTTAATGCCGAAACAAAAAGAATAGGCACATCCGTAAATGGCATTAATTCTTCTCTGATTTTAGCTTCATAATCACGAGTTGACATCGTTTCTTTTTCAACTAAATCCCATTTGTTCACTAAGATTACAACTCCTTTACGGTTTTTCTCAGCCAACCAAAAAATACTTTGATCTTGACCTTCAAAACCACGGGTGGCATCTATAATCAAAATACAAATATCGGCATGCTCAATCGCACGAACCGAACGCATTACCGAATAAAACTCTAAATCTTCTTTTACTTTTGCTTTACGACGGATTCCCGCGGTATCAACTAAGTTAAATTCGAACCCAAAACGGTCAAATTTCGTATCAATAGAATCACGGGTTGTTCCCGCAATATCAGTAACAATATATCTGTCTTTACCAATTAAGGCGTTGATAAAACTTGATTTCCCAGCATTCGGACGACCTACAACTGCAAAACGAGGCAATACAATTTCTTCCTGAGTTGGCTCTGGTTTTATAGGAAAAGCATCAATTAATGCATCCAATAAATCCCCTGTTCCACTTCCTGAAATACTGGCAAATGTATAATATTCTCCTAAACCAAGGTTGTAAAACTCCACTGCATCTTTCTCACGCATGGCATTATCCACCTTATTTACTGCAAGTAAAACCGGTTTCGTTACTTTACGCAACAATCTCGCAACAGCATCATCCATTGGTGTAATCCCTTCTTCGACATCAACCACAAAAATGATAACATCAGCTTCATCAATAGCCAATTCAACTTGTTTACGGATTTCGGCTTCAAAAACGTCATCCGAGCCACGCACGTAACCGCCCGTATCAATTACAGAAAATTCCTTTCCGTTCCATTCGCTTTTTCCGTAGTTTCTATCACGGGTCACTCCCGAAACCGAATCTACAATCGCTTCTCTTCTTTGTATCAATCGATTAAAAAGCGTCGATTTTCCTACGTTTGGCCTTCCTACAATGGCAACAATGTTGTTCATAATCCTAATTTCAAATATTTTGCAAAGGTATGCTTTTTTTAGTTTGCAGTGGTCAGTTTTAAGTATTCAGCAAAAAAGCACGCTAACTGCGACTTCAATCTAAATTTTTAATGCTTTTTCAGGAGCTATTTCCAGCTGTCCACTCTATCTTTTATGTTTTAAAGAAAAACATAAAAGGATGCCGTTCCCATCTGGGCTAGGGCATTTCGAATTCTAATATCATTTATCGTAAAGTTTAGAGCTGAGCACTAAGAAACTGAACACTGAATACTTCTCTTATTGGTTATACCCAAAACGCTTCAACATATTCGCGTTACTTCTCCAGTTTTTATTCACTTTCACGTACAACTCGATATGTATTTGTTTTCCAAAGAATTTCTCTAAATCAACACGGGACTCCATCCCTACTTTCTTCAAAGCAGCACCTTTATGACCTATAATGATTCCTTTTTGGGTTTCACGCTCCACCATAATCAAAGAACGGATTCTAATGATGTTTTCATCTTCAAAAAACTCTTCGGTAACGATTTCTACTGCGTATGGGATTTCTTTGCTGTAATTCAACAAGATTTTCTCACGGATGGTTTCATTCACAAAGAAACGTTCCGGTTTGTCTGTCAATTGATCTTTCGGGTAATAGGCAGGAGATTCTGGTAATAATGAAATTATTCTTCCAAAAACTTCTGGCACATTAAAATTCTGTAATGCTGATATTGGAAAAATTTCTGCATTAGGAACTTTCGCAGTCCAAAAAGCCACTTGTTCTTCCAACTGAGCCTGATTTGAATTGTCAATTTTATTCAATAACAATAAGACAGGGATTTTGGCATGGATTATTTTATTAAAAAACGCTTCGTCTTTCAACTCTTGTTCTCCAATTTCAACCATATAAATCAGAACATCAGCATCTTCAAAAGCGGACTTCACAAAATTCATCATCGATTCCTGCATTTCATATGCTGGCTTGATGATTCCAGGAGTATCAGATAAGATCATTTGAAAATCTTCCCCGTTTACAATTCCAAGAATTCTATGACGTGTTGTTTGTGCTTTTGAAGTAATAATTGACAATCTTTCTCCAACAAAGGCATTCATTAATGTTGATTTCCCAACATTTGGATTTCCTATGATGTTTACAAAACCTGCTTTATGTGACATTTTTATTATAATTTATTTTGCAAAGGTAGACATATCAAGTCAATAGACGAAATAAAACATTTTTTAAAATTTTCGTTGGAAATACGGAAATTCGTCGTACATTTGCACCCGAAACATCGCGGGATAGAGCAGTAGGCAGCTCGTCGGGCTCATAACCCGAAGGTCACAGGTTCGAGTCCTGTTCCCGCTAC
>NZ_VJZP01000021.1:0-43598 GCF_007097265.1 Flavobacterium gawalongense | reverse complement strand
GAAACATCGCGGGATAGAGCAGTAGGCAGCTCGTCGGGCTCATAACCCGAAGGTCACAGGTTCGAGTCCTGTTCCCGCTACTACCAATTTTATTGAAATTACAAACGCACATCGCGGGATAGAGCAGTAGGCAGCTCGTCGGGCTCATAACCCGAAGGTCACAGGTTCGAGTCCTGTTCCCGCTACTAAAAAAGCTCCAGAGAAATCTGGAGCTTTTTTTATGAAATAAATCTAAGGCTTTAGAAACATGGGCTACATGTAAATCTCTATAAAGCGCTACTTTGCCACAATTAATTGTTGTTAGTACGATTATACCTATATTTGTTTAGTACAAAACTGAATTTTACCAGACCAATCCCTTCAAATATATGTGGTTTGGGATGATTCTGTCAGACCTACACATACCAGTTGCATCACAATTTAAAAAAACACAAATACAATAACTTAAAGCAACAGACAACCTTTAATAAAATCAAAACTCAAACAAACAATAATTACTTTATCATAAATACTTAATAAACATATATGTTCAAACAATTATTATTAGCTGCTATACTAATTGCGCTATCAACAGGATGCTCCGATGAATGTACCAAAAACAATTGTAAGACCTGCATACCAAATAGGTGGCGGATATTATCCCGAGGAAAAATATAAGGTTCCTTGTGATTTTAACCCTGGTCAAATTGGAAAATTACGAGACAGTATTAAATTTACCATAAAATAAATAAAAGAAGTAGTGTCTAAAGATCTTAAAAAAAGAGCATCCTATAAGAAGTACACGAGCAAACCTGTTGAATAAATGCAAACTAAAAGCTGGACGTTAGGCACAAACTAAATTAAAATTATGCTAACATTTAATAAAAACTACTTTGGCTTCGCAATTTTAATTTTTTCCATTGAGGTATTAATTGCCTTTTTTGTCAATGATGATTTTGTCAGGCCATATCTTGGGGATGTTTTGGTTGTTATTCTTCTCTATTGCTTTTTAAAATCTTTTCTCAAATTGCCAGTTTTAATTGTTGCACTATTTGCATTGGCTTTCTCTTTCGCCATAGAATTTCTTCAATTTTTAAATATTGTCGAAAAGCTAAGTTTAGAAAAATCAAAAATTGCCAGAACTGTTATCGGAACTTCATTTTCATGGATTGATTTATTAACTTATATTGCTGGAATTGCAATAGTTATTGTTGTCGAAAAGTATTGGTTTAAAAAAGAAATAAAGACAGTCCCTAAAAGCGATTTTAAGCAGGTGGGATTTTAAAGCTAAACCAAAACTTCTTTTTGTATAATTGACTTGGGTAAAAACGAAAACCCTAGTTATAAAAATCCTCACCTGCTTAAAGCCTTTGAACTTAAAAAATAACTCATTCAAGATATTCTTTTAAATTATAAGCTACTATATACAAAAAATCCCTAAATCAGGTTTTAAATCAGCTCAATAACACAATATTATAGCGTACAAAAAAACCTGTGAAGCAAGCCGCACAGGTTTTCCCAACTAAATTTAATAAAACTAACTTATTTTTAAAAAAACTAAACTCATTTTTTTTAAAGCATTAACTCATTTTTTTTTATTTCATGGATTAATCTTCCGAAACGATTGCTGAATTTTTATCGGTAGTTACATCCAATAAAACGGCAATTCCTTTATCATTCACCATCGTCATATTTAATGTATCCAAAGCAGCTAAATCCTTAGACACTAATCCATTAAACATGTTATAAGAAATATTCATTTCTTTCAAGTTATTCAATTTTTCCAACTCCAATGGCACTTGACCATTCATTTTATTATCAAACAAACTAAGATTTTCAAGAGAAGTCATATTTACCACTTGACGGCTTAATTCTCCTGTCAGTTTATTACTATTTAGAAGTAACGTTTTTATTGTTTTAATATCATAAAGCGAACTCGGAATTTGTCCTGTAATTTCATTGTTAAATAATGACAGAACTTCTAATTGTTTTAAAGCTCCTATTTGCAAAGGCAACTCTCCTGAAAGAGTATTCATGTAAAGTTCTAAATCTTTTAAATTACTCAATTCACAAACAGAGGAAGGAATTGTTCCTGACAATTTATTGAATGAAAGGTTTAACACTTTCAAATCTTTTAAATTTCCGATAGAAGAAGGAATCACTCCAGATATTTTATTTTTGTGTAAATCCAACTCTTGCAGATTAACCAAATTGGCAATCGCCTTTGGAATTTCGCCAACTAAATTGTTGTTAGCTAAATTTACTGAGACTACTTTTTCGTCTTGCAACTTAACTCCATGCCAAGTAGAAACTGGTGATGATAAATCCCACTTTACAATCCACTGACTTCCATTTGTAGATTGATATAATTTCACTAATGCATCTTTCTCAGATTGAGATACATTAGCCAACATTGAAAATGAAAACAAAAGGGTTAAAAATAGGGTAGTTATATTTTTCATAACATGATTTTTTTTACTTTTTACACACCTAAATCTACATACATTATGGCTAATCAACAAATAAAATCGATGAAATGCAATGTTTTATATTTATTATAGAGTTATATCTTACAAATAATAACTGTTATTGTTAAATAATATTTTATTAAATTTGATTCACTAATCTTTAAAAATCAATTTTATGGAAATGAATTTTCTAGCACTTTTAGTTGCCGCATTGTCTACGCTTGTAGTAGGATTTATTTGGTACAACCCCAACGTTTTTGGAACTATTTGGATGAAAGAATCAGGAATGACTGAAGAAAAAATGAAAGGAGGAAATATGCTTTTGACATTTGGAATTTCATTTCTTTACGCCTTTTTCATCAGCTTTGTTCTTCAATTCCTCACAATACATCAAACTGGCGCCTTAGGGATGATTGGAGGCGACCCAAGTATTGCAAAACCTTCATACATCACTTTTATGGCAGATTATGGATTATCATTTAGAACCTTCAAACACGGGGCATTACATGGTTTTATGACTGGACTATTTTTAGCATTGCCAATTATAGGAACTAATGCCCTATACGAAAAAAGAAGCTTCAAATACACCCTTGTAACTGGCGGTTTCTGGATAGTATGCTTTATGATTATGGGGGGAATTATTTGTGCTTGGAAATAATTATCAAAATAATCTGAAATAAATTTCGCCTTGTCATTATTACAAGACGAAATTTATTTTTATTGTATTTGTTCTATGGCTTTTGCCAAATCAATATCCTTATCGGTAACACCATTTGCATCATGAGTAGTTAACCGAATCGTTACTTTATTGTACACATTGAATAATTCCGGATGATGATTTCTTTTCTCCGCCATTACCCCTACCTGAACAATAAAACCTAATGCTTGGGTGAAGTCTATAAACTTAAACTTTTTCTCGATTCCATTATTACTAAATTGCCATTCCTTTAGCTCTTTTAATTGGGATTGAATTGATTCCTCTGAATAGGTTTTCATAATTTCCTTTTTTATTTATATAAAGTTAGTTAATTTAGAAACATAGAGAAATACTTTAACTTTATTAACTAATTTTGGTAAAACATTAAAATTCAATTTGAGTACACCTTATTCTTTCAAAATTTATAATTCTACAGCTCAACTTCCAGTACAATGGAATGATTTAGCTGTTTCTACCATTTTTTTATCCAAAAAATATCTGGAAGTTTTAGAAAAAACATCTCCGGGAAATATGGTCTGTCATTTCATTGGAATTTTCGAAAATGATATTTTAGTTGGCATTGCACTTTCCCAATTTTTAGATTTGAACAAATTGGAATCTTTTGGGGAACGCGACAAATGCATCAAAACTGCTGTACGGAATTTTGTTTTCAGAAACTTTGGGTCTCACGTACTAGTCATTGGTAACAACATGCTGACTGGCCAAAACTCATATGCGTTATCCGATACTATTGATAAAAAGAGAGCTTTACAAGCATTAAATTCTGCTACAACTGAATTGAAAAAAATGTTTAAATCTAAAGGTAAAAAGATTCATATTACCACATATAAAGATTTCGACAAAGAGGAAATTAATCATTTCGCCATTCCAGAATTCGAAAATGATTATCAGTTTTCCACACAACCCAATATGGTTTTTGCAATTAATGGAAATTGGAAATCAGAGCAAGATTACATCGACTCTCTTTCAAAAAAATACCGAGATCAGTACAAAAGAGCCCGAAAAAAAGCGAATGTGATTGAAAAAAGAAAATTACACCTCGAAGACATCATCGCTTTAGAAGATACTATTTATAATTTGTATATTCATGTCGCTAAAAATGCTCCTTTCAATACTTTTTTTCTACCTAAAAATCATTTTAGAACTTTTAAAGAAATCTTTAAGGACAAATTCCTTTTTTACGGTTATTTCATAAATGAAAAACTAATTGGTTTCAACACTTTGATAAAAAATGGTGCCGTAATGGACACCTATTTTCTGGGGTATAACGAAAGCATTCAGCGTGAAAAAATGTTGTATTTGAATATGTTATACGACATGATTGCCTATTCCATTAATAAAGGTTTTAAGGAAATTGTTTTTGCCAGAACCGCTTTGGAGATCAAAAGTTCTGTAGGAGCAAAACCTGTGAAAATGTATGGATTCATAGCGCATAGCAATCCAATTGTCAATTCGTATATGCCAAAAATATTCAAATATTTAGAGCCCGAAACGATTTGGCAAGAACGAAATCCATTTAAATAATCTCATTGTTTGGATTGGGTATTGCAACTTTCATCTGTTTGGGTAAAATTTCGATATTCAGTTTTGTTTCTTTTCCGAAATATTCTCCATCAATTTGAAAACTAACTGGTACATTTGTCGTTATTGTTGCATTATCGGTTGAAATTATC
Source organism: Flavobacterium gawalongense (assembly GCF_007097265.1). Taxonomy (GTDB): domain Bacteria; phylum Bacteroidota; class Bacteroidia; order Flavobacteriales; family Flavobacteriaceae; genus Flavobacterium; species Flavobacterium gawalongense. Next base: position 38,760 of record NZ_VJZP01000021.1, on the reverse strand, counting down.
TCTATATCTTCGGAATCTATTGGCATATTTCCAGTAATAATTTTCCCAAGTACAACTAAATCCAAATTTTTCAAAATAACTAATTCAAACTTTCCATCATTCATAACCCCATTAGGATTTATAGAAACTCCGGTGCCATATTTTTTGGAATTAGCTATGACAATCATTCTTGCCAAACATTCTATCGTTGAAAAATCACCGGTAATCGTGGCCGTAAAAGGGTCCTCTAAATCAATCAAAGTGGATACCGTTTGTAAAACGTAACCCCATTTACCCCGAATGGTGCTTTTTTCATAGTTCTTAATCATTTCCGCATTAAGGCCCAAATCACTTAGATGAATACTTTTTTTTCCATTGATGGAAATCATATCTATTTCCATATAATCATTATGAAAAGCGATTTCTAAGTTTTCTTCGATTGTTGATGGCAAATTCAAATCTACAGCTAAACCATTGGCGGATCCAGCCGGTAAAATCCCAATAATAACATCATTTTTTTCCATTGCCTCTGCAACCATTTTTATTGTTCCGTCACCACCCGCTACAATAATCCTTTTTGGTTTATATGTTTTATAAAGTACTTTTATATTTACAATATCTGATACCCCGGAAGTATTATAAATCACCAGATTCAAATTTTCCTTTTCAGCAAAAATTGTTGTTGCTTCAACCAACTCTGATTTATCAATATCTCCAGAAACAGGATTTACAACCATTAGAATATTATTTTTCAAACTTTATCTTCTTTTATTGATTAAAAATAATTAATTTCAACTCCAATCAAAAGTACTGCAATAAATGAAACCAATTTTAAAATTATACCGAGGCTATGCTAATGAGCAGGAATTAATTGTCATGGGACATGTTTTCAAACCAACATCGATTGAGGAGTATAATTTTCAAAAAAAGAATCTCAAAAATGCTACTTCAGTAATTAAAATGTTTCAAATAAAAACACAAGCAAACGCCGATGTCTATTTGGAACACAACAAAACCAAAATTCATACCAAAACACTTAATGACGGTTATTTTAAGTTTTGTGTTCCATTAGACCAAGACATTAATTATGGTTGGATTGACTATGAAGTGAGTATTGTTCACGAAAACAAAACCCTAACAAGTAGAGACAGTTACATCCGTCCTCACAAAGGTAATTTAGGAATCATATCCGACATTGATGATACTTTTTTAGTTTCTCATACGCTTAATCCTTTGAAAAAATTATATGTTTTGTTATTCAAAAATATAAATAAAAGGAAAATTTATGAAGATGTTGTCTCACATTATCAGGCATTGAGCACAGCAGGAAGAGACAATAAAGAGGAATTCAATGCTTTTTTCTATGTTTCAAGCAGCGAATGGAATTTATATCGTTTTATTACAAATTTCACCGAAATTCATCAACTACCAAAAGCGGTTTTATTATTGAAAGATATTAAAACGAGTCTTACTGATTTTTTTCTGACGGGCAGAGGCAATCACAACCATAAGTTTGACAAAATAAAACACATTTTAGAATTTTACCCCAATTTAGAATATGTCCTTCTTGGTGATGATTCGCAACATGACCCTTTTTTATACGAAGCCATTTGTAAAATTTTCCCAGTTACCGTAAAAGCAGTTTATATTAGACAAACGGGACAATCTAAAAAGGAAAAAGTAATAAGTGTTTTAAAAAATTTAGAAACTTTGAAAGTTTCCATTTGTTATTTCAAAAATAGCAGCGAAGCCATTGCCCATTCTAAAATGATTGGAATTATTGTATAAAAAAGAGTCCCAAAATTGGAACTCTCATTTTTTATAAATTATCTATTTCTTCCTGAACAATTTCCCAATCTGAAAGAAGTTTGTCCAACTCAGCTTTTTTCTTGTTGTATGCTGTGAAAAATTTAGCATCCTCAATGTGTTTGTCATAATTAGAAGCGAGCATTTTGTCATCGTTTTGAATGTCTTTTTCCAATTGCTTGATTTGGCTCTCCACTTTGCTCAATTTATTTTGCAAGGCTTTCCCTTTTTTCTGATCTTCGTAAGAAGCTTTATTGCTCTCTTTTGGCGCTGCCACTTTTTGAGCATCTTTTTTCTCCACTTCACGCATATTCTCCATATTGCGTTGTTCCAAGAAATAGTTGATATCGCCTAAATATTCTTTTATTTTTTGGTCTTTAAACTCATAAACCAAATTTGACATTCCCTGCAAGAAATCTCTATCGTGAGAAACCAACAATAAAGTACCGCCAAATTTTTGAAGTGCCGCTTTCAAAACATTCTTGGATTTGATGTCCAAGTGATTCGTAGGCTCATCCATCAGCAAAACATTAATGGGCTGCAGTAATAATTTACATAGTGCTAAACGGTTTCTTTCGCCTCCTGAAAGGACTTTTACCTTTTTCTCTACATCGTCACCTCTAAACAAGAAAGAACCCAGCATATCGCGTACTTTCATTCGGTTCGTATCAGCTGCCGCATCTTCCATGGTTTGCAACAAAGTAATTTCACCATCCAGATATTCAGCCTGATTTTGGGCAAAATAACCCAACTGTACATTATGACCTAACTTAATATTTCCTTGGTATTCGAATTCATCAACAATTGCTTTAATAAAAGTCGATTTTCCTTGTCCGTTTTGTCCAACGAATGCGATTTTGCTTCCGCGTTCTACTAACAGATTGATTTCCTTTAAAATCGTCTTATCCCCGTAGCTTTTGGTTACATTTTCAGCTTCGATAACTACTCTTCCCGGTTCTTTTGAAACTGGAAAAGTAATATTCATCACCGAATTGTCGTCTTCATCCACTTCAATACGTTCTATTTTATCTAGTTTTTTAATCATCGATTGTGCCATCGAAGCTTTGGAAGCTTTGGCACGGAATTTCTCGATTAACTTCTCGGTCTCTTCAATTTTTTTGGCTTGATTTTTTTGCGTTGCCAATTGCTTTTCACGAATTTCATGACGCAATTCTAAATATTGGGAATACGGTTTGTTGAAATCATACGCTTTTCCAAGAGAAATTTCGATAGTTCTATTGGTCACATTATCCAAGAACATTTTATCGTGTGAGACAATCACCACAACACCAGGATAATTACGAAGGAAACTTTCTAACCAAATGATACTTTCAATATCCAAGTGATTCGTAGGCTCATCCAGCAACAAAACATCATTGGCCTGCAATAATAATTTGGCTAATTCGATACGCATTCTCCATCCACCAGAAAAAGTTTCGGTTTGATTGTCAAAAACTTCCCTTTTGAAACCCAAACCAAGAAGAATCTTCTCAGTATCACCAACATAATTATATCCGCCCAATAATTCAAAACGATGTGTATAATCGGATAAGTCTTCAATGATTTGACTGTATTCGTCACTTTCATAATCAGTTCTGGTAACTAACTGATGATTTATTTCTGCTAGCTTTTTTTCTACGATTTTAATATCCGTAAAAGCTTCATATGCTTCTTCAAGAACTGTCCTCCCTTGTTCAAAATCAATATCCTGACGCAAAAATCCCATTCGAAGATCTTTCTCTTGAGAAATAACCCCTGAATCAGGAGCAAAATCTTTTGCCAACATTTTAAGCATGGTCGATTTTCCGGCCCCGTTTTTCCCAACAAGACCCACACGGTCTCCAGCACCCAATCGAAAGGTAACTTCTTCAAATAAATAAGAACCTCCAAACGAAACGGATAAATTATGTATATTAAGCATGTATTGTTATTTTATTCCTTTTCGAATGTGTAAATTTGCAACTCTAAAAAAGGAAAAATTAATTTTTTTGCAAATGTTAAAAAAAGGATCCAAATTATATAGCATTTTAACAGGAACTTGTCCTAAATGTCAGAATGAGAGTATGTATTTGGATAAAAATCCGCTGCATTTAGACAAAATTTTAAAAATGCATGAAAAATGTAGTCATTGTGGTTTAAAATATCAAATTGAACCATCCTTCTTTTATGGCGCTATGTATGTAAGTTATGGATTGAATGTTGCAGTTGCAATTGCTGCCTTTATAATCTCTTTTTTGATTTTTGGCTCCAGTCTGAAAGTTGCTTTCATTTCAATAATTGCCTCACTTATTGTCTCATTCCCATTTGTTTTGCGTTTATCAAGAAACATATACATCAATATGTTTGTTTCATATGATCCAAAAACAAACCTAAAATAATACTATTTTTTTCCTTTAGGCAGAAATCGGTTAATATCAATTGCTGCATTTAAAGGAATTTGATATTCTATGTTGTCAAATAATGCTTTTGCCATTGCTGGCCCCAGCATAACTCCTCTTGTACCCAAACCATTGAGAATATGTATTGATTCATACTTTTGATGTGTTCCTACTAAAGGTCTTCTGTCTTTTACAGTTGGCCTAACTCCCGCAAAATGCTCCACAATTGCAAAATCACAAGTAATAATTTCTTTTATTCTTTCTATTAATTCCGTTTTTCCATCTTCTGTAGGCAAGTCGGTTTTATCTTTCCAATTATAGGTTGCACCAACTTTAAATAAATCATTCCCAAGTGGTAAAATAAACACGCTCGTATTTACAATTACATCTAAATCCAACTCAGATGCTTTTATAATAAAAAGCTCGCCTTTTGTTCCGTCTAAAGGCAAATGATTAAAATAGGGATTGGCATGCATGCCAAAACCTTCTGCAAAAATGATATGTCTGGCTTTTAAATCTTTATAACGAATGCCATCACTTTCAATTTTTAAAGCATCATAATCAAAAGATTCTTCCCGAAACAGATTATTTTGTTTAAGATATTCCCTGTATTTATTTAATAACAAAGCGGTGTCTACATAGCCCGTTTGTAAAACTTCGCCATACCCATAAGGAGAATCAATTCCTAAATACTTTTTGGAAATCAATTGTGTAGATAAAAAAGGAGCTAACGCTGCTTTATCCGAAGCAGCAAACCAATTATTTTGTTCTTCTATGGAGAAAAATTTTCTTAAAATAGGTCTTTTAAAATCAACTTTGCAATTTAGTTTTTTCTCCAAAAAAGTATAAAATTCATTCATCAACACCAATTGTTCTTGAGCTTTCCACACTTCACTAAAGCGTTTTAAAATTACCGGATTATACAAACCACCGGCAATTTTGGACGAATTTTGGGAATTATTATCCAAAACTAAAATCGACTTGTCGCTTCGCAAAGCAAACTCTGCAAATGAAACACCCGCTAAACCCGAACCTACTATTAAATAATCAATCATTTTAAAAACCTCTTTTAAACTAAATACAAAGTAAACACATTAAAATAAAAAAACTCTTACCATTATAGTAAGAGTTTATCATTATATTTTTGAAATTGAAATTAATAATTCCACATATCTTGTTCGAAATTGCGAATTTTTTCTTTCACTCTTTCTGATTCCAACAATTGATTTTGAGCATTATCTTTCATATATTCATCAATAGCTCTGTCTCCGTAAACATTTTCTTCTTTGTAAATAACACTATTAAAACGTCTTGAATTTAATATTTGATCAAAAGAAACTGGCATTGCAGAATTTTTATCATTGAAAGCCTTAGCTTCATGTAAAACTTCTCTTGCAGCAGGAAAAAATACCCAAAACAACTCAATATAATCTTTTTCGTCGCTATTCATAGTATAAACATCCGGCGTAATAGGACAAATACCGAGTAAACGATATTTCAATTCGCTTTGACGTTTGTCAAAATACCAATAGCCCTTAATTTTATACTTCGATACATCTTGAGCTGTAAGATCTTGTTTTAAGATATACTCAGGCGATATTTGAGCACCTGCGTTAATTTGTTCTCTTCCAGCATCAGTAGTATCGATACGGGTCAATGAACCTTGAATATCTTCTATAGATTTTTTGGTATTAAAATAACTATCCGTATATACTTCAGTAATTTTACCATTTCTCATTGCTTTAGTCAAAACATCATACAAGGATCTTCTATCCGAGCCAATATTTGCTGTATCAATTGGAAAATACAATGCGAAATTTATCTTTTCACTTAAATCGATTATTTCCCAAGTGGTTTTTCCCATTAAAACATCTCTGTCGTGTACATAACCATAAACTAATGGTTTGTCATTATCAGAAATCAGCTGTGCAGCTGTCTTAAGCCCAATTTGGTCTGGTGTTTTAGCATTCAGCAAATTAGATTGTGCTACAGATGTAAAACTCCACATTGCAGAGACAATAACTATTAAAAAATTTCTTACATTCATCATGGTATCATAATAAGATATTGAAGTAGGCTTTGTCTAAAACTTACTTATTGTGTTATTTCAAAAATTACTGGAGCTGTTCTTGGCAATAAATAACTACCGGCACCAACAAGTTTTGTTTTAATTTCAGAAATGGTAACCTGATCACCTCTAACTGCTTTAGAAAGAACAGCATTACACTGCGCATTTAATTTATTTCCTTGAACTACAACGGTAGGCTGACCTGTTACTTTCAAATTAAAGCCAACTACATTTAAACCAACTTCAAAATCAAAATCAACTAATTTAGCTCCAATTGTAGCAATTTGCAAATTTGATTTAGGTCCTTTTACCACACCCATTTCTCCTCTAATAGTTCCAGTTGGACCAGGAATACCTTTTATTCTAAAGGTTTTCTTATCAGAAACTTTAGAACCATCAGGAAGCGAACCAGTAACATTAATAACTACTTCAGAACCACCACCCGGACTCATATTGTATTTACCACCACCCGCAGAACTTAATCCTGGAGCAGAGGCTGTAACTTTATCAGCTGTAACACCAGCAAAAGAAATCGTCATAGGATTTACAACACCTCTATAAACTACATTCATTTTATCAGCAGAAATTGTAGCCGATTTTGGTCTGGCAACAACTACATATTTGTCTTTGATAGGTAAACTAACTACTTTTCCATTTTCATCGAAATTGAAAGAACCTCCTATTGCATGTTCTCCTATATTACCTGCTCCAAAAGAAAATTTAGCTTGACCCGCTTGAGCTTGTACACTTGATCCATTAATAATAACTGATTTTGCCTTCAATGAAGGATCAAATTTTCCTAAGATAATTTTACCCGTTACTGCTTCCCCTTGAAAGAAAACAGATTTATCAAGAACTACAATTGGTTGATAAGCAGTAAGAGAGGCTGCAGCAACTAAATCTGATTGAAACATACCAGACATTACATCACTTTCTGTTGTTTTGATGTCTGCTTGTAATTGTGATAATTTAGTTATAGTTGCTATAAGAGGATATCCTTTATAATTATAATCAATCCAATCTAATTTAGCACCTGCTTTTTCAGAATAAACTGGTTTCGTAGCAAATCTTGCTTCAATTTTTTTCATTTCTGAATCAGCAATTGAACTACCGCCAATTTCTTTTATTTGACTTGAAAAATTATTAATTTTATCTAGAAACTCTTTTCCTTTTTTAGAAACTCGATCTCCCGTAAAGAACATTCTATCAATCAAATCTCCTTTATCCATTTGCTCATATGGCAAATTTCCTTCAGTATCTCTTACGAACTTTTTAGTAACCGATGACTTAATGTTTTCAATATAGTCGTTAAACTCTTTAGACAACGCTCTTATTTTTTCAACCTTTGCTTTTTTATCACCGAATTGTCCTGGTTGATCCACTGCTTTTTGAGCTAATTGTTGAAATGAGCTTTCATTTCTAATGTCTGTTATAGAGTTGGACTCTACAATTTTATTATTTAAAATTCCAAAAGCTGACAACACTTCTTTGGACATATTTAATGCTAACATTGCGATAAAAACCAAGTACATTAGGTTTATCATCTTCTGTCTAGGGGTTAGTTTTCCTCCTGCCATATTTTCTACTAATTAGTTTGTTATTTTTATATAGTTTGAAACTAATTATCCTTTATTGTTCATTGCAGAAAGCATTCCTCCGTATACACTGTTAAGTGATGACAAATTAGATGTCAAAGACTGCATTTGGTCTTTTAATTTTAAGTTATTTTCAGCCACTTCTTCGTTTATCTGTGCATTTCTTGAAGCGCTTTGTAATTGAATTTTATATAAACTATTTAAAGATTCCATTTGGGCAGCAGCCAATGTCAATTCTTCGCTATATTTTTTAGTAGAAGCAATAGAATCTATAGTAGGTGCGATACCTTTTGCAGCTGATTCGAAATTTTTAATGCTATTTCCTAAACTAGACATTAATTCACCATCAATTTTAGCATCTTTTAACATTGCATCTAATTTTTGAGATAACAATCCTTGAGCATCAGAAGGAGTTTCTACTTTTGCCTTTTTCTCCCCTGTAGCTTTACCATTAGCCAGTTCCGGATAAACCAATGTCCAATCTAAATCGTCATCAACTGGTTCAAATGCAGAAAGAGCAAAAATTCCAGCTTCTACAACAAGTCCAATCGTTAGCATTAAATTTCCAGTTATAAAACCGAATTCAAGGTGCGTAATTTTAAATAATGCTCCGATGATTACAACTGCCGCTCCCATTCCGTAAGCGAAATTCATTGTTTTTTTGCTAAGTAATGCCATAATAATTTTTTTTTGGGTTAGTCATTTAAAGATTTGGTTTCTTTTGTTTATTTATTATTTACCTTTTTTGTTACTTCCGGTAGTTTGTAATCCCATATAATCCTGAACGGTTCTAAAACCAATAAAGCTTCTTGCAGAATCCGCATATTCGAAATCCCTTGTGCTTACTTGTAGGAAATAAGCAACGTCTTTCCAAGAACCTCCACGAACCACTTTACGTTTATTTGAAGCATCCAGAACATTAGGATTCATTGAAGACACATATTCGTATGCATTCGGATCATATGATGAATCCGTCCACTCAGAAACATTTCCTGCCATATTATAAAGATTATAACCGTTTGGCTCATAGGATTTTGCCTCTACAGTATACAAGGCTTCATCCGCTGCATAATCCCCTCTATTAGGCTTGAAATTAGCAAGAAAACAACCTCTGTCATTTTTAGTATACGGTCCTCCCCAAGGATATGTTGCAGACTGTAAACCTCCTCTGGCCGAATATTCCCATTCTGCTTCTGTAGGTAATCTAAAAGAATTTATTAAATCGTGACCTTTCTTTTTAGATTTAATATAAGTGTTTTTATTTAGGGTTCTCCAAGCGCAAAAAGCTTTAGCTTGAGTCCATTTTACACCCACAACAGGATAATCACCGTATGCTTTGTGCCAAAAATAATCATTATGCATTGGCTCATTATACGAATACGCAAAATCTTTAATCCAAACAGTTGTGTCAGGATATACGTTTACTTCTTCTGTTTTAATGAAATCTTTTCTCTTCCCTACCTTAGCTTTGGCAGCAGCTTGAATGTCCATCCAAGAATAACGGAATTTTAATTTATTTACATCTATTGTACGTAATCCATTATATGATGCTTCTATTGGCAAATACATGGAATCCATAACTTCAGTGTAATACTCATCCGGATACAACTTAGTATCTTTGATTAATTTCACTTTTTTATTAAGCTTTCTACCAGCATAAGGATCATCAGCAGTACCTACACTATAATAATTATCGTACATATATTTATCATATGCAGTCATCTTTTCTGGATCTGAATCATTAAAAGCAAAATCACCAATGCTACCGGCATTTTTACCTTTAGCATTTGTAGCTCCAGCTTTTTGTCCGCTTTCATCGGCAAGTATAGCTAATCGAACTCTCATTGTGGAGTCTTTTACCCATTCTACAAATTGACGGTATTCACTATTTGTAATTTCTGTTTCATCCATGTAAAATGAACGAACAGTAACAGTCTTTGTAGGAGCATCTTCAACATCAGCCAAATCATCATCTGATTTACCCATAATAAAAGCACCACCTGGAATTAATGCCATTCCGTAAGGTTTCTCAGGATGCCATTTCCCTCCATTAATACCAACTAATTCTCCTTTGTCGCTTGATTTACCGCAGCCAATTAAAAGGATCAAAATTGACGTATATGCAATGAACTTCTTCATATAAATTTGGTTATCTATTCATTATTTTTAAGTGTGTAAACCTATTTATTATTTATTAATAAAACAATATTTTTTATTACGAAACTTAATTTATTGCTTCAAAAATAATGTTAAATAAAATACAAAAAAAATATTTTGTCGATAAAATGCTAAAAAAATCGATAAAATACACAAAAAGCTCTTTTTTTATGAATTTTATAATATTAAGCTTATAAATTGCATTAATTAATTACCTGTTTTAAGGATTTTAATATAAATATCAAATAATTAATTATAAAATATTTTTACGTTGTGCTTTCCACCATCTTTCAGGTAGTTCTTGATTGCATGCCAATAAATACTCATCGTAGGAACATGGTAATAACGTATTTCTTTTTAATTTATTATTACCGTTTGAAATAAATGGTATTTCTATCCACCATCTGTCCGTTTTATCACTTTTATAAAAAACAAGTTCTTCCTCTTCTTCTTCCAGTGGAACTATATATTTCAAATAATTTTCCTTGCTTCCAAAAGGATATTCATTAGAACGATAATGAAAACCCTCTATGAAATACCAAATAATCTGTGCTATAATGACTGATTCTTGTGCGGAGTTATTATGGTTAAATATCCCAAAAGAAGACACTTTATCACTTATCCCTGCATATCGCGACAAAGAACAAATTTCTTTTCCATTAAAGCCATTAGGTGCAAACGAAATAAAATTCCCTGAATCAGATGATTTAACCGAATTCAAATCAATACTTACCAAATCCGCATCCCTGAAAACAGGTTCTGAAATGGATATATTATTAGAAATTTCGCCTAATCTGTACGCATCAAAAAATAATTTTTCTATCAAATCTATTTCTTCTTGTGAATTAAAATACGTTTGATACCCTACATTACAATAGTTAAAAAGATTATTGGGTTCGTCTATAATTATTTTTGTCAAATATGAAGAAGCTGATATTTCTTCATTTTCTTTTCCGAAGTCAAATTTATTATCAATGGAAACTAAATTGACCATCTGTTCCAAATCATCATAAGCTCTGTAAAGTGCATACGTCAAATCTTGAGAACCTCCAATAACAATAGGTATAATCTTTTTCTTAATTAGACTTGCAACGACTTTTTTTAATGCAAAATAAGTATCCGCAGCAGAATTTCCTGCAAGAATATCTCCTAAATCTGCAATTGAAGCATGCCAGTTTCCAGGAAACAAACCATATAACTCTTTCCTTAGTGGAATCAAATCAACATCAGAAACCGCTTTTTTATCTCCTCGATTTTCTAAAACGCCTATTACAGCAATTTTAATCTTATTTAAATCAGGAAAATGTTGTTCTGTATGCAATACAATTTTACTTCCCAATTGTTGAGAAGTCAATCCGTTTATATAACTAAGGATTTCATCATCTACGGGTTTCAGAAAATCAAATTCCATTTTATTTATTTATTTTCCTGTCCCCAACCCTTTCCATAAGAGCGACAGCGAACTGGCGAAGCAAAGAAGAGGGAAACGAAACCGGAATTAATTACTATTTATTTCTTTTTTACTACAGGTTTCTTAGCAACAGTTTTCTTTGCAGGCGCTTTTTTGGCAGCTACTTTTTTAGCTGGTGTTTTCTTGGCAATCATTTCCTGAACTTCCGCTAATGTTAATTTCGTAGCATCAACATCTTTACTCAATTCAATTTTGATTTTTCCTTTGGTAATAACCGAACGTCCCCAACGGGCTTTTTCAACTAAAATTCCTTCATCTTCCCAATTGTGTAAAACCTTATCAATATTTTTCTGCAATTTATCCTCAATCAATTCTTCAACGTCTGATTGTGACAAATTATCAAAATTGTATTTCTTGCTTACATTTATAAACAAACCATTCCATTTGATGAAAGGACCAAAACGACCAACACCTTTCTGAACACCTTCTCCTTTATAAACTGCAATCGGCGCATCAGCTATTGCTTTTTCGTCAATTAATTCTTTCGCTCTTTCAAAATCTACATCTAGAGGGTTTTCTCCTTTTGGCAAAGAAACAAAAGCTGCACCATGACGAATATAAGGACCAAAACGGCCATTACTCACCTCAACTTCCTCGCCTTTATACTGTCCAAGATTTTTTGGCAGCAAAAATAAATTTAAAGTTTCCTCTAAAGTAATGTTTCCAATATTCTGGTCTGCCATTAAACTGGCGAACTTTTTCTCTTCATCGTCTGCAGCTCCAATTTGGGCCATTGGTCCAAATTTCCCTAAACGCACCGAAACTGGCTTACCTGTTTTTGGATCTGTTCCTAAAATTCTTTCGCCACTTTCTCTATCCGCATTGGCTTCAACATCTTTTACTGTTGGATGAAATTTATCGTAGAATTCTTGCATCATTTTTGTCCAAACAATATTTCCTTCTGCAATTTCATCAAAATCCTGTTCCACTTTTGCGGTGAAATTATAATCGAGAATATTTCCGAAATTCTTAACCAAGAAATCCGTAACAATAGTTCCAATATCTGTAGGAACTAATTTTCCTTTATCAGAACCTGTATTTTCTTTCAGCAACTTCTCCCCTACTTTTCCAGATTGTAAAGTCAATTGTGTATAATTTCTTTCTTGTCCGTCTAGATTTCCTTTCTCGACATAATTTCTATTGATAATAGTAGAAATTGTTGGCGCATAAGTAGAAGGACGACCAATTCCTAATTCCTCTAATTTTTTTACCAAAGAAGCTTCGGTATATCTTGCAGCTGCACGGGAATATCTTTCTGTCGCTGTAATGTAATTGTTTTGCAATTTTTCGTTGACTTTCATCGCTGGCAACATACCTTCTTGCTCTTCATCGTCTTCATCATTACCTTCGAGATATACTTTAAGAAAACCTTCAAAAAGTAAAACTTCTCCAGAAGCAGTAAATATTTCGCCATGATTGTTAGCTTCAATTTTCACATTAGTACGCTCCAATTGTGCATCACTCATTTGCGAAGCCAAGGTTCTTTTCCAAATTAAATCATACAAACGGGCTTGATCTCTATCTATATTTACCGTGTGGCGTGACATATCCGTAGGACGAATTGCTTCGTGCGCTTCCTGTGCTCCTTTACTTTTATTGACAAAAGTTCTAGGCTTAGAAAACGCTGCACCGTACGACTTGATGATTTCAGCTTCGGCAGCTTCCATCGCATCTTTAGATAAGTTCACACTATCCGTTCTCATATACGTGATAAGTCCGGCTTCGTATAAGCGTTGCGCCAATTGCATAGTAATTCCAACAGGCAAATACAATTTACGAGCCGCTTCTTGTTGTAAAGTTGAAGTCGTAAATGGACCGGTTGGTGATTTTTTGGTAGGTTTAGTTTCTAAATCGGCTACCTTATATGTAGAACCTATATTTTTATTTAAAAAATCTTCGGCTTCTTTTTTAGTATTGAAATTTTTAGGCAGTTTGGCTTTGAATGATTTTCCTGCTTCGTTAGTGAATTCTGCCACAATAGAATACGTTGCAATTGCTTTAAAATTCTGAATTTCTCGTTCCCGTTCCACAATCAGACGAACTGAAACCGATTGAACACGACCTGCAGAAAGTCCTCCTTTTATTTTTCTCCAAAGTACAGGCGACAATTCATAACCAACTAATCGATCTAATACTCGACGCGCTTGTTGTGCATTAACTAAATTATAATCGATTTCACGTGGATTATCAATGGCTTTTAGAATTGCTGTTTTCGTGATTTCATGAAAAACAATTCGCTTGGTTTTCTTTTTGTCTAATTTTAATTCTTCGGCTAAATGCCAAGAAATAGCTTCTCCCTCGCGATCCTCATCACTTGCTAACCAGACCATTTCGGCATTTTTGGCTAAAGTCTTTAATTTGCCTACCAATGCTTTTTTATCGGCAGAAACTTCATATTTGGGTTTGAAACCATTTTCTACATCTACACCAATTTCTTTGGAAGGCAAGTCGGCAATATGCCCATAACTTGACTCTACTTGAAAATCACTTCCTAGAAATTTCTCGATTGTTTTTGCCTTTGCAGGGGACTCAACTATAACTAAATTCTTTGCCATTGCTCTATTTTTCTGGGACAAAAGTAGAAGTTTTTTTTAAATATTGAGCTTTTGGAAATTTTAAAAATAATTTTTATCACTAAACAGTATCAAAAAAACAATCTAAATATCAAATATTAAAAACCAAAAAATTGAATTATTTAAGCCCCAAACTAAAATAAAAATTCACATTTTATCAGCCACAACAACATAAATTCCTATTTCTTCAAGCTTAGTTTTTGTCTCGGGATCAATTCCGCTATCCGTAATCAAAACATCAATTTTATCTAAATTACAGATTTTCCCAAATCCCTTAATATTCATTTTTGTAGAATCTGCTAAAACAATAATTTTCTCAGAAACATCTATCATAGCTTGATTTAAATGCGCTTCTAAAGAATTTGATGTACTTAAACCAAAATCCAAATGAATCCCATCTGCTCCCAGAAATAGTTTATTACAAGAAAACTGACTCAAAGTAGCCTCTGCAATTGGACCTACAACTGAAGTTGAACTGTTTCGAACATCGCCCCCTAGTTGTATCGTATCTATTTTAGTTTCTTTACTAAGCTCCAATGAGACCCTCAACGAAGGAGTAAGTACAGTTAACTTTGGAAATCCGGTAATAATACGAGATAAATAATGGATGTTTGAACCAGAGCCTAAAATTACATAGTCATTATTATCAATATATTTTAGAGCTTCTTTCGCAATCTGTTTTTTTTGTTCTACCTGCAACCCTTCTTTATCATTCACATCTCTTTCAAATGCATAAATAGGTTGCTTACTGGCCCCACCATGCGTGCGATGTAATAGCTTTTCATTTTCTAAAAAATTCAAATCCTTTCGAATGGTTACAGTCGAAACGTTATGTATTTCACATAAATCAACAACATTTACATAACCTTTTTGATTTAACTCTTTAAGTATATCTTCTTGCCTTCTATTTATAATAGTCATTACAGCTCTTTATATGTTTCGATTTTCAGTTCTTAAATATACAAAAATACAACAATGAAATAAATTTCACTTTATTTTATTTAGTTTCATTTGATTTCACTAAGTTTGTTTTTCGAAAGTTTTTAAACACAAAAAGCAACATATTAGAAACATAATGAAACGTATAGAACAATTATCAAAACTAAAACAAACACAAGAATGGGATATAATTGTGATTGGCGGAGGAGCTAGCGGACTTGGTACAGCACTGGATGCTGCCAGCAGAGGATACAAAACAATACTGCTCGAATCTGTCGATTTTGCAAAAGGAACCTCTAGTCGCAGCACAAAATTAGTTCACGGAGGCGTACGTTATTTAGAGCAAGGTGATATTTCTTTAGTAAGAGAAGCTTTAAAAGAGAGAGGACTAATGGCTCAAAACGCAGGTCATTTAGTAAAAAACCAATCTTTTATTATTCCTAATTACAATTGGTGGGGAGGCTATTTCTACACTATAGGATTAACGATATATGACTTGCTAGCCGGAAAACTAAGCTTAGGAAAATCAAAATATATTACAAAGAAAAAAACTATCGAATTACTACCTACTGTTGAAACAAAAGACCTCGTAAGTGGCGTTATATATCAAGACGGGCAATTTGACGATTCCCGTTTAGCCATAAACATAGCTCAAACAGCGGTAGAAAATGATGCATGCTTATTGAACTATTCCAAGGTAATTAATCTATTAAAAAATGATACAAACCAAATTATTGGCGTACTGATAGAAGATCAAGAATCAGGAGAACGATATGAAATAAAAGGAAAAGCTATAATTAACGCAACAGGAGTTTTCACTAATGCGATAATGAAACTAAACGATACTGTATATAAAAAATACATAGTTCCAAGCCAAGGAATTCACCTTGTATTTGACAAATCCTTCTTGCCAAGTGATCACGCCTTGATGATTCCAAAGACAAGCGATGGAAGGGTTTTGTTTGCAGTCCCTTGGCACGATAAAATAGTAGTAGGAACGACCGATACTTTAATCAAAAAACACAGTCTAGAACCTATTGCATTAGAATCTGAAATAGAATTTGTTTTAGAAACTGCACAACGATTCTTAGCAAAAAAACCAACTCGGGCAGATGTATTATCTGTTTTTGCAGGATTAAGACCATTGGCCGCCCCCGAAAAAGAAGGAAAAAGCACTAAAGAGGTTTCTAGAAGTCATAAAATAATTGTTTCTGAAACTGGATTAATTACAATAACCGGAGGAAAATGGACCACTTACAGAAAAATTGCCGAGGATATTATAGACAAAGCAATTACAGTACGCCATTTAGAAAAAAAAGAATGTAAAACTGAACATATTGCAATTCACGGAAACAAAAAAACAAATACTTTAGACCGAGAAAATCATTTATACATATATGGAACCGATATTCCTCAAATAATTGAATTACAAAATACAGAACCTGAATTAAGCGAAAAATTGCATCCAAATTACAACTACACTATGGCAGAAGTAGCATGGGCAATACGTCATGAAATGGCACGAACAGTAGACGATGTTTTAGCCAGAAGAGTACGTTTGTTATTTTTAGATGCACGCGCCGCTATTGCTTCATGCGAAAAAGTAGCACAATTATTAGCAAAAGAACTAGATCATGACGAGATTTGGATTCAAAACCAGATATTAGAATTCAAAACTATTGCCAAAGGATTTCTTTTGAAAGAGCTATAAAAACCAATCAAAATCTATAAATATTAACCATGCAAAACAAATTAATTTTAGCGCTAGATCAAGGAACAACTTCTTCCAGAGCTATCGTCTTTAACCATGACGGAGAAATCGTTAACATATCTCAAAAACCATTCGAACAAATATTTCCCAAACCAGGATGGGTAGAACATGATCCAAATGAAATATGGTCTTCGCAAATTAGTGTCGCCGCAGAAGTAATTGCTAAAGCAGGAATCTCCGGTAAAGAAATTGCAGCAATTGGCATCACCAATCAACGAGAAACAACAATAGTCTGGGACAGAGAAACTAGTGAACCCATTTATAATGCAATTGTTTGGCAAGACCGTAGAACAGCAAAATATTGTGATGAATTAAAAGCGCAAGGTCATGCAGAAATGATCCAAAAAAAGACAGGACTGGTTTTAGATGCTTACTTTTCCGGAACTAAAGTAAAATGGATTTTAGACAATGTAGCAGGAGCCCGTGAAAAAGCAGAACAAGGAAAACTGTGTTTTGGAACCGTAGATACTTGGCTAATATGGAAACTTACAAGAGGGGCAATGTTCATGACAGATGTTTCAAATGCTAGTAGAACTTTATTACTAAACATTCATACTTTAGAATGGGATAATGAATTATTAGAATTGTTTAATATCCCAAGAGCCATGTTGCCTAAAGTAAAAGAAAGCAGTGAAAGATACGGAGAAACCTGCACAACACTATTTGCTACAAAAATCCCAATCTCAGGTGTCGCAGGAGACCAACAAGCAGCGCTTTTTGGACAACTATGCACTGAACCCGGAATGGTAAAAAACACCTATGGTACCGGCTGTTTTATGTTGATGAATACAGGAGAGAAACCCGTTTATTCTACTCATAATTTATTAACGACGGTTGCTTGGAAAATAAATGGAAAAACAACTTATGCTCTAGAAGGCAGTGTTTTCGTAGGTGGTGCAGCAGTACAATGGCTTCGAGACGGTGCGAAAATGATAGATTCTGCCGAAGAAATAGAAACTTTAGCGGCAAGCGTACCAGACAATGGAGGTATTTATTTTGTCCCTGCGCTAACAGGTTTAGGAGCGCCTTATTGGGATCAATACGCAAGAGGTGCTATTGTGGGTATTACCAGAGGAACAACAAATGCACATATTGCTCGTGCCACTCTGGAAGGAATTGCCTATCAAGTGTATGATTTAGTCAAAGCTATGGAAGCTGATTTTGGAAAAAAGGGAAAAGAATTAAGAGTTGATGGCGGTGCAGTAGCAAATAATTTATTGATGCAATTTCAATCAGACTTGTTTGACTTTAAAGTAATCAGACCAAAAACATTAGAAACAACAGCTTTAGGAGCGGCATACTTAGCCGGATTAGCTATAGGATATTGGAAAAGTGTAGATGATTTACAGGAACAATGGTCTGTAGATCGCATATTTTCACCCGAAATGCCAAAAACTGAAGTAGAAAAATTAGTAAAAAACTGGGATAGAGCTGTTGGTCGAGCAGTTAACTGGATTGAAGATTAATCTCTAAAACTATATATTATGACTCCATTTATAGCAGAAATCATTGGTACCATGCTAATGATTTTATTAGGCAACGGCGTTGTTGCTAACGTAGTACTCAAAGAAACCAAAGGAAACAATTCAGGATGGATCGTAATTACTGCTGGCTGGGCATTTGCAGTTTTTGTCGGTGTTACTGTTGCTGGTCCAGTAAGTGGCGCCCATTTAAACCCAATCGTAACACTCGGCTTGGCTCTTACCGGGAAGTTCGGATGGAATCAAGTTCCAATTTATATTATGGCGCAAATAATTGGCGCTATGTTAGGTGCTTTTTTCGTTTGGCTTTCTCATAAAGACCATTTTGCAGCAACTGATGATAAAGGTAAAAAACTAGCTTGTTTTTCTACAGGACCTGCTATTAGAAATACTTTTTCAAATCTGATCAGTGAAATTATTGCAACTTTCGTCTTGATTTTTGTAATTTTCTACATCTCAGGCCCCGAAATAATCCTACATTCAGATAGTACCGCAAAAATTGGTCTTGGCACAGTAGGCGCCTTACCAGTAGCCATTTTAGTATGGGCAATTGGTCTTTCTCTAGGCGGTACAACTGGCTACGCAATAAATCCTGCGAGAGATTTGGGCCCCAGAATTATGCATGCGCTCTTACCCATTAAAGGAAATAGTGACTGGGGTTACGCTTGGATTCCAATTATAGGGCCTATAATAGGATCCAGTTTAGCGGCGGCCTTATATATGCTTTTGTTCTAAAATAATAAAACACAACATCAAAATATATCATATTTAACAGTTTCAATCCGTATTTCTGGATCCAGATAAATTAATACTATTGATTTTATTAAAGCAAATCATTTATCAAAGAAACTGCAATTAGTAAGACCACTAAAGGAGATGTTATTAAAATCTCCTTTTATAAAAAATTTAATTTGTTTGTTTTTACTTAAAACTTTCTTTTAGTCATAAAAGAAAGTTTTTTTTATTTAGGGTTATAAATCCAAAAACATTGTTAATTCTTCGTCTGACATCTTGTCATATTTATTTGAATTGCGTTATCTTTGTGCTTTGAAATTACATGATGGAAAAGATTATTGAAGAAAGCAAACAAGGCGAAAGTCTTGTTTTAGAAAATAAACCTGAGAATACTAAAAAACTCTTTATAGAAAGTTATGGTTGTGCAATGAACTTTTCGGACAGCGAAATCGTGGCTTCTATTTTATCCGGAAACGGATACAATACAACACAAATTCTGGAAGAAGCCGATTTAGTTTTGGTCAATACCTGTTCTATTCGGGACAAAGCAGAACAAACTATTCGCAAGCGTTTGGAGAAATACAATGCCGTGAAACGCATCAATCCGAAAATGAAAGTGGGTGTTTTGGGCTGTATGGCCGAACGTTTGAAAAGTCAGTTTTTGGAAGAAGAAAAAATTGTAGACCTAGTTGTGGGTCCTGATGCTTATAAGGATTTACCAAATCTTTTACAAGAAGTTGAAGAAGGTCGTGATGCGATTAATGTGATTTTGTCGAAAGATGAGACTTATGGCGATATTTCACCGGTGCGATTGATGAGTAACGGAATTACTGCTTTGGTTTCTATCACCCGTGGTTGCGATAATATGTGTACGTTTTGCGTGGTTCCTTTTACACGTGGACGTGAACGCAGCCGCGAACCACAAAGTATCATTAAAGAAATTCAGGATTTGTGGGACAAAGGCTTTAAGGAAATTACGCTTTTAGGTCAAAATGTGGATAGTTATTTATGGTACGGAGGCGGATTGAAAAAAGATTTCGAAAACGCTACCGAAATGCAAAAAGCAACAGCTGTAGATTTTGACCAATTACTAGAAATGGTGGCGGTTGGTTTTCCTAAAATGCGTATTCGATTTTCGACATCAAACCCACAAGACATGCACGAGAGCATTTTGCATGTGATTGCAAAACATCCTAATATATGTAAGCACATTCACTTACCGGTTCAATCTGGAAGCAATAGAATACTAAAAGAAATGAACCGTTTGCACACGAGAGAAGAATATATGGCCTTGATTGATAAAATCAGAACGATTATTCCGAACGGCTCCATTTCGCAAGATATGATTGCTGGTTTCCCAACAGAAACTGAAGAAGATCATCAAGACACCTTGAGTTTGATGGAATATGTGAAGTATAATTTTGGTTATATGTATTCGTATTCCGAACGTCCGGGAACTTTGGCAGGACGCAAAATGGAAGATGATGTAACGGAAGAAACGAAAGCAAGAAGATTACAGGAAATCGTTGATTTACAACAAAAACACGCTTGGTTGCGCAGTGAAGAATTCATTGGTCAAACCGTGGAAGTTTTAGTGGAGAAAGTATCCAAAAAATCGACCGAAGAATTTTCCGGAAGGAATTCACAAAGTATTACTGTGGTTTTTCCGAAAGAGAATTACAAAATTGGGGATTTTGTGAATGTGAGAATTTTGAGTTGTACCAGTGGAACCCTGAAAGGGGAAGCGATTGGGTTGAGTGAGATGAATTAAAAAAGTTTCGCCACGAATTACACGAATTGGGCACGAATTTCTTCAATTTTAAAAATGAATTTCTTTAAAAATTTAATTAGTGGGAATTCGTGTAATTCGTGGCTAAAAAAATTGAAAAATATGGATTTATATAAAAAAGAGGAATACTATAAAATCGTAGGATTGTGTATGGAAGTATATAACGTTTTAGGATGAGGGTTATCCGAAATTATATATAAAGATGCATTAGAAATAGAATTCAAGAACAATAATATCCCTTACGAAAGAGAAAAACCTTATTCGATAAGCTATAAAGGACATAATATAGCACATAAATATTTCGCAGATTTCGTTGTTTATGATGAGATTATTTTTGAAGTAAAGGCAATAAAAGAAATTATAACCGACAACGTTACCCAAACTTTGAATTACATGAAATTAGCTGATAGCCAAGTCGGAATAATTGCAAATTTTAATATTAAAACGCTACAGCATAAAAGAATTGTTATTTGAAATTAAAGAAAATTTAAAACTAGAAAAATGTCAAGAAAAAATATAATAATTGGTTTAGTTACTTTTATAATTGGATTTTGTGTTACATTCTACACCATTAGAACTTATTTCCCAAAACATAAAGTTGAAAAAACAGTCCCTTTAAAAGACACATTAACAAAACCACAATAATTATTGCGAATAGAATATTTTAAATAAAAAAAGTTCAACGTTTAAGATTTTAAAGTTATCGAAAGAGCTTTTAAACCTTAAACAATGAAAACTTTAAACATAAAAATATGGAAACAGTTCAAGCTATAAAACAGCGATTTGAGATTATTGGGAATGACCCAAAGCTCAATCGTGCCATCGAAAAAGCCATTCAAGTTGCTCCTACTGATATTTCGGTACTGGTAGCTGGTGAAAGTGGTGTTGGAAAAGAGAATATCCCCAGAATCATTCATTCGCTTTCTCATAGAAAACACGGAAAATACATTGCCGTAAACTGTGGTGCTATTCCTGAAGGAACGATTGACAGTGAACTTTTTGGACATGAAAAAGGAGCTTTTACGGGTGCAACAAACACACGTGAAGGATATTTTGAAGTGGCTGATGGCGGAACTATTTTCCTTGATGAAGTTGGCGAATTGCCTTTGACTACTCAAGTGCGATTGCTTCGTGTTTTAGAAAATGGCGAATTCATAAAAGTTGGTTCCTCACAAGTACAAAAAACCGATGTTCGTATCGTTGCAGCTACCAATGTAAATTTGTTTAATGCTATCGAAAAAGGAAAATTCCGAGAAGATTTATATTATCGTTTGAGTACGGTAGATATTAATTTACCTCCATTGCGAGAACGAAAAGAAGATATTCATTTGTTATTCAGAAAATTCGCCTCTGATTTTGCGCATAAATATAAAATGCCCCCATTGAAATTAGACGAAAGTGCCGTTGCTGTTTTGCAAAAATTTCGTTGGAGCGGTAATATCCGTCAATTGAGGAACGTAGCAGAACAAATTTCGGTTTTGGAAACGAACCGTGAAATTTCGGCAGCGACTTTACAATCCTATTTACCTGCTGAAGGTACCAATTTACCATCGGTGATTAAAGACAAGAAAGGCGAAGGTGATTTTAATACCGAAAGAGAAATTTTGTACAAAGTGCTCTTTGATATGAAAAGTGATTTGCATGACTTGAAGAAACTTACTTTAGAATTAATGCAAAGTGGTAGTTCTAAAGTGCAAGAAACAAATCAAAATTTGATCAAAAAAATATATGGTTCCCAAGAAAATGACAGTGAAATAGATTTTGAAGAAGAACCAAGAACAGCTTTGATTACAACTCAAAATAAAGAAGAGCGTTATCAGGAGAATGACGATAGCTACCTATTTGCAGAAACAATCGAAGAGGAAGAGGAAATTTTGAGATTAGAACAAAAAGAAATTGAAATGATTAAAAAATCATTGGAAAAAAATAAAGGAAAACGAAAAGCAGCTGCAGATGAATTAGGGATTTCCGAAAGAACTTTATATCGAAAAATTAAACAATTTGATTTGTAGTTTTTGCCACAAAGACGCAAAGACGCAAATGGTTTGATTGAAAATGAATATCTTTGACCCGAGCGTTAGCAAACTGGCGAAGCAATTTTTAAAATAGAAAATGAAACACATTAAACTTATTCTTCTTTCAATAATTATATTGAGTATTAATAGTTGCTCGGTTTACAACTTTACAGGAACAGGGAAAATTGATGCAAAAACCTTTCAGGTGAATTTTTTTCAAAATAATGCAGAATTGATTGAACCTGGAATTGACAGGACTTTTACGCTGGCACTACAAGACATTATTCAGAATCAAACCAATTTAAATTTAGTAAAAAGCGGTGCTGATTTAACTTACGAAGGAGAGATTGTAGATTACAGAATAAGCCCTATGACCGCAACCGCCGATCAGCAAGCTTCTCAAAACAGACTGAAAATAAGAGTAAATGTTCGGTTTACCAATAAAAATAAAGAAACAGATGATTTTGAAAAACAATTCGAGTTTTATTATGATTATCCGGCTGAGCAACAACTTGTAGGTTCTACTTTGAATAGCGCATTGAAAGAAATCTTCGAAAGAATAACCCAAGATATCTTTAATGAATCTCTTGCTAAATGGTAAATGAAGGAGTATTCAGTTGGCAGTTTTTAGTATTCAGTTAGCTGCACTAAAAATTGAACACTGATTACTGAACACTGATTACTGAACATTGAACACTCAAAAAATGAACGTAACCGATTATACTTATTTAATAAACAGACCAGATGCTATCAATGAGAAGCAAACCGAAGCATTGGGAAATGTGTTGGATGAATTTCCATATTTTCAAAGCGCCAGAGCTTTACGCTTAAAAGGTCTTTATAATCAAAATAGTTTTAAGTATAATTTTGCTTTAAAAGTCACTGCCGCACATACAACCGACAGAACGGTATTGTTTGACTTTATTACTTCGGATACTTTTACTGCAATTCAAAAAGATTTATACGATAAAAAAATAGTAGAGCTACTTGACATTACTGTAATTGATAGCGAAATAATTATCCAGGAAGAAAAACTGGAACACAAGATAGATGCCCTGGAACAATCGATTCTTACTTCTATAAAGGAAGCTTTACCTTCAGAATCTAATGAAAATTTAAAAACTACAGAAGAGAAATTAGCTATTGGAACTCCATTGGATTTTTCCATTAGTGAAAAGCATTCCTTCCAAGAATGGCTTCAATTATCCCGAACGCAGCCTATTGTCAGAGAAACGGAAAGTGTAAATCCTTCTAAAACCCTACCAATAGAAGATGAAGACAAAAAGAAAAAAGCAGCGTTAATCGATAAATTTATAGAAACCAGTCCGAAAATTTCATCTGTAAAACATGGTGTTGCATCAACAGTTACTTTTGACCTTAATAAAGATGATAATTCCTATTTGATGACGGAGACATTAGCAAGAGTTTATTTGGAACAAAAAAAATATCAAAAAGCGATTCAAGCTTATGAAATATTAATTTTGAAATATCCAGAAAAAAGTAGTTTCTTTGCAGACCGCATAGCGGATATTAAGATTTTACAACAAAACAATAATTAAACAATGAGCACATTTTCAATTTTTTTAGTTTTAATAACAATAGTTTGTTTCCTATTAATCGTAGTAATAATGGTTCAAAACCCTAAAGGCGGTGGATTATCTTCAACTATAGGTGGTTCTCAAATGCTAGGTGGTGTACAAAAAACAACAGATTTTTTAGACAAAAGCACTTGGACACTTGCTACTATTTTAATTGCACTTATATTACTTTCAAGTTTAAGCTTTACAGGAGCATTAAGTGATAATGATTCTAAAATTATTGAACAAACAGGGACTGCTGCACCGGCAACTGCTGCTCCAGCATCTCCAGTTCAAAATACACCTGCTGCAACAAATCCAGCAAAATAAAACAACACTTTTTTTTCTAAATGCCAGCCTGTCAAAGCTGGCATTTTTTATAAGAAAATATGTCAGTTATAATAGGATGGCACAATTTCTGAAATCCTAAATGCAATCATAAAAATAATAAAAAAAATATAAAATCATGGCTTTAAACATTAAACCACTTTCAGACAGAGTTCTTATCGAACCAGTAGCAGCTGAAACTAAAACTGCGTCAGGGATTTTTATTCCAGATACAGCTAAAGAAAAACCACAAAAAGGAACTGTAGTTGCTGTTGGAAACGGAACAAAAGACCACACAATGACTGTAAAAATTGGTGATTCTGTTCTTTACGGAAAATATGCCGGAACTGAATTGAAACTGGAAGGAAAAGATTATTTGATCATGCGTGAAGACGATATTTTAGCAATTATCTAAAATCCCCCCCGACCTCCCCGAAGGGGAGGAGACGAAATAAACTAATAAAATATTTAATAATATTTCATCTTGGCTCCCTCTCCTTTGGAGAGGGCTGGGGTGAGGAAAATAAAAAAAAATGGCAAAAGATATAAAATTTGATATTGAAGCACGTGACGGATTAAAACGTGGTGTAGATGCATTGGCAAATGCAGTAAAAGTAACTCTTGGACCAAAAGGTCGTAATGTAATTATTGGAAAAGCTTTTGGTGGACCAAATGTTACAAAAGATGGTGTTACCGTTGCAAAAGAAATTGAATTGAAAGATCCATTAGAAAATATGGGCGCTCAGATGGTTAAAGAAGTGGCGTCTAAAACTAATGATTTAGCTGGAGACGGAACTACAACTGCTACAGTTTTGGCACAAGCTATCGTAAAAGAAGGTTTGAAAAACGTTGCTGCAGGAGCGAATCCTATGGATTTGAAACGTGGTATTGACAAAGCAGTTGAAGCTATTGTAGCTGACTTGGCTAAACAAGCAAAAGTAGTAGGAAGTGATTCTGAAAAAATAAAACAAATTGCTTCAATTTCTGCTAATAATGACGAAGTAATTGGTGAGTTAATCGCTACTGCTTTCGCAAAAGTAGGAAAAGAAGGTGTTATCACTGTTGAAGAGGCTAAAGGAACAGATACTTACGTTGATGTTGTTGAAGGTATGCAATTTGACAGAGGATATCTTTCTCCTTATTTTGTTACCAATTCAGAAAAAATGGAAGTAGAATTGGAGAATCCTTACATCCTTTTATATGACAAAAAAGTTTCTTCATTAAAAGAATTATTACCAGTTCTTGAGCCAGTTGCTCAATCTGGAAAACCATTATTGATTATTGCGGAAGATGTTGATGGTGAAGCATTATCTACATTGGTTGTAAATAAATTGCGTGGAGCTTTGAAAATTGCTGCTGTAAAAGCACCTGGTTTTGGTGACAGAAGAAAAGCAATGCTTGAAGATATTGCTATCTTAACTGGAGGAACAGTAATTTCAGAGGAAAGAGGATACACTTTAGAAAACACAACTATCGAAATGTTAGGAACTGCTAAAAAAGTGACTATCGATAAAGACAATACTACAATTGTAAGTGGTGCTGGCGAAGCTGACATGATCAAAAATCGCGTAAACCAAATAAAAGGTCAAATGGAAGCTACAACTTCTGATTATGACAAAGAAAAACTACAAGAACGTTTGGCTAAATTAGCTGGTGGAGTTGCTGTACTTTATGTTGGTGCTGCTTCTGAAGTAGAAATGAAAGAGAAAAAAGACAGAGTTGATGATGCGCTTCACGCAACTCGTGCTGCTGTTGAAGAAGGAATTGTTGCCGGTGGTGGTGTTGCCTTATTAAGAGCTAAAAATGTTTTAAGCACTATTAAAGCGGACAATGCTGATGAAGCAACAGGAATTCAAATTGTATCTCGTGCCGTGGAGTCTCCTTTGAGAACTATTGTTGAAAATGCAGGACTTGAAGGTTCAGTTGTTGTTGCAAAAGTAGCCGAAGGTTCGGGTGATTTTGGTTACAATGCAAAAACTGACGAATATGTTGATATGCTTAAAGCAGGTATTATCGATCCTAAAAAAGTAACGCGTGTAGCATTAGAGAATGCTGCTTCGGTTGCTGGAATGATATTGACTACCGAATGTGCTTTGATTGATATTAAAGAAGATCATGCAGGTGGAAACCCAATGGGTGGTGGTATGCCAGGAATGATGTAATTCATTCTCTTTTTAAAATAAAAAACTCCGTTTCGTTAAATCGAAACGGAGTTTTTTATTTACTTGTCTTGTCAACTTTTTCAGGACAGGGCAACTAAAATTAATTTTTATTTTATATGCACCCTTTTTTTCAAAAGCTTGAATAAAACGGGAACCGTGGTAATAAGAACAATTATTACTATAATATATTCGATATGCTCTTTCAAATCAATTCCAAAATTTTCCAAAAAGACACCATACAAATAATGACCGGAAAAAATTAAAATAAAAGCCCATAAAAAAGAACTTAAAATATTGAAGAACATAAATTTGCTTTTATCCATAGATACTATTCCAGCCACAATTGGCGCAAAAGTTCTGAAAATTGGTAAAAAACGAGCAAATATTATGGCTTTCCCACCATACTTTTCAAAGAAATCTTTTGACTGCAACAGGTATTTTTTCTTGAACCAAAAAGTATCTTCTTTTTTAAATAAATAATACCCGCTTTTTGCTCCAAACCAATACCCTACCATGTTCCCAAAAATTCCTGCAATAGCAACCATTAGTGACAATAAAGTAACATTTATAAATTCACTTTCTATAGACACCATATTTTGAACCAAATCTTTACTGTAAATTCCTGCAAGGAAAAGCAAACTGTCACCTGGAAGGAAAAAACCTGCAAAAAGCCCAGTTTCAGCAAAAATAATAAATAAAACTATGTATAAACCTATCTGAACTCCTGCTATTTTTAAGGTAATATAAAACTCTGGATCGAGTAATTGTGTCCATTCGAAATTATTCATAAATCAATTTGTAATTTAATATATTCGTGCGTGAAAGTAAGAATAAATTACCTTAACCACAATTTATTGCGGTATTTTAAAGTTTAATTAACTCTTTAAAAATATAATAATCTCGATTGGAAATGCTTTCATGCAGCACTGTTTTTTTTCAATAAAAGTGTGTTTTTATTTGGCATAAATGAAGATTTTTCTTTAGCGAAAGAAAAAATTAAACCCAATCTATTTAAAAAGCCCAAAATTTTCACTTTGGGCTTTTTAAATTACAGTCGTTCATATTTACAACAACTATGGAGGTTGTCATAATCCTCTTTTGTCGCTTTGATCCCATCTGTGTCATGCCCTATTTTTGCAATGGCTTTTTTCACATCTGGCAGAGTGCCTTTTTCTTCATTTAAAATCAAACTCAATTGATGTGTCTCAATACTCCAATTTGCTGATTTAACTCCGGAAACTGAAAATGCCGCTTTTTGAATTCGTTTCTGACATTGTTCACAATTGCCATTTACTTCAGTCGTATAACGTGCATTTTTATTCTTTTTCTCTTGAGACTTAACAGCAAATCCCAGAAAACTTACCATTACTATTAAAATAATATTTTTCATTTTTACTTTTTTTATTGTGATTATTAATTTTTCATGCTGAGCTTATTTTATTTTGAATCGAAACCCCGCATAATACATTTGCCCAAAAACCGGTGCATATGCAATTGAAGTATCAAAAGTGGAGCCAAAAGGATTATCAGAACCAAGAATAGCTTTTTCCTGAGTATAATTTCCAATGTTCTCACCACCTACATACATTTCAAAAATAGAAGAAAAAGTTCTTGTAATTTGTGCATTCATCAAAGAATACGATGGTGAAAATTCCGGTAGTCTATCCTTTATTGGATTGCTTGCTGTATTGGGCAATTGTTGCTTACCAATCCAATTGAAAGTATAATCAAATTTCCATTGCTTTCCTTTCTCCCCTATGTGGGTTTCATATTCTAAATTTCCAAAAAATCGATGTTTAGCCTGTAATGGCTTTTGGTAATTCCCCGAAATATAATCGGTTCTTACATCATAGAATTTATACGCTGAGCGCAAATTAAAATGGTTTAAAATTTCATAATTAAACTCTAATTGCCCGCTATTGGCAACTGACTTTCCGTTCAAATTATAAAACAAAACTTGTTGGGGACTTTGCAATACATCGACAATAACCTGATTTTGAAAATCAGTTCTGTAAAGATCAAACCCAATATCGGCATTTTTGCCAAAGAGCAAAAACTTTTGCGCAAAGCTTAAACCATAATTCCATGCAATTTCTGGATTCAATCCATAAATTTTTCCATCATTATCCAAAACATCAAATGTTCTGGAACTCGCAAAAAGCTGTTGGTTCTCGGCAAAAATATTCGCACTTCGCTTTCCTCTTCCTGCTGAAAATCGCAGAACACCTTTTTCCCAAGGATTGTATCGCAGATGTAATCGTGGCGTAATGAATGTCCCTAATCGGTTGTGATTATCAATCCTTCCTCCCAAAATAATACTAAAATCATCCTCATTATCGTAAGTATATTCGAAAAAAGCACCTACAGAATTATCAGTTCTACCGTAATCATTTACATTGACAAATTCTTGGTATTTATCGTATGTGAAATTCAAACCCGCAGCAAATTTATTCATCGTGTTGTTAATAATCGAATTAAAAATCAAGTTCGAATAATAACTGCTTTGTTTGATATTGTATTGGTTTAAACCGAAATACGAATGTTGATTGTGACTGTTAAAAGCATTTTGAAATCCAATACTTTGATACGGCATTTCCGGAAAAACGTAGCCGACTTTTGTAGAGACGTCCAATCGTTCTGTATTGATTTCAGAACCCCAATAATTTGTAGTTCCTCTATCTTTGTCCGGATCAAAGTCCAATTCTCCAGTCTGTTTTTTATCATTCATATATCTGAAATTGATAAAACTCACCCAACCTTTTTCGGCGTCGTAATATTGGTATCTATTGAGAATATTAATTTGTTTTGCCAATGGATTATCCAAAAAGCCATCGTTATTCATATCGTTCTTAGCAACTCTTGTATTACCATGAAGAAACAGACTACTGCTCCATTTATCGGATATTTTTTTATTAAAATGCGTATTCAATTCAAAACGAGAATCTGTCGAACCATACACATTTAGGAAAAACGGAATGTCATTGATGGGTTTCAATAATTCAGTATTGATTTGTCCTGAAATACTTTCGTAACCATTCACCACGCTTCCTGCTCCTTTAGTGATTTGGATGCTTTCGACCCAGGTTCCAGGTGTAAATGACAATCCGTAAGCTTGAGAAGCACCACGGACTGATGGAATATTTTCTTCGGTAATCATCAAGTACGGGCTTGTCAATCCCAGCATTTTGATTTGTTTTGTTCCTGTCAAAGCATCTGAAAAACTCACATCAATCGATGGATTCGTTTCAAAACTTTCGGCCAAATTACAACACGCGGCTTTAAGTAATTCTTTACTCGTTATGAGTGTCGTATTACCGGTTACCGTAAATGATTTTTGAATTCCTTTTTGCTTTTTGACAATTTTGACCTCTTCCAGTTTTTCTTGAGAAAAAACGGGAATCGAAAGCAAAATCATAACAATAAGCGTTATTATTTTTTGCATAGCAAGGATTTTAATGTTTATAAAATTTATTTCAAACCACAAAAAGAGGTTTGACTTTTAAAAAACATTAAAAATCAGGCGTAGAAAATGTATTGGTTGTACAGTTTAAAAAGTGGTGGCGCATGAACATCGCAATAAAAAGAGGTGTTTTCAAAACTTTTGAAATTTGGTCTTGGACAAAACACAATTGGGTTCCATTCTTCGATTAAAAAAGTAAAATCCGCATTTAAAGAAAATGCTTTTGTAATTAAATTATCTGATTTTTTTTGAAAATGAACTACTTTATTCTTGCAACAACTGTCTTTTTTTGCAAATTTTTTTTCGCAACACCCTTTTTCAACTGAATTAGGAGCTTCTCCAGATTTCCAATAAGATGGTTGGATGGAGGCTACTTTGTCTCCACAATAATGCACATCAAATGCGAATCCCACATTGGAAACCAACAGGAAAAATGCGAGAAAAAAACTGATGTGCTTTTTGAATTTCATTTTGCAAAATTAGTGATTTAATCAACCCGTAAAATCAAATTTCTGTTAAAAATTAGAGCTCAAATTCTTGCCCCATCAAAGGAACTTTACAATCAAAACCATATTTCTCCTGAATTTTTATCCGAAGTACATCTAGCGGCTGATTTTCACCATGAACCAAAAATACTTTTGTTGGTTTATTTTCCAATTCAGATAGCCAATTGAGTAAATCCTTTTGATCCCCGTGAGCCGACAAGCCTTCTATTTCAAGAATATTTGCTTTTACATCATAATATTTACCATGAATTTTAATTTCATCTGCACCTTCTAACAATTTCCTTCCACGCGTTCCTTCGGCCTGATAACCAACAATGATAACTGTCGTTTCGGGTAAACCAATATAATGCTCGAGATAAGTCAAAACTCTTCCGCCAGTAACCATTCCGCTGGCAGCAATTACCACTTTGGGTTGTTTATCAAAAATATGTTCAATTGTTTCCTGATAATCAGAAACCAGCATGAACATTTTACTCATTTCGGCACAGTCTTTCAATGATAATTTATGCCATTTTTTATTATTGATAAAAATTTCCAAAGCATTAATCCCCATAGGTGTATCAATTATATAGGGAATATTGGGAATTCTATCTTCTTCTTTAAGTCGCCATAGCAAATACATAATCGTTTGGGCGCGCTCTACAGCAAAACTGGGAATAATGATGGTTCCACCTTTTTCAACTGTATTGTTGATATACATTTCCAGTTCTAATTTGGCATCCATATCGGGATGAAGACGATCACCGTACGTACTTTCAAGAAATATATAATCGCCTTTTTTAGGTTTAGTTGGCGGATACATTAATACATCATTATCACGCCCAATATCTCCTGAAAAAACCAAAGTCTTATTTTCGAGTTGCAATTCAATTGTACAAGCTCCAATGATATGTCCTGCATTAGTATAAACCGCAGCAATTTCCGCATCTAAAGGAATGGATTCATTGGTTTTAATAACCCTAAAATAAGGAAAAACTTTTTGGGCCTGTTCCACTGTATAAAGTGGTTCAGCAACTTCGTGTTTGGAAAATTTACCCTCATTAGCAATTCTAGCCTCTTCTTCCTGAATTTTAGCGCTATCCAGAAGAATCAACTTGGCAACAGCGGCAGTGGGACTGGTACAATAAATTTTGCCTTTAAAACCTTGATTGACCAGTCTGGGCAACCAACCACAGTGATCTAAATGTCCATGAGTCAACAAAACAAAATCTATCGTTGAAGGTAAAATGGGCAATGGTTCCCAATTAAGTTCCCGCAGCGGTTTAATCCCTTGAAATTGACCACAATCTATCAAAATCCGAATACCATTGCTTTCAATTAATGTTTTAGAACCGGTTACAGTGCCTGCTCCGCCAATAAATTTAACTTTCATTTGATTTGAATTTAAAAATTAAACAATCCAGAATCCATTATTTTTAAATAAACCCACACAGTTCAGATGCTTCTTTCAACACATTTTTTATCCGATTTGAACTCAATCCAATTTTCTCTAAACAATCGGAATGGTTTATTATTTCTTTTACCAAAATCACATCCAATATCAACAACTTATCTTTTTCGGCAATGGACAAAGTAGTTAAACAAGTTACAGGATAAAGATAATGTGTATCATTTTTCGTTTTTAAATTATTGTCCTCAGGGTAATTCCAACTTAATAAATTCAATCCTGAACATTTAGCAAAATCGACAGCATCGGTTGTAAATCTATTATTGGTGACAATCCAACACTTTGAAATGGAATCTTTTTTTTCAAAAATGGCATGCTGTCTTTCCTTCAAATCATTGAAACGAGACAAAATATACATTGGCACTTTTACGTCAGAAGCAGCATCCCTGCCCGCATGATACTTGCATTCAATCATCGAAACATGTTCATTCTTCTTTACCAAAACATCAATTTCATGTAATACACATTTACCTTGCAATGTTATGTTTGTTTTAGTTTCATAATGCTCCGAAGCAAAAAGCCGCCCAATATATTTTTCGAAAAAAAAACCTGCCGGACCTAACAATCGTATTGCTTCTCTTAAGTTATAACGTGCTGCATGAGAATTAGCCGTTTTTTTCAATAAACCAAAAGCCATTTTATAGATATGCTTCGTAGAAATCCCCTCGTACATTTGTTTTTTAATTGTTTGCAGAATATTTTCTACAACAACAGCACTTGCTCCCGATTTTAAAAGCGAACTCTTCAGCTTATCAGCACTAAATTCTACAATATCTCCTGAATGTTTTATTATTTTCATCCCTTAGTATGTTGACAATTAACAAATTAAATCCACCATTAAAGATATAAAAAAAAGATTACTTATTTTGTTTTTGATAGTAAAATGCCGGAACAAATAACAGAACGAAAATGGGTTGAATCAAAAACCGACGAATATAAAAAAGAAATAAATTATGATGTCCCCTAGTGAAGTAAATTATATAGAAAAAAACAACAATTAAAATCATAAAGAAAAAACAATACAGAACAAATGCAAATTTCACCATCACTATATCTTTGAAAAAGACATAAATGATGCCCAATGATATAACCGTATTTAATGTATAACGAAACAGCAATCCTAAAGACAATTGAAATGAATTGAAATTAGGCAACGGTAAATTATTAAAATCGTTTTTAAAGTAATCCAAAAAAGGGTCATAAAACAATTGGTTTTCAAATGCACGAACAAGCACTAACAATGCAACAAAAAAAACAAATTGCATTAATCTAACTTTATTATTTAATATCTTTTGAAGCATATCTTGAAAAATTACGTACCCAAATTAACCACAAAATGAAAACCACACCATAAATATACAAAGGAAAAAGCACGCTGTGTAAAAATGACTCCTGTTTTGGAAAATGAAACATCAGCACACTTAAAATTGCTATCCTTAATACGTTTAACAGATAAATAAGCAGGCTTCCGCCAAAAATAAAAAGCAGAGTCGGTTTTAACTTTCCTGAAAAAGCAACTATAAAAGATATGAACAAGATAATTACACTAATGGCATTACATCCCTCAATAATTCTTGCTACATATTTTTGATTATAAATCAACTTTATAAAAGACTGTGATTCATTTTCTTCAATTCTAAAATTAGCACCAAATAATTGAAACAATTGATCTGTATTTTCTACAACCATTCTAGTTATAGTGTCCAACTTGTTTTCTCCAAAACTATTAAGATATGCCTGATACAAAACAGTAAGAACGATATAGGTCAAAAAAAAGGTAGCCAGAAAAAACAAAAAAGGTTTGTAGAGAATAAAATATTTTTTCAAAATCTATTTTTTAACAAATTTATATAATTTTTAAAAACTGCTTTAAATACTTTTGCATAAATATAAATAAAAACCATGACATTTCAAGAATTACAACCAAAAGTAACCGAAATCACACTAAACACAGCGCTTTCCAGAGACGAAAAACTTTTGTCTATTTGCCAGCTTCTAAGTGATTCAATTGACTATTACAATTGGGTAGGATTTTATTTTGCAAATCAGGAAACCAAAACCCTGCATTTAGGCCCTTATGCAGGAGCAGCAACAGATCATACCGTGATTCCTTTTGGAAAGGGTATTTGCGGACAAGTAGCTGTGTCTAATACTAATTTTGTAGTTCCAGATGTGGCCGCACAAGACAATTATATTGCCTGCAGTTTTACAGTAAAATCAGAAATTGTTGTTCCTCTTTTTGTAAACGGAGAAAACATAGGGCAAATTGATATTGACAGTCATGCTATCGATCCATTCACCCAAGATGACGAACGTTTTTTGGAGTTTGTAAATGAGAAAGTGGCAAAATTATATACTGTTTAATATACTGAATATTAAATTCTTAAAGGTTAAACAAAATTTACCTTGCCGATTCAAAAATAAAGATTATCTTTGCACCCGTCTTACAATGGATGTACGACATACATAAAAATCATTAAACAAATATTGGAATGTATTTAACTAAAGAGATTAAAGAAGAAATCTTCGCTAAACACGGAGAAAAAACAAACACTGGAAAATCAGAAGCACAAATCGCTTTATTCACTTTCAGAATTAGCCACTTAACGGAGCACTTGAAAAAAAATCGTCATGATTATAACACAGAGCGTTCATTAGTATTACTAGTAGGTAAAAGAAGAGCTTTGTTAGATTACTTGAAGAAAACAGAAATCAACAGATATCGTGAGATTATCAAAGTATTGAATATCAGAAAATAATCAATATACTAAAGAGGTGCGAAAGTGCCTCTTTTTGTTTTTATATACAACAATAAAAAAGTTTGTTTTTCATTGGGTTTTAGGCATTAACTACGCAAAACAACAACTACAACACAACTAGAACCCATTGTTTAATCTAAGAGAATTAAAATTATGATTCCAAAAGTTTCAAGAGAAATTATCGATTTAGGAGATGGCAGAAGCATCTCAATCGAGACAGGTAAATTGGCTAAACAAGCCGATGGTTCTGTAGTAGTACAAATGGGAGATGCCATGTTGCTTGCAACAGTTGTATCTGCCAGAAAAGCAAGTCCAGGAATTGATTTCTTGCCTTTAACATTAGATTATCGCGAAAAATTTGCTGCCGCCGGACGTTTTCCAGGTGGTTTCTTCAAAAGAGAAGCAAGACCAAGTGATAGTGAAATTTTAACCATGAGATTAGTTGACCGTGTATTGCGTCCACTTTTTCCAAATGATTATCACGCTGAAACGCAAGTGATGATCCAATTGATGTCTCATGACGAAAATGTTATGCCGGATGCATTAGCAGGTTTAGCCGCTTCGGCAGCTTTATCTTTATCTGATATTCCATTTTCAACATTAATTTCTGAAGTTCGTGTAGCTAGAGTTGACGGTAAATTTATCATCAATCCAAGTCGTACACAATTAGAATTGTCTGATATTGACATGATGATTGGTGCTTCTAAAGATTCTATCGCAATGGTAGAAGGTGAGATGAAAGAAATTTCAGAACACGAAATGGTGGAAGCCATTAAATTTGCTCACGAAGCAATCAAAATTCAAATCGAAGCTCAAGAAAGATTAGTTGCTGCTTTTGGTAAAAAAGAAGTAAGAACATACGAGCAAGAAAAAGAAGATACTGCTATTTACGATAAAGTGAAAGCGGCATCTTACGATTTATGTTATGCTATTGCAAAAGAAGGAACAGCCAAACACGAAAGAACAGCCCAATTTGCTGAAGTAAAAGAAGTAGTGAAAACTTTATTTACAGATGAAGAATTGACTGAACACGGTGATTTAGTAAGCAAATATTTTTCTAAAGCACAAAAAGAAGCGGTTCGTAATGTAATCCTGGATTTAGGTTCTCGTTTGGACGGAAGAAAAACTACCGAAATCAGACCAATCTGGGCTGAAGTAGATTATTTACCATCAGTTCACGGTTCTGCAATTTTCACAAGAGGAGAAACTCAAGCATTGGCTACAACCACTTTAGGAACTTCTAGAGAAGCGAACCAAATTGACTCTCCATCTCAACAAGGTGAAGAGAAATTCTACTTACATTATAACTTCCCTCCTTTTTCTACAGGTGAAGCAAAACCTTTAAGAGGAACTTCAAGAAGAGAAGTAGGTCACGGAAACTTAGCACAACGTGCTTTGAAAAACATGATTCCTGCTGATTGTCCTTACACCATTCGTATCGTTTCAGAAGTTTTGGAATCTAACGGTTCTTCTTCTATGGCAACAGTTTGTGCTGGAACATTATCATTAATGGATGCCGGTATTCAAATGATCAAACCAGTTTCCGGTATTGCAATGGGATTAATTTCTGACGAAAAAACAGGTCGTTTTGCTGTATTGTCTGATATTTTAGGTGATGAAGATCATTTAGGAGACATGGACTTTAAAGTAACCGGAACTGCTGATGGAATTACTGCTTGTCAAATGGACATCAAAATCGAAGGATTGGCTTATAACATCATGGAAGAAGCATTAGCTCAAGCTCGTGATGGTCGTTTGCATATCCTTGGAAAAATAACAGAAACTTTGGCTACGCCAAGACCAACTGTTAAGAAATATGCTCCGAAAATTATCAAAGTAACTATTCCTGGTAACTTTATTGGTGCGTTAATTGGACCTGGTGGAAAAGTAATTCAAGAATTACAAAAAGCTACAGGAACAACTATCGTTATCAACGAAGTGAACGAACAAGGTGAAGTTGAAATTCTTGGAACTGATCCTGACGGAATCGAAGCAGTTTTACGTAAAATTGACTCATTGACTTTCAAACCGGTTGTTGGTGATGCTTATGAAGTGAAAGTAATCAAAATGCTTGATTTTGGAGCGGTGGTTGAATACCTTGCTGCACCAGGAAATGAAGTATTGCTTCACGTATCTGAGTTAGCTTGGGAACGTACTGAAAACGTTTCTGACGTTGTGAAAATGGGTGATGTTTTTCAAGTGAAATACTTAGGTATGGATCCAAAAACAAGAAAAGAAAAAGTGTCAAGAAAAGCACTTTTACCAAGACCTGCACGTGAGGAAGCAAGACCTCTACGTGAGGAAAGAAAAGAGTAATCAGATCTTAGTTTACTAAAGGTTTATTTATAGAAAATCCCGTTTCATGTATTTGAAACGGGATTTTTATTTTTATTTAAATTTATTTTCAAAACAATTTATACGCTTAAGAATCAATTAATTTTCAACAATCTTAATTGTAGAGTTGAATATGATCGCAAAAAAAAATTACAAAATACTAAAAATATTAAATATTTAATCACTAGCGTAATTTCACAGAAACATTACCTATATTTGCAGCAACATGCTTACCCCGCTTCCCGTTAGACCAGCGCGCTCAGGGTAAGCTTTTTATTTTTATAAGATGCCACTACTTCCTTATAACAAACCTGCACTTACTTACGCTCAACAAATCCAACAATTACAAGAACGAGGACTAACAATAAATAATAGCGCCAGAGCCAATCATTTATTGGAAAGCATCAGTTATTATCGTTTGAGCGGATATTGGTTTCCCTTATTGGCAGATAAAACGAACCATCTTTTCAAAGAAAACTCTAATTTCGATACTGCTTTTAATCTATATTGTTTTGATAGAGAGCTACGGGTTTTGGTTATACGAGAACTTGAAAAAATAGAAGTTTCTATAAGAGCGAAGATGATTTATGTTTTATCGCATCAATATGGAGCCTTTTGGTATCAAAACCCAACGCTGTTCAAAAATCATATTAGCCACAGTAAAAGTCTTGGAAGTTTAGAAGAAGAATACAACAGAAGTGATGAAGAATTTATAAAAGCATTTAAAAAGAAATATTCTGATGACTTACCGCCTAGTTGGATGCTTTTGGAATTAACTTCTTTTGGCACGCTTTCTTTTCTTTTTAGCAATTTACAATCGAACAGAACCAAGAGAGATATTGCTAATTATTTTGGTTTAAGTGATACTATTTTTGGTTCATGGATGCATAGTATTGTTTATCTTAGAAACGTTTGTGCACATCATTCAAGATTATGGAATAGAGTTATGAGCATTCAACCAAACATACCACAAAGTCCAAAAAAAACTTGGCTAAATAACACTGCCGTTCCCAACAACAAATCCTATTTTATTTTATCAATGATTTTATATTTGATGCAAACCATCAATCCAAAAAATACAATTGCTTTTCGATTTGCAGCGTTGCTTAAAAAATACCCTAATGTTGATGTTTTCGCTATGGGCTTTCCGAAAGATTGGGAGAAAGAAAATCTTTGGAAATAGACTATTTGTCTGGTGTTTTTTGCATTAGGGATAAAAGCAATTGTTTGAGCTCTTTTTGTGACACGAGCAACGCGAACTGGCGAAGCAAATGCAATGAAACAAAAAAGCGAGTGCGGATAGCCCGACCCAAAGGGAAATGCCCAAATTAGACTTCGTTCAGAATTATAATAAAATATGACAGTCCGCAATATGTTCCAAAGGATAAAATATGGCACACAGATAACACGGATTGAACGGATTTTGCACAG
>NZ_VJZP01000020.1 GCF_007097265.1 Flavobacterium gawalongense | reverse complement strand
AAAAGATGTATTAAACAGATACGCAACTTATTAAATATAACAAAATTATTTCAACAACATTCTTTTAGACTACAGCCTAATTTTCTTAATATTTTCATCTATAAAATCACCTGTTTTATAACGCCACACAAAGGTGATTATTGTTAATAAAATAATCTTTCCAATCTTCCTAAATCGGTATAACATGCGTGTTTTCTATATTAAAACCACTACTTTTTAGTGCTTTAAAAAGTGTTTCTACTTGCCAACGTTTTTTATAAGAAGCCATTGTCTGTCCGGATTTATTGAACGATACGATGTGTACCTTTGGACCAGATTCTTTTACAGGAAGATTGAGTTCTATTTTCTAATGCAGTGCCGAAACTACCTTTTATGTAATTGCAGTTTACTTTGGATCCATTAAAATTAATATGACAGTCCGCAATATGTTCCAAAGGATAAAATATGTCACACAGATAACACGGATTGAACGGATTTTGCACAGATTTAAATAACAGTTTGATTCACCAAGTAAAAAAATCCGTGTAAATCGGTATAATCTGTACAATCTGTGGGCTACTATTTATGCTTTATAAATGTACAAACGACGAAAATTGTATTCGAAATGATTTTAGTCCGCATTACGGATAGTCATAAAAATTAAACACACACGCTACACCCTTGGTACTATGCTTTTGGTCGATTTAATATGTGTTATTACCGCTATTTTAGTAGCGAGTTGGTTTTTCTAAATGTTACGGTTCACAGGATTGTTGTTTAATCCTTGCCTAATTGTTTATAAATTTTGGATTCTGGTTTTAAAATCCATCGGAATTTTCTAGAAGACAACGCCAACTTTTTGGTATGTAAGACCATAGCCTTACAACCAAAATGGATTGAATCAGTTTAGGCATTTGTGTAAGTATTAAATTTACTTATCGGGTTATATACTTAAGCAATACTATTCATTTCCCATTATTACTGGAACTTAGATATTATTAAGATTGTAAAATAGTAGTCTAAAATCATCAGATTTAAATAAGCGTATTACGGTTCTATTATTTGCTTCACTTATACGTATTATTTAAGTATGTAAATCGGTTTACTTATATCTTTATTTCTCATGATTTGGCTGTAGTAAAATAGATGTCTGATTAAGTTTTAGTGATGAATGAAAGTAAGATTGAAGAGATTGCTGATGTGGATGAATTGTATACCAATCCACAGAAAGAAATACAAAGAAGTTGATTAATGCGATACCGAAGAGGTATTTTGATTAGCCACTAATCCAGTTGAAGAACCTTTAATCTTCAATTATAAAAATAGGTGGAATTTTTTTATTAATTATCATAACAAAAACGATTACAATCTTTTTTTTTAATAATAAATCTAAGTTTTTTATTGTTTATAAATAAAATTTATGCATTTCGTCGATTTAATTTGCTTTTTATCGATTTGTTAGGTAAATTTACTTTATGAATGTTTTTTTATAAACCAATAATTTTTTTAAAATCATTTTTTTACGAGAAGTTTAGTGTTCCTTTTTTGGACATCAATTCATCTTGAATAGAAATGCAACAAATAGGAATGTTTCATTTGTGATTGGGTTTTAAAATATAGTTGTTCAAAACAAAAATAAGGTAATTGGTGGTTTTTATTAATTTTGAATGTGGCAGTAAATTTCAGTATCCTTGTTCCAAGGATTATTTTTCAGATGCCCTATTTAAGGTTATTGGACATAGTACCAAAGTTATTTCTTTGATAAAGAAACAAACAATTTGTGCTAAGTAAAAATACTTATATTTGCAAAGCATACTTATAAGTGTTTTAAATCGATTAAAATTTCATTTTTGTTAGTAACTCGATTGCTCTTCACTATTTTTTTTTAAAACATACTGAAGGAAGAAATTAATAGACATACTATGGGGGCTAGAATCTGGATTGAATAAGCTGATGGTTCTTTTTTAGGTATAGGTAAGAATAGTAATTAGAAAGCATTGGAAAAACTGGCCTATCATCAATGCGGTGAAAGAAATGAAGATAGCATACAGACAAGCTTGGCAATTAGTGGAAAAGATGAATTAACGTGCTTAAAAACTACTTGTAGGAATTACTCGGAGGTAAAGGCAGTGGCGGTGCAAGACTAACAGAAGCTGAAGAAAGAGCAATTAAAATTTTTTATGAATTAGAAAATGAAATGGCTCTTCGCCTAAATTATTGGCAAACATTAATTTAATAAATTCTGTGGACTAAAAAGCATATTTTTGTTTAAATGATTATCGGAACTAATTACAAAACAAGCTTTTATGATATTACTAAAAAAAATAATGACTAAATTTGATTGTTCCAAAAACACCTAATCCATTATAAAATCTATTATGACTGATAAGCTTGAGCTCTATAGTAAAGTCGCGCAATCCGCTAAAATTGGTGTTTGGGAATTAGACTTGGAAACTAATATCTTTTATTGGGATGCTGTTATGAGATGCATCCATGAAGTTCCTGATAATTTCATTCCTGAAATTGAAACTGTAATTAATTTTTATGCCGAAGGTAAAAATAGAGATAAAATTAAATTACTTGCCGAAAGAGCTATACTTGAAGGAATTCCTTTTAATGACAAGTTTCAGATCATCACGGCCAAAAACAATATCAAATATGTAGAAAGCATGGGTCAGATTGTATTCAAAAATGGAAAACCAAGTCGTTTATCAGGTACTTTTCAAGACATTACAAAGGAGCAGAATTTAATTAAAGAACTTGAAAAATTCTCTTCCATCTTTTCCAAAGCCAATGATGCCGTATTGATCACCGAAGCAGAACCGTTTGATGAACCTGGCCCGAAAATAGTTTATGTAAATGACGCATTTACCAGAATGACGGGTTATACAGCTGAAGAAGTAATAGGCAAAACTCCACGAATTTTACAAGGTCCAAAATCAGATGAAAACGAACTAAAAAGATTAAGTGAGGCACTCAGAAAATGGGAATCTTGTGAAATCACTACTGTAAATTATAAAAAAAACGGAGCAGAATTTTGGATCAATTTAACTGTAAGTCCGGTTGCAGATAAGACAGGTTGGTTTACCCATTGGACAGCTATTGGAAGAGATATTTCACAACGAAAAAATGAGGAGTTACAAAAGACACTTTTTGCTGACATCAGCCGGTTATTTAATGAGCCGGGCACATTAAACCTAATATTGGATAAAGTCTTAGATCGACTGGTAGTTTTTGGATATTTCAGCATAGCGGAAGCTTGGTTAATCAGTGCAGATAAAAAGAAAATAAACTTAGTTTCTAAATATTGTGAAACAGATGCATCACGGGCTTTTTACGATGAAAATAAGGAGCTGAAAAGTTTTGCCAAAGGGGAAGGTTTACCCGGCACTATTTGGGAAACCAAAACCATTCAGCTTTGGCAGAATATCAGAGAAGAGAATAGCTTTATCCGAAGAGATGCAGCTAAAAAAATGGGTCTGCAATCAGCTTATGGGTTACCTGTTTTTTATAATGATGAAGTAATAGCCGTTTTTGTGTTAGGATTAAATTCAGATAAAGATCTAATTGAAGACTTTTCTGTTTTGTTTGAAAACATAGGGATTCTTATTGGTGCTGAAATTAAGCGTAAGCAATTAGAACAGGAACTGAGTCAGATATTCAGCTTTGCACCTGATGTTATTTGCATAGCAGGTTTAGATGGATATTTTAAAAAATTAAATGCTGCGGCCTGTGTACTGCTTGAATATACGGAGGAAGAGCTATTGGCAGTGCCGATTTCTGAATTTATCCATTCTGAAGATAAGCTAAATACAGTTGAAAAATTTGAAGATTTATCTAAAGGAATCGATAGAATTTATTTTGAGAACCGGTATATCACTAAATCTGGAAAAATAAAATGGTTGGCATGGACAATTTCCCCGTCTTCTGAAGAAGGATTCTTTTTTGCGGTAGCAAAAGATATTACTGAGAAAAAAAATCTGGATTTTTTGATTAATAAAACAAATACCCTGGCTCGTATTGGTAGTTGGGAAGTAGATCTTGTGAATAACAGGACCTATTGGTCCAAGCTGATTAGAGAAATTTATGAGGTGCAGGAAGACTATATGCCGGATTTAGAAACGGCTATCAATTTCATTAAAGAGGGAGAAAGCAGGGAGATTATTAGCGAAAAAATTCAGAAGGCCATTGAAAAAGACATCCCATTTGATGTGGAATTACAGATTGTTACCGCTAAAGGAAATGAAAAATGGATAAGAGTTATTGGCGAAACAGAATTTTCCGAAGGGAAATGCATAAAAATTTACGGTAGTTTCCAGGGCATTGATAAAAGGAAAAGAGCGGAGTTATCAGTTATAGAAACTCTGGAAGAGAAAAATACTATTCTCGAGAGTATAGGTGATGCTTTTTTTGCCATGGATAAGTTCTGGACGGTTACTTATTGGAACAATCAAGCAGAAAAACTAATAGGTATATTAAAAAATGAAATAGTTGGACATTATTTATGGGAGGTATTTCCGGATAGCATTAATTCCAAATCTTACAGGAACTACCACGAAGCCGCTGAAAATAATCAGATAC
Source organism: Flavobacterium gawalongense (assembly GCF_007097265.1). Taxonomy (GTDB): domain Bacteria; phylum Bacteroidota; class Bacteroidia; order Flavobacteriales; family Flavobacteriaceae; genus Flavobacterium; species Flavobacterium gawalongense. Next base: position 68,165 of record NZ_VJZP01000020.1, on the reverse strand, counting down.
TTCAATTTGAGGACTATTATGCGCCTTTGAATAAATGGTTTGAAATAAGTGTTTATCCTTCCAATAACGGTTTGTCAGTTTATTTTAGAGATGCAACAGAAAGGAAAATGGCTGAAGAAAAGCTAAAAGAGTTAAACATGAATCTTGAAAAAAATGTAAAACAACTGGCAACCTCTAATATTGAATTGGAACAGTTTGCCTATGTTGCATCTCATGATTTACAGGAGCCGTTGCGTATGGTGACCGGTTTTCTTACTTTATTGGAAAAAAAATATGGAGATGTAATTGATGAAAAAGGTAAGAAATATATCCATTTTGCGGTAGATGGAGCCAAAAGGATGCGACAAATCATACTGGATTTATTAGAATTTTCCAGAGCAGGTACTCTAGAGGATGACCAGGAAGAACTTGATCTGAATGAATTAGTTAAAGAAATCCAACTGCTGTTCAGAAAAAGGATAGAGAAGAAAAAAGTCATTATTAAGTTTGATAAACTTCCAGTTATTCAAGGCCATAGCGCACCACTGCGTCAAGTATTTCAAAACTTAATAAGTAATGCCTTGAAATATTCAAAAGAAGGATCCTACTGCGAAGTAAATATTACGGTTAAGGAATTTGAAAATCATTGGCAATTTGCAGTAATTGATAATGGAATAGGCATTGCAGAAGAGTATTTTGATAAAATATTTATCATTTTTCAACGGCTTCATAACAAAGACGAGTATTCTGGAACAGGGATTGGGCTGGCGGTTACAAAAAAAGTTATTGAGAACCTTGGAGGTAAAATATGGTTAGAATCTACCGAGGGTAAAGGGAGTACCTTTTATTTTACAATTAAAAAACAGCAGTAATACAAGAGAAAAAAATTAAAATGAAAAATCCATAACATAACTTACAAAGTAGTTTTTAGTTTAAATAAAAGAATAATTAAAATGGAACCCATTCATATTTTATTGGTAGAGGATAGCGAAGGTGATATTCTACTTACAAAAGAGGTATTTGAAGATGCCAAAATAGTTATCAAACTAGACGTAGTAAAAGATGGAAAACAAGCTGTTGATTTCTTAAATAAACAGGGTAATTATCTAAATGCGGACATGCCAGATCTCTTATTGCTGGATATCAATCTGCCTAAAAAAAATGGGATTGAAGTACTGAAATACATAAAAGGGAACGGAGTTTTTAAACATATACCCGTGATTATGCTTACTACTTCTTCTTCTGAAAAAGATATCTTTATGTCTTATCAAAACTATGCCAACTGCTATATCACTAAACCGGTAGATATAGATTCTTTTATGGATGTTATTACTAAAATAGAAAATTTTTGGATTTCAGTAGTAAAGTTGCCAACCAGAAAAAATTATTTCAAATGATAAAAGATAAAAAATCGTACAGTATTTTAGTCATAGAAGATAATTTGGGTGATTTTATGATAGTTGAGGAATTGTTAACAGAACTTATTCTCAATCCTAAAATAACACATGCAAAAAATTTCAAAGAAGCTTCTGTAATCTTATCTTCTGGAGATAGATTTTTCGACATCATTTTATTAGATCTTACGCTGCCGGATAAAAGCGGACAAAATTTGATTACTGAAATCTTGCAGACGGCCTCATTATGTCCAGTAATAGTTTTTACAGGTTATTCAGATGTTGATTTCAGTACCAAATCAATATCTCAAGGGATTTTAGACTATTTAATTAAAGATGATTTGAACGCGACAATGCTTTATAAAAGTATTATTTATTCTATAGAACGAAAAAAATCAATTTCTTTACTTAAAGAATCTGAAAAACGCTACAGCGATCTTTTTCATTTAAGTCCGCAACCAATGTGGGTATGTGATATGGACACATTTCAGTTTTTAGGTGTCAACGATTCTGCCGTTTATAATTATGGATTCACAGAAGATGAATTCTTAAAAATGACTGTCAAAGAAATTATACTTGAAGGAGAGGTTACGATTTCAGCAGCAGCAGTTAATTCTCCAAAACAAAAAGATCAACTCTCGACAAAAGGGATTTACAGACACAAGAAGAAAAACGGAGATGTTATTCATGTAGAGATTCAAAGTAACATCATTTATTTCAACAATCAGAGAGCTGAATTGGTTCTCGCAAATGATATTACAGAGCGTGTACAATATATTAAAGCAATAGAAAAGCAAAACGAAAAATTGCAACAGATAGCCTGGACACAATCACATGTAGTTAGGGCTCCTTTAGCAAGAATGATGGGTATTGTAAATCTCATTAAAGAAATGGATAGTACATCATCCGAATTTGAAGATTTATTGAATCATTTTTCTGATTCCGGAATTGAATTGGACAAAATAATAAGAAACATTGTAAAAAAAACAGAACGCATTAATATTAAAAAAAATTAAAATTAGATGAATTTTACTGTAGCGGTTGTAGATGATGATAATATAATCCTTTTTCTGCATAAAAAAATTTTACAAAAGGAAAAACTTGAAGAGTCGCCCCATACTTTTAATTCCGCAAAAAAAGCATTGGATTTTTTTGATAATCTCCCTGATAATGCCAAGCCTGTTTTATTATTTCTGGATATAAATATGCCTGTTATGAATGGCTGGGATTTATTGGAAGTCATTCATCAGGATGGTTTTGAGAAAGAAGTACATGTTGTGATGGTAACATCATCCGTAGATGCATCTGACAAAGAAAAAGCTTTCTCCTATTCCAAAGTTATTGATTTTGTCGAAAAGCCATTAGATGAACAGGTGTTGCAAAGATTAAAATTAAGGTTTTTACAATCATAAATTAGAGCAAGACAAAGAGGCTGTCTTTTTGGAGAGCCTTTCTGTTTTTATCGACTTAATCTAAATAGTACATATTTGGTATAATTTTCATTCTGAGTTTTGAATATTTCTTTCCCCGAGAATATCAAGGTAATTCTCGTATTTTTTGAGCTTTGCAATTATTTTTTTTCTAGCTTTCCCTTTTTGTATTCTCGTTTATGTCTTTTCTTTTTTCTTGCAATTGTGGACTGTCAATTTTTGTATTCTCATTGGTATCAACAAATACATTATTCGACACAATGGTTTGGCCTATATTGGTTAAAACTGCACTTATCTTGAACTGTAGTCTTTCTTTGTTTCTTTCAACTGATTTTTTTCATACAAAATTATATTTATGAGTATTGGCTTCTATTTTTGTTTCATCAATGAACTGTATTTTAGGATGGTAACTCGAAGTACAATCTCCTTTATATTGACTTATTAGATCTTGAATTTCTAATTGTTCAACAATACTGTCAATTAATCATGCAGAATGATTTTCAGAAACCAAGTTATTTAAATTTAAATGGAAAAGTTCCGGCTAGTGAACAGAACGTGACTTAAAATAGGCTGCACACTACTTGTTTTTTATATTTAAATGTATTAAAAATTAAAAATGATGAATAAAAAAACAGCTTAAAATTACTCTTTAGATAGATTCGTTTCTATTTTTAATACAGTTTTTTAATTCTTAATATTTTTGGACTGTTATTTTATTAATATCGTTTTTATTTCATAATAGGTACTTTTTTACTTTAATCATTTTTATTTTTCTTTATTTTTACTAAGTAATTTTACGTATTAAAATACTTAATAATCTATATAGATACTTACGTATTTGTGCGGATACTTATATGTTTACCTATGTACTTACATTAATCTTAAATATTTACTTTTATGAAAAAAATTAAATCAACTCCAGACAATATCATATTGTACATTTTTTCAATTGTCTTTTTCCTTCTTTCTTGTTCAGTTGTTAAAGCCCAAGTAGGAATAAATACAATTACTCCTCAATCAACTTTTGAAGTCAATGGTTCGGTTGGTCAAAAGGTAACTACTGTAACCTCTAATACAACTTTAGATGATACCTATAATCTCGTTGTCTGTAATAATGGATCAACTGCAATAACAATCACATTACCAACGGCTGTTGGGATTACGGGTCGAATTTATACTATTAAAAGAGATGCTACAAGTACCGCAAATGTTACTTTAACTGGAACAATAGACGGAGTAGCAAATTTAATTCTGGCTAAAGCTGGAGAAGCTGAAACGCTTTTTAGTAACGGAACTGAATGGAAAACATCAAATAATTACAATTCGTCATCGTCATCAGATTGGAATTTAACAGGGAATACTGGCACAACTGCAGGTACAAATTTTGTTGGCACAATCGATGCAAAAGATTTTGTTTTAAAAACGAATAACACAGAGCGTTTAAGAACCTTATCAGCAGGAAATATTGGAATAGGCGTGCCTGCCCCAACAGCTTCCTTACATATTAAACCAGGTACCGCTTCAGCAGGAACTGCTCCACTAAAATTAACAGACGGACCGTTATTGACAACCGTAGAACCAGGAGCTATTGAATATAAAGATCATACATTTTACGCATCAACTTATCTCGTAAGAAGAAGTATTATGCTCGCCCAAGATGTAGTTGTTACGCCGGTAGCGGTTTCAAATACGACAACCGAAACAACTATTTATACATCTACTATGGCAGCGAACTATCTTACTATTGGGAAATTGATGAATATAAAATTATATGGAAGGTTTTCTACAGTAAATACTTCATCTATTTATACATTCAGGGTTAAATTGGCAGGAATAACTATATTAACTATTGCGTCTACAGGTCAGAATGCTACAAACAGACCTTTCGATATTGATTTAAGATCAACTGTGAGAAGCATTGGCACATCCGGGACTATTATAAGCTATGGTAAAACACAACAAGATAATCTTACACCAAATATTGAGATTGGGAATTTAGCCTCGATTGACACAACTTTGGCGAATACAATTAGTATCACCGTTCAGTGGAGTAATGCAAGTACTAGTAATACATTAACTCTTGAAGGTGGAGCTACAGAATGTGTTGATCAAAATTTTTAAAGAAATAGATCGCTAGTTGTATCGTTTTACAACATTGTTGATGGTATTTTCACCCGAAAGGGTTACGATAAAAAAGTTGATTGTTTTTGTTTTTACCAAAAAGAGAAATCCATTAAAAAATATAATTTCATACAAATTAACTTAATTTAGAAGCTTATGGACTCAAAAATACTTAAAAAAACACTATTGATCGTTACTGGATTTTTATTTCAGAGTAATGTCAATGCCCAGATGTATGTAAGTCCTAATAGTTACGTCTTTGCAAGCAACGAAGTTGTTTTTATAAAACAAGACTTGGAGTTAAATGCAGCTAGTAGTAATTTCTATTTAAGAAAAGATGCCCAGTTGTTACAGGGCTCCACTACAGCTGGAACTAATAAAGGAATAGGGGACTTATCTGTGTTTCAAGAAGGGACTACAAATAATTTTCAATTTAATTACTGGTGTTCACCTGTTGGAGGAAATATCGCTGCCGCTGGAAATTCTCCTTTTGGAATTACCCAACTCAAAGATATTGTTGATTTGACAAACAGTAATAATCCAACTATTTTAGCAATGAACAATTATAATGGTACGGCTAGTCCATTTGCAATTGCTCCTTATTGGATCAATAAGCTGACTGCTTCAGCGGACTATTCAAATTGGAATCAAGTCGGATCTGCCTCTACTATTAACGCTGGAGAGGGGTTTACCATGAAAGGAACTTCAGGGACCAATTTAATTACGGTAAATGGGGTTCAAAACAATCCGACTAGTCAACAAAGATATGATTTTAGAGGAAAACCAAATGACGGAACAATTTCTATTCCTGTTGCAATCGAGCAATTTACATTAACTGGAAATCCGTATCCATCAGCAATAGATTTATCTGCCTTTTTAACCGATGCGACAAATTGTACTGGGATTGCTTATTTCTGGGAACAGGATAAAACAGTAAGTTCTCATTATATAACAGATTACAAAGGCGGATATGGAGCTTTCTCACCTGGTTCCTTAGGTAGTAATGGAATCTATGTTCCTGCGACATTTTATTCTTACGATGGTTCAGGTAATGAAGGAACGAGTACTGGTACAGGAGGGAGTTATGAAAAACGTTTTTGCCCTATAGGACAAGGTTTTTTGATTGATGGTACTGCAAATGGAACGGTAGAAATGAAAAATAGTTACCGAGTATTCGTTAAGGAAGGTGCATCAAATTATTCTCAATTCAATAAAAACGCAAATCAAAGTAAAACAGAAAATACTTCGGATTATTTGTCGGCTATTCAATCTGTTTCAGGTTTCGATTATACAAAAGTTAGTATTGCCCCAACACCACAAATTAGATTCAATACCTTATTGAATAATGAGGGAGTTCGTCAAATGGCTTTGGCATTTATTCCTGAAGCTACGGACGGTGTTGATCGTGCAATGGATGCAATGTCCTCTAGTGATGGTTCTCCAGCGGATATTTATTTTGTGTTAGAGGATACAGAGTATGTAATAAACGCAGTGAATTTTGATATGGATAAAAAAATTCCAATTGGATTTAAAAATGCGAATCAAGCCAATTATAAAATTACGGTAAAAGAAATTTTGAACTTTACAACGGCTAATACTGTTTATTTACACGATAAAGTGACGAATTTATACCATGATATTAAAAATGATTTCCATGAATTGACATTGCCTGCTGGAGTTAACAATACACAATTTGAAATTACTTTTAAAACTAATTCTACATTAGGTGTTGAAGATACAACAAGTCAGAGTTTTGTGGTTTATCAAAATAATTCTACCAAAAATCTAACGATTAATAATCCATTACTAATGGATCTTGCTACCTGCGGTTTGTATGATGTAGCGGGAAAATTAATTTTTAGTAAAAAAGATTTGGGTGTGAATTCGTCTTATAAATTTTCTACTTCGGGTCTTGGCGATGGGATTTATATTGTTAAATTATCGACGAAAGACAATATTGAGGGTGGTAAAAAAATTATCATTAAAAACTAAAACTCATTTGAAATGAAAACAAAAAATGCAATCTGTAAAGGTTGCATTTTTATTATATATAAATTTTACCTTTGTACCAAAATCAATTCCTTTGAATCAGCAGTTAAAAACGCCATTTCCGAATTCTATTTCAGTATATATCAAACGGGAAGATTTGATACATCCTTTTGTTTCCGGAAATAAGTTCAGAAAACTGAAATACAATTTGCTTCGGGCGAAAGAAAAAAACCAGGAAACATTGCTTACTTTTGGTGGCGCTTTTTCAAATCATATTGCAGCAGTAGCTTTTGCAGGAAAAGAAAAAGGATTCAAAACCATAGGGATTATTCGAGGGGATGAATTAGGGAGTAAAATTTCGGAGAATCCTACTTTGTTATTTGCTCAAAATTGCGGAATGCAACTGGAATTTATTTCGAGGGAGGAATATCGATTAAAAAGCGAGATAACATTTTTAGAAAATTTAAAACAGAAATTTGGCAGTTTTTATCTTATTCCAGAAGGAGGAACTAATGCATTAGCTATCAAAGGCTGTCAGGAAATTCTAACTCAAGAAGATGCCGAATTTGATTACATCTGTTGTTCAATAGGAACGGGCGGAACCATTTCGGGAATTATTAACAGTGTTTTGCCTTATCAAAAAGTTTTAGGTTTTCCAGCTTTAAAAGGTGATTTTTTAAAAGAGGAAATTCGTAATTTTGTCCAAAATGAGAATTGGGAACTAATTACGGACTATCATTTTGGGGGATACGGAAAAGTAAATTCAGCATTAATCGGGTTTATTAATCAGTTTTATGCAGTAAATCAAATTCCTTTGGACCCTATTTATACGGGGAAGATGGTTTTTGGCGTTATAGATTTAATTCAAAAAAACTATTTTCCTGCCGAATCAAAAATTTTACTAATTCATACTGGCGGAATTCAGGGAATTCAGGGAATGAATATAAAATTAAGAAACAAACAATTACCAATAATCGATATCAATGTTTAAAAAAATCCTACTGATTCTTACCATACTATCTTTAATAGGCTGTAAAGCCACAAAGCCAGTTATTGTAACAACAAAAAAAGCTCCTGTAAAACCAAAATCGGAGGTAGTTCGCACTATTAAAAAAACCAATACATCAAGTACTAATGCAACAAACCCAATACTTTCAAACCCAGTAAAAAAAGAACAAAGTAATCGTGAAACGGAAGTAATCGTTTCAACTTCAAAAACGGTAGTTACGAATGATGTGGTGGTTGCTTATGTTTCTCAATTTAAGGATATTGCAATGGGAAATATGAGGAATTATGGTATTCCGGCAAGTATTATTTTGGCTCAGGGAATTCTGGAATCGGGTGCCGGCAGGGGTGATTTGGCAATAAATGCCAATAATCATTTTGGTATAAAATGTCATGAAGGCTGGACGGGAGAAAGTGTGAAACATGATGATGATGCAGCACAGGAATGCTTTAGAAAATACAATAATCCGTCTGAATCTTTTAAAGATCACGCTTTATTTCTAACTGGGAGAAGCAGGTATTCAAAACTATTTGGATTTTCAAAAGGAGATTACAAAGCCTGGGCCAAAGGTCTTAGGGTTGCCGGATATGCAACAGATCCAAGATATCCGGACAAATTGATTTCTTATATTGAACGTTACCAATTACATCAATATGACATTCAGGTTTTAGATGTAAATTATGTGTCAAATGAACAACAAATGGTTAAAGAATTAACAATAGAATCTAAAAATCCAATAAGTCAGGGCTTGGTTTCATATGTGGTTCAAAAAGGAGATACGCTGTATTCCATTTCAAAAAAATTCGACTTAAAGATTGAGGATTTAAAACAAAAAAATAATCTTTCTGACAATACGCTTTCTATTGGGCAGAGGCTGGTAGTAAAATAATTTAAAATAACTATAATTCATAAATTCATAAATGTTATATAAAAGAAGCAGTCAGCTTTTTGCTGAAGCAGAAAAAGTAATTCCGGGAGGTGTAAATTCACCAGTAAGAGCTTTTAAAGCAGTGGGTGGAACTCCAATTTTTGTCAAAAGTGCCAAAGGGGCTTATTTGTATGATGAAGACGGAAATCGTTTGATAGACTATATTAATTCTTGGGGACCAATGATTTTAGGACATGCTTACGAACCGGTCGTACAAGCGGTGATTGAGAAAGCTAAATTGGGAACTTCATTTGGGATGCCAACAGAATTGGAAACTCAAATCGCAGCTTTGGCCGTTTCCATGGTTCCGAATATTGATAAAATTAGATTTGTGAATTCGGGTACTGAGGCTTGTATGAGCGCTGTAAGACTGGCTCGTGGGTTTACCAAAAGAGATAAAATAATAAAATTTGCAGGTTGCTATCACGGACATTCTGATTCATTTTTGATTCAAGCGGGAAGCGGAGCGATTACTTTTGGTTCACCAAACAGCCCAGGAGTAACAGCAGGAACTGCCAAGGATACTTTACTTGCAAAATACAATGATTTGCAGAACGTAGCGGCTTTAATTGAAGCCAATAAAAATGAAATTGCCGCAATAATCGTAGAACCTGTTGCAGGAAATATGGGTTGTATTCCACCAAATAAAGGTTTTCTGGAGGGCTTACGCCAATTGTGTACTGATAATGGAATTCTATTGATTTTTGATGAGGTTATGACTGGATTCAGACTCGCTAGAGGAGGTGTTCAGGAATTATTTAATGTAACTGCTGATATTGTCACTTTCGGGAAAGTAATAGGTGGAGGATTGCCGGTTGGTGCTTTTGCCGCTCGATCAGCAATTATGAATTATCTGGCGCCATTAGGTCCGGTTTATCAAGCGGGAACATTATCCGGAAATCCATTAGCGATGGCGGCAGGATTAGCAATGTTGCAAGCTTTAGATACTGATCGTGCAATTTTTCAAAGATTGGAAGAAAAAACAGCATATTTAGCTGCTGGAATTGATAAAGTTTTGAAAGCCAATACTGTTGCTTTTACAATCAATAGTATCGGATCAATGATTTCTGTACATTTTGATGCTGCTCCAGTAGTTGATTTTCAAACTGCCACAAAAGGCGATAACGAAATTTTCAAGAAATTCTTCCACGGATTATTGCAAGAGGGAATTTATATCGCGCCATCCGCTTATGAAACATGGTTCATCACTGATGCATTAACGTATGAGGATTTAGATTTTACCATTCGAGCAATAGATAAAGTTTCTAAAACATTTTAATAAAAAAAAGAGCTTCCTCCGGCTACCGTCTGGACACAAGTTTAAAATAGGACACAGATTAAAAAGATTTACAGAGATTTTATGATATTATAAAAAAGACAGCCACGAATTTTACTAATTTACTCTAATTAATTCGTAAAAATTAGTGAAATTCGTGGCTAAAATTTCGTCTGAATATTTGTGTCCAGACGGTAGCCAAATTTGGGTCTTTTTTTAGATAAGATAAAACATTTCAGATTGAATTGTGCTATTTTTTATCACCCGTTTCTGTTGCTTTTCCATCTTTATGTATCATTTTTTTTCATTCCGTGATGTCTTTTCGCTTTCATCTCATCCCATTTTATATTGTTCTGGAGTAAGAATTTTTTTCATTCTTTCTTTCATAACAATTTGTTCGTCTAGCATTTTGCTTTTTTTAGCAAAAAGTTCGTCTGAAGTAAGTTTTTTAACCGAATCTTTATTTGCTTTTCTCTCCGCCATTCGAGCCTCTTTTTTGGTACTTTGTTCAGCAATAATTTTACTCATTTCTTTCTGTTGGGAGGCATTCAGATCCAATTCTAAAGTCATTTTTTTTAAATGCAACTGGTTTCTTTGTTCGGGAGTTAATTGCTCCATTTCAGATCTTTCCGGTCTTCCTTTTCTTTCTTGTGCAAAGCTTGTCATTCCAACAATTAATAATGCGGCGATAAATAATTTTTTCATTTGTATTGTTTTTAAGTTATGGTTATAAGACAATGAAAGGAATCAAAAGTTTGACCGTTAACAAAAGATTATCGTTTGCATAATGAAAAGAGATTCATTGTTAGGCTATCCAAAAGGATTATTATTATTATTATTATCTAGTGCAGAAATTTATAGCGCATGATATTTATCAGTTTTTATACCGTTTTGTTTACCGACTTTTGTGGTTTATTTATTAAATCATTAAGGGCATGACAGCAATTAAACCACTTCATACATTTCACATTCCCGTTATGGGACTTGCATATACGATTGATAGTCCAATAAGAGTAGCGAAGTATGGAATATCTTCCGTAATTTCAATTATGGATGATGAACTCATCGAAAAAATGAATGTTTTTTACAGCAAGAAATTCGATCTTCCTTATCAGGAAATTACTCAAAAAATACATGATTATCGCGCGGAACGTATTACTTCCTATTTAAATTTGGTCGACAAAATCGTAAAAGAAAAATTCGAAAATTTTAAAATCGAATTATCCGAAAGCAAATTGGCATTGGAAAATTATATTGCCATGCTTCCGAACAAATCGGAGATTAAATTAGGCTTACAAAATTTATTGGAAGACGGCTTTGCTTTTAAAGAAAACATCAAAAATTATCTTGAAAACAACCTTTCTCCAGGCGCTATCGATGTGAACATTATGACCAAACTCGATAAGGATAATTTTATTAAAGACGAACAATTACCAATTACTTTCAATGATGCACATGCCGCTCTTCGCGGTTTTGTCAATAGCACTTTAGAATCATCAGTAGTTTTATCGGCTGGGATGAATCCAAGATTATACAGTTATTTTGAAAATTTTTCGGCTTTCTTCCCGGATTTCAATAACACACTGAAAAAGAAAATTACACTTAAAGTAAGCGATTTCCGTTCGGCTATGATTCAAGGAAATTTTTTAGCCAAAAAAGGGCTTTGGGTTTCTGAATATAGAATCGAATCCGGATTAAATTGTGGCGGACATGCTTTTGCTACCGATGGTTATTTGTTGGGACCAATTTTAGAAGAATTCAAACAGAAAAAAGAGCAATTGATTCAATCTGCTCATGATTTGATGGTGAAAGTTCTGGGGCAAAAGGAATTACATGTTCCGCAACAACCATTGGGTTTAAAAATTACCGTGCAAGGCGGTGTAGGAACTGCCGAAGAACACGATTTTCTATTGGACTATTATAAGGTTGATTCTGTGGGTTGGGGTTCTCCATTTTTATTGGTTCCTGAAGCTACTTCGGTAGATAAACACACCAGAGCATTATTGGCTGGAGCCAAAGAAGAAGATTTGTATCTGAGTCATATTTCGCCGTTGGGAATTCCTTTCAATACTTTGCGAGGAACGACTAACGAAATTCTCAAGCAAAAACGTATTCAGGAAAATAAAGCGGGAAGTTCTTGTCCAAAACGATTTTTGGCATTAAGCAAAGAATACGATGCAAAAGGAATTTGTACGTCTTCTAAAAAATACCAAGACCTAAAACTAGAGGAGTTATTGCAACAAAAAGATATTTTATCTGCTGAAATTTTCGAAAAAAAGAAAAACAGTATTACTGAAAAAGCCTGCCTTTGCGTGGGTTTAGCCAATGCTTCTTATCTTGAAAATGATATTAAAATTAAAGGACAGGCTCAGGGTGTAATCATTTGCCCCGGACCCAATATGGCCTATTTTGATCAGGAAGTTTCCCTTTCTAAAATGGTACAGCATATTTATGGAAACGCGTCAGTGTTAACGGTTACGGATCGTCCGAATCTATTTGTAAAAGAATTGAAAATGTATCTTGATTATTTGAAAAATGAAATCACAGCAGTTTCTGATGAGATTACAGCTGCACAAATAAAAAAATGGCATTCATTTAAAAATAATTTGCTACAAGGAATTGGATATTATGAAGATTTATTTTCATCAACTCCTTTTTTCGAAATCACTAAAAAGGAGATTCAAAGTCAATTTAATTTCTATAAAACGGAACTAATTGAGATTGAAATTCCGGAATTGGTTTTGGTTTAATACAAAATCGGCTTGAAGTTTTTTTAAGCCGATTTTTTTATTTTAGTTGTGCGAAATGTTTTTTTTGAGAATGAAAAGGTACTCTTTTTTGTGCTTTAAAAAATAATTTAGTTGCTTCCAGTAGCTTTAACTTTCATAAAACCGCCACGATTTTCTTTCCTTTCAATGGATTGCTGAACAATTAAATTTCCAATTGTAATCATGTTAAGCAATTCGTAAAACGCAACGCTAATTTGATGGGTTTTACCGATTTCTTCCATTTCATTTTGCCAATGCAAAAGCTGTTCTTTGGCTTTGGGTAAATCCGAATCATAGCGCACAATACCCGCATTCTGACGCATCAAAAGCTGTAATTCTGTTTTCATTTTAGCTAAATAATCCGAATTAATTTCAGGCTTTTCAACTGATTCCCAATTCGAAATAATTCCATTGAATTGACTGTTTCCAATAGAAATATTTGCCAAATAATTATAAATCTTGTCCGAATATACGAGCGCTTCCAATAATGAATTTGATGCTAATCGGTTGGCACCATGCAATCCTGTTTGAGAACATTCCCCACAAGCAAATAAATTGGCTACAGTTGTTTTCCCATTTTTGTCCACCATAATTCCGCCACAAAGATAATGCTGTGCAGGAATTACGGGAATCCAGTCTTTTGCAATATCAATTCCAATGCTTTTGCAACGTTCATAAATCATGGGGAAATGTTTTATAAAAACGTCTAAATCCAAATGAGTACAGTCCAGATAAACGCAATCGTCACCTGATTTTTTTAGTTCCAAATCAATGCTTTGCGAAACAATATCTCTGGAAGCCAGTTCGCCTCTGCTATCATAATCCAGCATAAAACGATGTCCTTTCTTGGTGCGTAAATAAGCTCCAAAACCTCGAACTGCCTCTGAAATTAAAAATTTAGATCCTGCAGAAGAATCATATAAAGCGGTAGGATGAAATTGGATGAATTCCATGTCTTTTATGGAGGCATTCGCACGAAAAGCCATGGCAATTCCATCTCCGGTTGCAATAACCGGATTGGTCGTGTGACCGTAAAGATGTCCAATTCCACCAGTGGCTAATACCGTAAAATCAGATTTAAAAGTAATAATTTCTTTTGTTTTTTCATCCAATGCATAGGCACCAAAACAAAAATTATTTTGGGTTATTAAGTCAAGTGCAAAATGGTGGTCCAGAACGGTAATATTCTCTTTTTGATGAACCTGCGCTAAAATAGCACGTTCAATTTCATGACCGGTTTGGTCTTTATGATGCACCACCCTGTTTTGGGAATGGCCGCCTTCTTTACCCAAATCGAAATTACCTTTGGTGTTTTTATCGAATTTGGCACCCCATTCTATAAGTTCTTTTAATCGTTTTGGACCTTCGGTAACGACCATTTCAACGACTGACGAATCACATAAACCATCTCCGCAAATTAGGGTGTCGTCAATGTGTTTTTTATAGGAATCTTCGGTTTTGTCTGTGACTATGGCAATCCCGCCCTGAGCATATTTTGTATTGGATTCATCTTCGTTCGACTTGGTAATTATCGTGATTTTTCTGTTGGGAAATCGATCTGCTATTTTTATGGCAAAAGTCAATCCTGCCACGCCAGAACCGATGATTAGATAATTGGTTTTAATCATTATTTTGATAATTCAAGCATTCTTTCAATAGGAATTAACGCTTTTTTTCTAATGTTTTCAGGGACATCAATTTCCGGACTTTCTCGAAGCAAGCAATCATAAACCTTTTGAAGTGTATTCATTTTCATATAACCGCATTCGCTGCAAGCGCAAGTATTATCATCTTTAGCGGGAGCCGGAATTAATATTTTATGAGGCACTTCCTGTTGCATTTTGTGCAAAATTCCTGCTTCAGTAGCGACAATAAATTTATTGTTCGGATTTGTTTTTACATACTCAATCATTCCGGCTGTTGAACCAATATAGCTTGCCGTTTGTAGAATATGCGTTTCCGATTCGGGATGCGCAATAATTTTTGCATCAGGGTATTGCTTGTGTACTTCAATTAATTTATCCAATGAAAAAGCTTCATGAACCACACAAGAGCCGTCCCAAAGTAGCATGTCTCTGCCTGTTTCGCTGATGATGTATTTTCCTAAGTTCTTATCCGGTGCAAAAATAATGGGCGTTTCTTTAGGAATGGATTCCACAATTTTCAAAGCATTCGATGAGGTACAGACAATATCGCTCAATGCTTTAATTTCGGCAGAACAGTTTACATAGGTAATAACAATATGATCGGGATGTTCATCAGTAAATTTCTTGAACAAATCCGGCGGACAGGATTCGGCAAGTGAGCAGCCAGCTTTCAAATCGGGAAGGATTACTTTTTTGGTTGGGTTTAAAATCTTTGCCGTTTCGGCCATAAAATGCACGCCTGCAAAAAGAATAATATCGGCATCCACTTTCATGGCTTCTTGTGACAATCCTAAACTGTCACCCACATAATCAGCAATATCCTGAATGTCGGCTTCTTGGTAATAATGTGCTAAAATAACCGCATTTTTCTCCTTTTTCAATTCCAATATGCGCTCTTTAAGACTTTTCATTTTTAGTAATTTTATTTATTCTATAGATTTGGCAAATTTAGTAAATAATCCTTCAAGTACCCACATTTACTAAATTCCAATAAGCTCTATTTTGGAAGTTTGTATTAGTATTAATAATCTATTTAATAGCGTAATAATTTGCAACATTCCTATTCAAAATGCGAATTTGTGTTGAATTATACTTTAATAGTTTCAATATTTTTCTGAATTGTAGCTTTCAAGTCAGTTATAAAAGTCATAAAATGGTCTATTTCAACATGATCCATAATTACAATTTTATACCATTGATTATTTTCGTCGTGTTTTTGAGGAACTAAATCGAATTTTTTTACTAATTCTTGGTTGATATTTTGCGCTTCAATGGTTACGATATTCATAAAAGGTTCCCTGAAATAATTCACATTTAAAGCCTCTAATTGTTCGCACAACCATTCCGTTCTTATTTGTAAAATGCGAATTTTTTCGCACCATCCAAAAGGCCCATACGTAAATAATATCATCCAAACGGCTACGGCATTTGCGCCTGAACGGCTTCCGCAGAGTGTCAAATCCATTCCTTCGACATATTCGGCTTCTTTAGTCAAAACATTTTCAATTAATCCCTCTCTGCAAATAAACACACCCGTTCCGTAAGGTGCCTGAAGCATTTTGTGTGCATCGATGGTTATTGAACTGATCTTTTGATTTTCAAAATTAATAGCGCTTGCTTTATTGCTAAATGGATATACAAAACCGCCATAAGCAGCATCGATATGAATTTTATAGTTTAAATGATTTTTTTCGAGGATTTGAATATAATCCTCCGGATTGTCTACTGCGCCAAACATAGTGGTTCCCATATTAGAAACTACAATAAAATATTTTTTTCTCGTTTTTTTGCATTGATAATGATGTTTTCAAGCGAGAATGCATCAATATTACGGGTTTCAAAATCAACAGGAATTTTTAACCAATCCAGCATCAGTAAATTGGCCGCTTTGGGAATGGAATAATGGGTATCTTCTGAAGCAATAATGACTATTTCGGACAGGCTTGTATTCAGTTTGTCCATGAAATAGTTGCGATACATCCAAATTGCCTGAATGTTTTTCTTTTAGTCCGAGAATATTTAGTTTAAAATGAAACTCCTTTATATTGGTTAAAAAAAGTTTTTTAGGTTGTTTGTTCTTTAGATTTTGAAAGAAGTGGAGTAATGGTTATCGGTCATAGTAGTACTTTTTAATAGTAAATTTCTAAAATGATTTTGCCTTTTGAATTGTCAATTAGTTTTTCAATTCTTTTATAAAAGTCTGCATTTATCATTGGACAGCCAAAACTTTTACATATTGGTTTATCTTGTTCTTCATAAGGGACTTTATCGTATTTATGAAGAACAATATTTCTGATAAAAGCATTATTGTTGGTTTCGTCTAATCCGTATAATTTGTAAGCTTTGCCGAAGTTACCTGTATAACTATTTCCGATGTAGTATTTGCCTAATGATGTACAAAGGGATTGGTTTATATTACTGAATTTTAGTTGGCCTTGAATTGGAGTCTCTGAGCCAAAACCGTGAGCAACTAAACCTTGGTCAATTATTTTGTTGTTTTTTAAGTCATAAACAAAGAATCTGTTTTTTCCAGACATAATTTTCATGTCAATAAGAAAAGCGATTTCATTATTATAGTTAGAATTATTAGTAATGAATTTCTTAATAACACCAGCTCGGCTCAAAAGTTTTTCTTCTGTTGAATCATCTGATACAGAAATTACGGAAGATTTATTTTTAGTATTTTTTGACAAAATTTTGATACTAAAAAATAATACCCCCATTGAGATTAAAACGAAAATTAATTTTCTCATTTCAGTGTTCTTAGATATAGGTTTTTTGTCTTTTAGTAGGACTGCCGGAAACTCAGATACAAATGTCCATCCAAAGAGGATGAATTTGCATAAAATGTCAAGACTATTATTGTACAAAAATAAGCTTTTATTTTTTACTGTGTTGGTGTTCAGTGTATTATTAACAAATGAAAAGAAATAAGTTATATATGAATTCTATTAAATATGGAAATCAAAGATTGGAATGTGCATTTGCCCTCGGTAATCATAAAAAAATCAGGTGTGTTTAAAAATAAATACTAAAAATATTCTTTTATAACTGTTGCGTTTAATCTCTTTAGAATCTGAAAAATATATTTACTTTTGTCCCATGAAAAAAATCATATTCATAATCGTACTAATCATGCTTGTAAAACCAGTACTTCCGGTTTTAGAATACGTGGTGAATTATGAATATATTTCAAAAGTACTTTGTATTAATAAAGACAAACCCAAAATGCAATGTAAGGGGAAATGTCATTTGATGAAAGAATTGGCTAAAGCTTCCGATGCCGATAAACCAGTTTCTTCAGATAAAAAAGTTACCGCTCAAGTACTTGAAGTATTGTTTTTTGAAGAAATCCAATCTTTCAAAATCACACTGGTTTGTTTTGGCACTAAAGAAAAAATAAACCCGGTCTATTCAAATTTATATTCTCATTTGAATTTATATTCTATTTTTCATCCTCCGATTTCTATTTCTTAAATTTTAGTTGAAACACTTTTTGCGTTTACTTTTCATTTGACAAATGTCAATTGAAACCGTTTGTACGCGCAATTATTTCAAAACAAACAATAAGAAATATACAATCATATAAATGAAAAATTTACTGAATAAAGCAATAGCAATTATTGCATTAAGCGCTGTGTTTGCAGGCTGTACGAATAATGATGAGGTGATCTCGGGAACTGGAAACCTTGGACTGGAATTCGATAATGCATTTGGATCAAATGACCTGATATTAAGTACGCAAGCCAACACGACTTCAAACAACGAGGTTTTAAAAATCAGCACTATTAAATACATTATCAGCAACATCGTCTTGACAAAAGAGGATGGAACTACTTTTACCTATCCAAAAAGCGAAAGCTATTTTATCGTTGATGAAGCTACTGAAGCCAGTCATTTATTGGAATTAACGAATGTTCCTGCGGCAAATTATACCAAAGTAAAATTTGGAATAGGAGTTGACAAAGCGCAATGGGAATTGGGCGCAGCGGGTCAGGGAAATTTCCTGGCTACAGCTCAAGCTGCCGATATGTTGTGGAGTTGGTCTGCGGGGTATAAGTTCCTGGCTTTCGAAGGTACATTTACGTCCCCAACAGTGGCTAACAGTACATCGTTTATGGTTCATACAGGACAAACGGGAACAAATTATAACTATACCGAAGTAACACTTGATTTGCCAACAAAAGCGATGGTGCGAACTACTATTGCTCCGGAAATTCATGTTGTAGCTGATTTGTCTAAGATTATTGACGGAACAAACAAAATCAAACTTTCTGATAATAACATGGGCGGAATGGGAGCCATGATTATGGGTGGTACAAATTTGCCTTTAATCACAGCAAACCTTAACGGAATGTTTACGGTAGCTCACGTTCATAACGATTAATTCGTGTTGAATTAGAAGCTATTTCCTGCTATACATTGCAAGTCCTCGCTAAAAAATGTGGTTTTCTAAGCCAGAAAAAGAGCTTCCTTTGGTCGCTTTTTTCCAGCAAGAAAAACTACATTTTTCTGCTGCGGGCTTTCCATTGCTATCAGGGCTAAAAAACGTGAAGATGTACAAATTAATCTTGGTATTTTTCTTTTTGACTTTGCTGTCCAGTTGTTCGGATCAAGACGATGTTTATGTCAATAAACCGTTAGATTTCGAAGTGCCGTCTAATTTTCCGGATTTGGCATACAATATTACGCTCAATCCGCCAACAGAGAAAGGATTTGAACTGGGTAAAAAACTATTTTACGACGGAAGATTATCTTCGGATGGTCTTATTTCTTGTGGTTTTTGTCACATTCAGGAAAATGCATTTACACATCATGGACATACTTTCAGCCACGGCGTGGGTGATAATATAGGAACCAGAAATACGCCTTCGATTCAAAATCTAGGCTACCAAACGGCATTTATGTATGATGGTGCAACAACACATCTGGATTTGCAACCTATTATTCCATTGTCAAGTGCGATTGAAATGAATGGCAATCTGACGAGAATTGTTGCCATGATGAAAGCGGATAAAACCTATCAAAGGCTTTTTCAGCAAGCGTTTACAGATGGAGCCATAAATACCGAAAATATGCTGAAAGCACTTTCTCAATTTATGTTGATGGTGACTTCATCTGATTCCAAATTTGATAAATACCGACGTAATGAAACGGGCGGTACTTTAACTTCGGAGGAATTAGTTGGTTATGCGCTTTTTAATACAAAATGTGCTTCGTGTCACGCCACAGATTTGATGACTGATAATTCATATCGGAATAATGGCTTAGCGGTCAATCCGCAAATAAATGATGTGGGAAGATTTCGTGTGACACAAGTAGCAACGGATTATTATAAATTCAAAGTACCGAGTTTGCGAAATGTTGAAAAAACGGCTCCTTACATGCACGATGGAAGATTCGGGACATTAGAATCCGTTTTGAATCATTATGCTTCAGGAGTTGTAAGTTTTGCAACTTTAGACCCGATTCTAAATCAAAACGGAAATTTAGGAATTCCGCTTTCTGATACTGAAAAAACACAATTGATTGCCTTCCTAAAAACAGTAACCGATAATCAATATCTCACAGATAAACGATTCTCAGAATATTAAAACCATGAAAAATAAAATTTTAATTATTGTTTTAGTTCTTTTTGTAAACCAGTTTGTTGCTGCCAAAATAGAAAAAGACAGCATTTCGAGATTTACCTTCCAGAAAATGCAATTGCTCGAAGATTTCGAAGATGATTGTGATGCCTGTGGCTGTTCAGCCAGTGGAGGTAGTATGGGATTTAGTTCCATGCTGAATAATAATTTTGTAGGCTTGCGCTATTTCAATCAAAGTTATACCAGTAGAGACGGAATTTTTGCCAACTCACCTTGGATAGACGAAAATTTCAATACGGTCCAAATTTGGACAAAAATACCAATTACAGAAAAAATCCAGATTTCTGCATTGGTTCCTTATCATTTTCACAATCGGGAACGTTCCACTGGGACAGAAAACATTAAAGGAATCGGCGATATCTCCGTTATGGCGATGTACTCCGTGTATCAAACGCATAAAGACAGCACGGTTTTTACCCATAAACTGCAATTGGGCGGAGGAGTAAAAGTACCAACAGGAAAATTTGATGAAGCCAACAATACTGGAAGTGTTAACCAAAGTTTCCAAGTGGGAACAGGCAGTTGGGATTATCTTTTGGTATCGGAATATGTTATTAAAAAGAAAAATTTAGGATTAAGTACGATGCTGAATTATACTTTCAAAACAGAAAACCAAAAGAAATATCAATTTGGAAATCAATTTAATTATGGCAGTACGCTGTTTTATCTTTTTGATTTACCTGTTGTGAAATTGGTTCCGCAATTGGGTTTGGCTGGTGAAGTCTATGAATCCAATAAACAATATGGAGAAAAATTACCGGATACTTCGGGAGATATTCTTTTCAGTAAATTTGGGATTGAAGCTGGAAAAGGGGACCTTTCCATCGGGGTTAACGCGATGCTTCCCATCAATCAACATTTATCCAATTCAAAAATCGAAGCCAATTACCGTTGGAGTGTCAATTTGAATTATACTTTATAACGATAAAAAAGGAGCTTCAATCGAAGCTCCTTTTTTTATGATTTTTTTAGAAGTTGCAAAAGCTTCTTCGGATTTTGTCGATTATCCCAAAATGCAACAACAATCAAATCTTTTTTGGTTGTTTTATAAAAAATATTATAATGGCCCAAAGTTGAAGTTCTTATGTCAATGAGGTTTGTGGTAATATAGATTTCAGGATTTTTGATTAGAAACTGGACTCTTTCTAAAATTTCATAAATCAATTTTTTAGAATAAGTAGAAGATTTATTTCGTTTGGTCCAATAACTCAATATTTTTCTTCTTTGACGAACAGCTGTATCTGTCCAAACTACAGTTTTGATAACCATTCTAAATCTTCTTTGTCAAGTTGTTCCTGTGAAATAACTCTTCCTGCTTTTATGTCTTCTTCGCTCATTTCTAATATTTCTATTTCAGCTTCAGAAAGAATGTATGATGTCTCGGCAGGAATACTTTTTAAAAGTTTTTGAATTTTTTTGAGTAAACTGATATCCTCGACCTCTTTTAGTTTGTCAAATATTTCCAATTTTATTTCTAAAGTGCTCATGGCATGGTGATTTTGAATAACAAAGTTATGGAATTTTTAGATCAGATTAAATGAAAACAAAAAAATCTGCCCGAAAGAGTAGATTTATATTTAATAAATGGATTGATAATACTATTCCGCTAATTCCACAATTTTATGATCATCAACTAAAGCGACTTTCACTAAGCCATGTTTTGCCAAACCTTTCATCGCAGCATCCCATTTCTTTCCGCTCAAATCCGATTTTACTTTCAATAGTCCCAAATCCATTTTGCTGTCATTGGTTTTTAAAAGATCAAGGATTAATTTCTCTTCGTCTAACAATTCAATTTGAACTTGTTTTTTCTCTGGTCGCATTTGTGGGAACAATAATACTTCTTGAATAGATGCATTATTAGTCAGGAACATCATCAATCGGTCCATTCCAATTCCCAATCCAGATGTTGGAGGCATTCCGTATTCTAAAGCTCTAAGGAAATCTTCATCGATTATTCCTGTAGCTTCATCATCCCCTTTTTCAGACAATCTCATTTGCTCTTCAAAACGTTCTCTTTGGTCAATTGGGTCATTCAATTCAGAATAAGCATTTGCTACTTCTTTACCGCAAACCATTAATTCAAAACGTTCTGTCAATTCCGGATTGTCACGATGTTGTTTACAAAGTGGCGACATTTCTTTTGGATAATCCGTGATGAATGTTGGCTGAATATAATTTCCTTCGCATTTAGCGCCAAAAATCTCATCAATCAATTTCCCTTTACCCATTGTGGCATCCACATCAATTCCCATTCCTCTTGCAGCTTCAAACAGTTCCGCTTCATTTTTTCCTGAAATATCAAAACCAGTAAAATGTTTGATGGAATCTGTCATCGTAACTCTTGCATAAGGCGCTTTGAAGTTCACGGTATGCTCTCCAAAAGTCGCTTCTGAAGTTCCGTTTACACCAATGGCGCAATGTTCCAACAAGTTTTCGGTGAATTTCATCATCCAATTGTAGTCTTTGTAGGCTACATATATTTCCATGGCAGTAAATTCCGGGTTGTGTGTACGGTCCATTCCTTCGTTACGGAAGTTTTTCGAAAACTCATAAACACCATCAAAACCACCAACAATCAGTCTTTTTAAGTACAATTCATTTGCAATACGCATGTATAAAGGCATATCAAGCGAGTTGTGGTGCGTGATAAAAGGACGTGCTGCTGCTCCGCCAGGAATCGGTTGTAAAACAGGGGTTTCAACCTCAAGATATCCTTTATCATTAAAGAAACTACGCATCGCATTGAACAATTTAGTTCTTTTGATAAAAGTCTCTTTCACGTGATCGTTCACGGTTAAATCCACGTAACGACGACGGTATCTTTGTTCTGGATCAGCAAAAGCATCGTGTGTTTTTCCGTCAGCATCCGTTTTTACCACAGGAAGCGGTTTCAAGGCTTTTGCCAAGACCGTCAATCCATACACATGAACTGAGATTTCACCTACTTGTGTTTTGAAAACCGTTCCGCGAACCCCAATAAAATCGCCAATATCCAATAGTTTTTTGAAAACTACATTGTACATCGTTTTTTCCTCATCAGTCGAAATATCATCTCTCGAAACATAGATTTGAATACGTCCTTCAGCATCTTTCAATTCTGCAAATGACGCTTTCCCCATGATACGCTTCCCCATCAAACGTCCTGCTAAAACAACTTCCTTTCCTTCGTACTTTTCGAAATTGGCTAGGATTTCGCTCGAATAAGCGGTTGTGATAAATTCGGCTGCTGGATAAGGCTCAATGCCTAAATTGCGTAATTCGGTAAGTGCTTCTCTACGTAATATTTCTTGTTCGGATAATGCCATTTTATGCTGTTTTTAAGAGCGCAAAGATACTGTATAAGTAGCAAAGTAGCAAAGTGCTAAAGGTTTTTTGGAGCTATTTCCAGCTTTCCGTTATAATCTTTTTATTTTTAAAGAAAAAATAAAAAGGATTTCCACTGTAATCTGGGCTAGGGATTGTAGTTATTATTTTACATTTGGTAAAAAAATCACCATTCAAAATCATAATAATTGAAAAATAAAATTTACGCTTTTTTGCTTTTAGGGCTACTCGTTACAAGCTGCCAAATCACCGAAACCATCTATTTAAATGAGGACGGAACGGGAAAAATAGAAACCGAATCACTTCGCGATGAACACAGTTATATGCAATTAGCGGGAGAAAATTATTCCAAAGAAGAAAAATTCGAGGATACAACTTACGTTTTCAAGGATTTTATAACGAAATATTCGGAGACTTTTTCGAAACTTCCAGCATCCGAAAAAGCTATTTTTCAAAAATATGCAACCGTAAACGTTCACATCAAGAAAAGTTCCTATGAGAAAGAATTTCGAACAACAATCAATCAAAACTTCGATAAAATTTCAGCAGTTCCGGATTTATACAAAACCCAGGAATATGCGGATGATTTAGAACATAATTATGCCTTGACTGCCGAAGAACATTATTATAAAGTCAGCTACACTTTTGACGGAAGTCTTTTTAAAAGAACAGTGAAAATTACAGATGAAGTCGAATTTAAAAAACAACAAGATAAAATCTCAGACTTGAAAACCCGAGTAGCTAATATTAAAATCAATCAGTCGTATGTTTTAAAATATCATTTTCCTCGAAAAATAAAATCAGTTTCGAATGCAAATGCAAAAATAAGCGAAGACAAAAAAGCATTAGAATTGCAATTCCTGTTATCCGATTGTTTACAAAACCCCGAAAGCACTAATCTTGAGGTGATTTTGGATTAATAATGTTTTAGTATATTTGAAAAAAATAAAATCATGAAGTTAATAAAGCTATTTTTAGTCTTTTCTATATTGGCAACGCTGGTTAGTTGTACCTTGACAGAAAATGTTTATATCAATAAAGACGGATCAGGAAAGTTTTCCGTTGATATGGATGCTTCAAGTCTAATGGCTATGATGCCAAATGATTCTTTAAAATCGGAAAAGAATATTGACTCAACTTTTTCATTCAAGCAGTTATTTATTGAAAATAAGGATAGCATTGCCAAACTTCCAAAAGCAGAGCAGGAACAATTAAAAAAGCTTGAAAATTTCAATATAAGAATGAACATGAATTCAGATGCAAAGCAATTCCTGTTTTCAATGAATACAGATTTTAAAAGTGTTGCAGAACTTCAGGATGTAATGGCAACCATGAATACCATTAATGCGATTCAAAATACCAATAAAAGCAAAACAGTAACAAATCAGTTCGTTCCAAGTAGTGGATTTGGAACAAATAACTCTGTTTTAAACTATTCTTATAATGGTAAAAAATTCATCAGAAAGGCTACTGTAAAGGCGAGCCAGATGAATAAAACGGCAACAGATTCTTTACAAGCGTATGAAGCGATTTTTGCCTCTTCCAATTATATCTTAAAATATCATTTTCCTAGACGAGTTAAAAAAATATCAAACACTACCGCCTTGTTTAGTGAAGACAGGAAAACAATTACGATTCAATATCCATTTAAAGAATACATGGAGAATCCTGATAAATTGAACATAGAAGTTGAATTTGAATAAAAGAAATAAAATGAACAAAACCATCCAACTTCAAGATTTAGGAAACAAAGATTACAAGGAAACTTGGGAATACCAAGAAGAATTGTTCAAAGGAATTGTGGATTTAAAAATTAAAAATAGGAGAGAAGAACTTAATCTTGAAACTCCAAATTATTTTCTTTTTGTCGAGCATCCCCACGTGTATACTTTGGGAAAGAGCGGAGATTTGAGTAATTTACTTTTATCCGAAAAACAACTCGAAACCAAAGGGGCAACTTTTTACAAAATCAATCGTGGCGGTGACATTACCTATCACGGGCCGGGGCAAATTGTGGGTTATCCTATAATCGACTTAGAAAACTTCTTTACTGATATTCATAAATACTTACGATTTCTGGAAGAATCCATTATCTTAACGTTACAAGAATACGGATTAGAATGTGGCAGAAGCGATGGCGAAACCGGCGTTTGGTTGGGTGCAGGAACTCCATTTGCCAGAAAAATTTGTGCTATGGGCGTTCGTGCTTCCCGTTGGGTAACCATGCATGGATTTGCTTTAAACGTAAATGCGGATTTGGGTTATTTTGACAATATTATTCCATGTGGGATTCGCGGTAAAGCAGTAACTACGTTAAACGTAGAACTCGGAGTTGAAAGAGTAAATGAAGAAGAAGTGAAAGAAAAAATCCTACGTCATTTTGCTGATTTATTTGAATCTAAATTTGAATAAAAAACTAAAGACACACCCCCAGCCCCTCTCAAGAGGGGAGTTAGGAGTGCGTAAAAGGAATGTTTTGCTAAACGATATCTGATGAATTCTAAAAAGACATCAAATAAAAAGAATTATAAGAACGTCTCGGATTTTGTTATGAAAACCAAAGGGTTCATGATAGCAGGGTTTAATTCCCCTCTTGAGAGGGGTTAGGGGTGTGTTTTAATATTGTTGCCTAAGTAAATCTAAATTTCTAACTTCAACTGTTCCGGCAACAGCCTAAACGTCATTCGGTGATACTTCGTTATCCCGTATTTTCGTATTGCTTCACGATGTTCTTTGGTAGGATAGCCTTTGTTTTGTTTCCAATTGTACATGGGGAACTCCTCATGAATGCGATTCATATAATCATCCCGATATGTTTTTGCCAATACTGAGGCGGCCGCAATACTCATAAATTTAGAATCTCCTTTTACGATACTAGTGTTTGGAATAGAATTAAGAATTTCGAGCTCAGCATCAGTAAAAATTTTTCCTCCACGGTTTTTTATTCCTCTTTTGTGGATTAGTGGCGCATTTCCATCCACAATAATATATTCGGGTCTTGGATGGAGTTTTAGAATACTTTCCTGCATCGCTTTTATCGATGCATTCAAAATATTAATCTCGTCAATTACCAATGGCTCAAGATGCGTTACCGCAAATGAAATAGCCTGTTGCTCAATAATAGGTCTTAACTTTTCTCTAGTTTTTTCTGATAATTGCTTGCTGTCATTCAAGATTACGTTTTCAAAATCGAATGGTAATATTACAGCAGCTGCAGTAACAGGACCGGCAAGACAGCCACGACCTGCTTCATCAGTTCCGCTTTCGAGAATAATTTTCGAAAAATTGTTTTCGAGCATATAGTATTGTTTTGAAGAAACAAATATTATAAAATTTTCTCTGTAAAAAACCGTTATATTTCTATTTGTTATAACAATCCTATAAAATGCTGTGTTTTTTTATTTATATGTTTTTATAAATTACCTTTGCTTGATTAAAATTGTAAAAATAATTAGCCTAATTATACCCTTTTCAAATGAGAATTTTCTTTTTTTTTATTTTTATATCATTCTCCAGTTTACTATTTTCTCAGGAAAAGAACAGTAAAAATTTAGATTCCAATAGTAAATACAACAGTTCGGATTCAATAAGCAAAAAAAAACAACCAGTTGCTACCATAGATATGTATCGGGTGATTACCTTAGATCGGGATACGACTTATATTGATACTTCGCTTACCATACAAAAAGAATACAGTCACAATTATTTACGAAAAGACATTTTTGGACTTTTGCCTTTTCCAAATGACGGACAAACATATAATACGTTGCAATATAGTTTAACTGATTTTTCGCCTCTTCCAGAATTCGGATTCAAAGCAAAGCATTTTAATTTTTTGGAAGCAAACCAAATACGATACAGCTCTGTAGCCACCCCTGTTACTGAATTATATTTTAAAACTACCATACAAAAAGGACAATCGACAGATGCATTTGTTACTTTAAACACTTCTGAAAACCTTAATTTTTCTATAGCTTACAGAGGATTACGGTCTCAGGGAGAATATATAAATCAATTGTCAAGCACAGGAAATTTCAGGTTCACCGTAAGCTATAATACTAAAAACAAACGCTATTATTCCAATGCACATTTTACCTCTCAGGATATTCTAAATGAGGAAAATGGTGGAATTACAACAATTAGTGATTTCGAAAGTGAAGACCCAAATTACAATAACAGGCAACGACTTGAGGTCTATTTTTCGGATGCTAAATCATTTCTGAAAGGAAAAAGAATATTCTTAGATCACAATTTTAGAATCAATGTGAATAAGGGTGCTAATAATTTATATGTTACCCATCAATTTAATTACGAAAATAAATTTTTTGAATACAATCAGACGACAGTTCCATCAAGTGTAGGCGGAACTATAGTGTACAGATTTGGGGATTCTTTTAAAGATAGTGGAATCAATGACCAAACCCATTACAATAAAATGTACAATAAAGCGGGACTAATTTATGAGAATACAACCTTAGGGAAATTTCAATTTTTTGTGGATGATTTCAGATCTAATTACTACTACAATCAGATATTAATTTTTGATGATAAAACGGTTGGCAGCTCTTTAAGTCAAAACATAAATAATGTGGGAGGGCAGTATGAGTACCAAAAAAACAAGTGGAATGGAAAATTCTTGTATTCAAGATCGATTACCAATCAATCCCTATCAAATTTGGACGCCAAAGTGAAATATGATTTTAATGATGAAACGGAATTGTCATTTCAATATCAAAACATAAATAAGTTGCCTAATAATAATTACAATCTCTATCAAAGCAGCTATGTCCAGTACAACTGGTCAAATGATTTCAAGAATGAAAAAATAAACTCAATTAGTGCCAATGCCATCACACCATGGGCTAATGCGTCATTACAGGTTTCTGTCCTAAATGATCATTTGTATTTTAATGATATTTCAACTGACGCGCAGATATTGGCACGTACCCAGATTGTTGCGCCAACGCAATATGAGAACACGATAAATTACTTGTCGGTTAAAGTGAGCAAAGAATTAAAATTTGGGAGATTTGCATTAGATAATACCGTTTTATATCAAAAAGTAGATCAACAGGATAACATCATAAATGTGCCTGAAATTGTAACGAGAAATACCTTTTATTACTCGGGTTATTTTTTCAAAAAGAACGCCTTGTTTTTGCAGACAGGAGTTTCGTTAAATTATTTCACGAAATATTTTGCCAATGATTACAATCCGGTGATTGGTGAGTTTTTTGTTCAAAATAAAAAAGAAATTGGAAATCATCCTAATTTTGATTTTTTTATCAATGCAAAGATTCAAAGAACCAGAATTTACCTAAAAGTAGAGCATTTTAATTCGGACTTATCGGGGAATAATTTCTATTCTTCACCTAATAATCCTTCTCGTGATTTTACAATCCGTTTTGGATTGGTTTGGAATTTCTTCCAATAATTTTCTGGATATTTTATCGTGTATGTTATATCTTTACTTGCTTGGCAGCAAGCAAGTAAAGGATGCCGCTTTAAATGAAATTCACTGAACTCCCATTGAAATAAAAGTATAGTGAAGTAATCACGAACGCATAATCCAGGAACCAAGATTATTTTGTAACAAAATGCTATCTTTGTGTTGTGATTTATAACAACGAACACTCTTAAATGAATAATAAAATGCACTACGCAGAAAATATATTAGGGACAATAGGCAACACGCCATTAGTAAAACTAAATAAAGTTGTTGCTGGTATAGATGCTTTGGTACTTGCCAAAGTAGAAACCTTCAATCCGGGAAATTCTGTAAAAGACAGAATGGCCGTTAAAATGATTGAAGATGCCGAAGCTGACGGAAGATTGAAACCAGGAGGAACAATTATCGAAGGAACTTCAGGAAATACAGGAATGGGATTGGCATTAGTAGCCATCATAAAAGGCTACAAACTTATTTGTGTAATTTCGGATAAACAATCCAAAGAAAAAATGGATATTCTTCGTGCGGTAGGTGCAAAAGTGGTGGTTTGTCCAACGGATGTTGAGCCTACTGATCCACGATCCTATTATTCAGTTTCTAAAAGATTGGCTGAAGAAACACCTAATTCCTGGTATGTAAATCAATACGATAACCTATCCAACTCTTTAGCGCATTACGAGCAAACCGGGCCTGAAATTTGGGAGCAAACCGGCGGTAAAATCACTCATTTTGTTTCTGGGGTAGGAACTGGAGGGACGATTTCAGGAGTTGGAAAATACTTAAAAGAGAAAAACCCAAATATTAAGATTTGGGGAATCGATACCTATGGTTCTGTGTTTAAAAAGTACCATGAAACAGGAATTTTCGACGAAAATGAAATCTATTCTTATATCACAGAAGGAATTGGCGAAGACATATTACCAAAGAATGTTGATTTTTCTTTGATTGATGGTTTTACAAAAGTAACTGATAAAGATGCAGCGGTTTATACCCGAAAAATTGCACTTGAGGAAGGAATATTTGTTGGGAATTCAGCTGGTGCAGCTGTAAAAGGATTGTTGCAACTCAAAGAACATTTCAAACCAGAAGATGTGGTTGTTGTTTTATTCCACGATTCAGGAAGTCGTTATGTAGGTAAAATGTTTAATGATGATTGGATGCGTGAAAGAGGATTTTTGGATGAAGAAATCAAAAAAGCTGAAGATGTTATCAAAGATCATATCGACAAACCATTGATTGTAGTTCGTACAGAAGAATTAGTTTCACACGCTATAGAAAGAATGCGTAAATACAAGATTTCTCAAATTCCGGTGATTGACGTCACAGGATTCGTAGGTTCTGTTGATGAAAGTGATTTGTTCCAAAGTTATGTTGCCGATAAAAATGTAGCGGACAGACCCATTAAAGAAATTATGGGAAAACCATTTCCAATCGTAAAATTAGGAACCTCAATAGAAGAAGTTTCTAAATTATTTACCAAAGAAAACGATGCGGTTTTGGTTGAATTAGAGAATGGAAATCACCATATTATTACTAAATATGATATTATTGGGTCGATAAAATAAGGTTACAACACGAATTTATTTTTATACTTAACTCCTGCAAGGTTTTTAATCTTGTGGGTTTTTTGTTTTGTAGGTTAAGTTTGTTTTTTTTGATAGTAGTACTAAAAAATAATTTTATATTTGAAATAAAAATTCATGCCTTTAACTTCAACTATTGAATTTCTAAAAGAATTAAGACGAAAATTGCATTCTCACCATATGTCAGCATTAATTGGTGCTGGATTTAGTAAAAATGCTGATCCAAATTTGTTTCCTTCTTGGTCACAACTAATTTATGATATAGCATGTCCAAAAAAGTGAGTTAGATTTAATTACGGAATGGAATAAGAAAGATAGAGAAACTAAATTTGACTTTATTTATGAGGAAATGATAAACTTTTTGGATTTTGAAAAGGGAAGACTTGAGAGTTTTGAGGATTACAATACTATATATAATTTATATTTTCTGAATTGATAAAGGAACGTGGTTATAGAACAATTAAAGAAGGATTATTATTTAAGGATAAGAATATAGTTTTAAAATCTTTGGCAGAATTATCATTGAAATTATATGATGACAAAGTTGAAATTGATGATAAAACCAATTTATCTCTATTACTTAATCGCTTAATATTTGAGGAAAACTTTTTTACAGAAGTTGTTTTAAATTATTTAGCTGTTTGGCTACAAAATGAGAAAATAAATCTGTATTTTGATAATTTTAAGGATTTGATATTACTAATATTAGAAAAGTTTAAAAGTGAAATTCCTAGAGATTGTAATAAACCATTTGTTTTAAGTCAGTTAATTAATGTTGCAGATTATTATATGGCTAAATATGAAGCTAATGAAATTACTACTTCTTATAATGAGTTGAAAAAAAATGGTGATTATCAATATTCATTAATCTAATTTTATACAGTAGTTTATGAAAACCAAAATGCAACTGTATGTATAATAGAATTATATATGAGTCCCACTTACGATTTTGTCATGGAATTACTGTCAATGGGCGCGGAAGTAAAAGTATTGGAACCCAGAATTTTACAAGACGAAATGAAAAAAAAGTTGTTGAATGCTTTGAACTTGTATAATTGATAGTATTTTTGTAAATCTGAAATCAAAATCATTAATCCTAAATCTGAAATCAAATTGACTTTCACCGCTATAGATTTTGAAACCGCAACCGCATTCCATCCTTGTTCCGTAGGTATTGTTACCGTAGAAAACGGAATAATTGTAGATGAATTTGTCAGTTTAATCAAGCCACCAAATAATTTATATTCTCCTTTTACGATTCAAGTGCATGGAATATATCCGCGTGATACGGTGAATGCAAAATCATTTGCGCAAGTATATCCTGAAATACAAAAACGGCTGCAAAATAGGGTGATTGTGGCTCATAATGAGAGTTTCGATAGAAATGTTCTTGCTAAATCAATGGCACTTTATAACTTGGATTATGATGAATTGAATTTGGCGTCTCGTTGGGAATGCACCGTGAAAATTTACAAAGCCAAAGGGTTGAAACCAACAAAATTAAGCGATTGTTGTAGGGAAATGAAAATACAATTAAATCATCATGAAGCTTTATCTGATGCTCGGGCTTGCGCCAAATTGTATTTACTCCGCTAGTCATTGCGAGGAACGAAGCAATCCTATGGTGAGAAGGAACTATCATTACTGCCAAAAATAGCAATTTTTTGGTGAATTGAAGAATATTTTTTTTATTTTGTAAGGTAAGTTGTTGTTTTTTCTTACTTTAGAAGTCTATTATCTTCAAGTCTATACTCTATTATCTGAAAAAAAATATGAAAGAAGATTTCCTCCATTATCTCTGGAAATTCAAGAAGTTTGATACTTTGAATTTAAAAACGTTTAACGATGAGGAAATCACAATTGCCAATGTAGGGCAATACCTTGAATTGGCAGGTCCTGATTTTTTCAATGCTCAAATTACTATTGGTGATCAAAAATGGGCTGGAAACGTCGAAATTCATCTCAAATCTTCTGATTGGTACGTGCATCATCACGAAAGAGATGCAGGGTATGAAAACGTAATTCTACATGTAGTTTGGGAACATGATGCGGAGATTTTTAGAAGTGATAATACTGAAATTCCGGTTTTGGAATTAAAAAAATATGTAGAAAAAGAGACTGTTGAAAGTTACCAATCTTTAATGGCTCCAAAATCATGGATTTTTTGCGAAAAACAGTTAAAAGATATTGATGAATTTACGCTAAAAAACTGGCAAGAACGTTTGTTTTTTGAACGTTTAGAAAGAAAATCCAAACCTATATTTGATTTGTTGGAACAAACCAATCAAGATTGGGAAGCAGTTTTGTTTTGTCTTTTGGCCAAGAATTTTGGTTTAAATACGAATGGAGAAATCTTTTTGAAAATTGCCCGATCCATTCCTTTTTCAATCATAAGAAAAGAAAGTTTTGAAGTGGAGAATCTGGAAGCATTAATTTTTGGAAATGCTGGTTTGTTGGATTCTGAAAAGGAAGATAATTATTTCAAAGATTTAAAATTCAGGTATTTCTATTTGCTCCACAAATATCAAATGGAGAAAAGTTGTATAGAGCCCGTTCAGTTTTTCAAGCATCGTCCTGATAATTTTCCAACGATACGACTTTCTCAATTGGCTAATTTATACCACAGTCAGCAAAATTTATTTTCGAAAATAAGTACATTAAATTCATTAAAAGATATTTATGAAGTTTTCCAAGTGTCCGCTTCAGAATATTGGTTAAATCATTATCAATTTGACAAAGAAAGCCCGAAGAAAAAGAAACCGCTTTCTAAATCTTTCATCGATTTGATTGTTATAAATACTATAATTCCACTTCAGTTTGCTTTCGCAAAAAGTCAGGGAAAAGAAATTTCGGAGGATTTAATACGCCTTTTAAATGAAGTTGCTCCAGAGAAAAATGCGGTTATAGATAAATTTAGTTCTTTCGGTATACAATCAAAAAGTGCTTTTGAAACTCAATCTTTGTTACAACTCAAGAATGAATATTGTAATAAAAGCAAATGTTTAGAATGTGCCGTAGGGATGGAATTACTCAAAAAGGATAATTTGGTGTCCGTTAATGGGAGAATAAGATAATATTGTAAATTTGTATTCTAAAAAAGAATAACCAAATAAGCTAAAGAATGTCAGTAATTATAAAACTTAAGTTTTTTTTTGAGAAACACGGTTTTCATGTTTCTTCTCGTTTGGCGGATACATTAGGGATGCGTGCCAGTAGTGTACGATTATTTTTTATCTACTTGTCGTTTGTTACTGTTGGATTGTGGTTTGCGGTTTATTTGACATTGGCTTTTTGGATTCGTCTGAAGGATTTAATTCGAGCGAAACGTACCTCAGTTTTTGATTTGTAAAAATAATATAAATTTAAAAAGGGATTATAAAGTACTTGAAATACTTTATAATCCCTTTTTAAATTAGGATAGAAATTTATTTATCTGGATTGTTTAATTTACTATTTTTCTTTCCATATACAAAATAGATAACAACACCTAATGCCATCCATACAACTAGTCTTACCCAGCTTTCGTTAGGCAATGAATACATTAAAGCTAAACAGATTACAATACCGGCAATAGGTACAAATGGTACTAAAGGCGTACGGAATGATCTTGGTGCATCCGGCATTCTTTTACGCATTACCAATACTCCAATACAAACTAAAACGAATGCTAATAATGTTCCAATACTTACCATATGACCCAAATCACTTACAGGTACAAACCCAGCAAAAAAGCTCACAAAAATCATGAAGAAAATATTTGTTTTCCATGGGGTACGGAATTTAGCGTGAATTTCGCTGAAGAATGAAGGTAATAAACCATCTTTACTCATCGTGTAGAAAACACGACTTTGTCCCATTAACATTACCAACATTACAGAAGTATAACCGGCTAAAATAGCTATAATCAAACCTGTTTGCAAAAAGGTATACCCAGTTCTGGCAAATGCTGTTGCAGCTGGTTTAGCATCACCGGCAAATTCATTATAAGGAACAAGTCCTGTCATTACGTGTGCAAATAATACATAAAGTATGGTGCAAATTACCAATGATCCTAAAATACCAATTGGCATCCCTTTCTGTGGGTTTTTTGCTTCTTGAGCTGCTGTAGATACGGCATCAAAACCAATAAAAGCAAAGAAAACGGTTCCTGCACCAGCAGCAATTCCTGACCATCCAAACTCTCCAAAAACGCCTGTGTTTTCAGGGATGTATGGTGTGTAGTTTGCAGTGTCAATAAAACTCCAACCTAAAACAATAAACATAATAACTACGATTACTTTTACAATAACGAGTATGTTATTTATAGATGCAGATTCTTTAGTTCCTCTTATCAGCAATAACGATAACATGGAAACTATAAAAATTGCTGGAAGATTTATCATTCCGCCTTCTATAATAGTTCCGTCACTTAATTTTAACGTTTCCCAGGGTGAACAAATCAAATTATGGGGGAGGTGAATACCGTATTTATTTAATAATTCGAGTAAATATCGCGACCAGCTTACACCTACTGTAGCGGCTCCTAATGCATATTCAAGAACTAAATCCCAGCCAATAATCCAAGCCATAAATTCTCCCATAGTTGCATAGGAATACGTATAGGCACTTCCTGCTACAGGTATCATTGATGCAAACTCTGCATAGCAAAGTCCTGCAAAAGCACATCCTACGGCGGCTAAAACAAAGGAGAGTGTAACTGCAGGACCTGCGTGTTCCGCTGCTGCAATACCTGTTAATGAAAATAATCCTGCTCCAATAATTGCTCCAACTCCAAGTGCTACTAGTGAACGTGAGGACAAAGTCCTTTTTAATCCTTTTTCAGATTCTGATGCTTCATTTAGCAATACCGACAGTGGTTTAGTTTTCCAAATTGACATGGGTTATATGGTTTTGTTTGTTATTAAGCTCCAAATGTATTCTTTTTTATAAAAAATAAAAACAATAATTTAAATAAACTTTTAAAATAAAAAAAAACTAACAATATTTCAATAAATACATAATAATTATTTTAACGACTTGTTTTTGTGAATTGTGTAAAAAATTTAACTATATTTTTTTAAATTCTTATTTTAAAGTTGTGAAACTTTCATTAAGAAAATGCAAATTGAATTGATTTTTATTATATTTTTAAATTTAAATAGTTTTCTTATTTTTAGCTATTAAAATAAGTTTTTTTAATCAAATTAAAATAATGGATTTCAGAACGATAGTTACTTATTTTAAATTTTCTCGTGAGCAACGCAATGGTATTTTATTGTTGTTTGGGATTATAATTGTTTTACAATTGATTTATTTTTTTGTTGATTTTAGTGTTGTAGCAAAAAATTATCCAGAGAAACAAAAGTGGCTTTCACTACAATCTCAAATTGATTCCATGAAAACGGAGAATCAAGCGGAACTTCCTAAAATATATCTCTTCAATCCTAATTTTATTACAGATTATAAAGGATATAAACTTGGAATGTCTGTTGAAGAAATAGATAGGTTGCTTTCTTTTAGAAAAGAAAATAAATATGTGAATTCTCCAAAAGAATTTCAAAATGTGACTAAAATTTCTGATTCACTATTAAATGCTATAGCTCCTTATTTTAAATTCCCAGAATGGGTGAACAATAAAAAAGAATTCAAAGCGTATAAAAATTATTCAAATCAGGCTTTCGCCAAAAAAGAGAAAATTGTTTTAATCGATATCAATCAGGCAACTCAAGAAGATTTGATAAAAATTTATGGGATAGGCGAGGCCATTTCTTTGCGGATTTTAAAACAAAAAGAAAGTTTAGGAGGTTTTGTTTCGATGGAACAAATGAAAGATGTTTGGGGATTATCTCCCGAAGTTATTGAAAATTTGAATGCTCATTTTAAAGTCTCAGTGCTCCCGAATTTCAAGAAGATAGATATTAATAATGCATCATTAAAGGAACTTTCTCAGTTTTCTTATTTTAGATATGCTCTAGCAAAAGAAATTGTGACCTATAGAAGTATGAAAGGAGATATTAAGGATATTGAGGATTTAATAAAAATTAAGGGATTTCCTGTTGATAAAGCAAAAATAATTGACTTATATTTGGACTTTTAAAATAAAACAGTATTACAATGAACTTTGACTACAACGAAACACAATCGATGATTGCACAATCTATAAGAGATTTTGCTGAAAAAGAAATTCGCCCGAATATAATGGAGTGGGATGAAGCACAAACATTTCCCGTGCCATTATTTAAAAAATTAGGTGAAATGGGTTTTATGGGTGTTTTGGTGCCAGAAGAACTCGGAGGTTCTGGATTAGGATATCATGAATACATTACTATTGTAGAAGAAATATCAAAAGTAGATCCGTCGATTGGGTTGTCTGTTGCGGCACATAATTCTTTATGTACCAATCATATTTTGACATTTGGAAACGAAGAGCAAAAGAAAAGATGGATTCCTAAATTAGCCACCGCAGAACATATAGGTGCTTGGGGATTGACAGAGCACAATACGGGATCGGATGCTGGTGGAATGAATACTACTGCAAAAAAAGAGGGGGATTTCTGGATTGTTAATGGAGCTAAGAATTTTATTACGCATGCCATTTCTGGAGATATCGCTGTTGTAATTGTTCGTACAGGTGAAAAAGGAGATTCGAAAGGAATGACTGCTTTTGTTTTCGAAAAAGGAATGCCGGGTTTTACCTCTGGAAAAAAAGAAAATAAATTAGGAATGCGCGCCAGTGAAACTGCTGAATTGATATTTGATAATTGTCGTATTCCTGATGCTAACAGATTAGGGGAAGTAGGGCAAGGTTTTATTCAAGCGATGAAAATTTTGGATGGTGGAAGAATATCCATTGGAGCATTGTCATTAGGAATTGCCAAAGGAGCTTATGAAGCGGCATTGAAATATTCGAAAGAAAGACATCAGTTTGGACAGCCAATTTGTGAATTTCAAGGAATTTCATTCAAGTTAGCTGATATGGCAACTGAAATTGAAGCTTCGGAATTATTGTTGCATAAAGCAGCTTTCTTGAAACAAGAACACAGACCGGTGACTACGATGGGAGCTATGGCTAAAATGTTTGCTTCAGAAGTGTGTGTGAAAGTAGCTAACGAAGCGGTGCAAATTCACGGTGGATATGGTTATATTAAAGATTATCCAGTGGAAAAATTCTATAGAGATTCTAAATTATGTACTATTGGTGAAGGAACTACGGAGATTCAAAAAATAGTAATTTCAAGAAATTTGTTGAAGGAATAGTTTTTGAAATTAAAAAATAGAATAAAGAGTCAAGACACATTAAATTGTAGATTGGCTCTTTTTTTTGCGTGAAGGATGGAAGAGGAAAGCCCGGAATGCAATGAGGACTTGCAACGGACAGCCTGACGGCGGATGAAAAGATGTTTTGATGACAACAAAAGTGGTGTCCGCCGGCACGCCCGAAAATAATCCATAATTCATGACTCGTAATTCAAAATAATGTTTACTTTTGCACACTTAAAGAAAGGGGGTGTCTATATTATGTTAATTATACCAATTAAAGACGGAGAAAATATCGATAGAGCGTTAAAACGCTACAAAAGAAAATTTGATAAAACAGGAACTGTTCGTCAATTAAGAGCACGTACTGCTTTTATTAAGCCTTCAGTTACAAATAGAATCAAAATTCAAAAAGCGGCTTATATCCAAAATATGAGAGATAACTTAGAGAGTTAGTCAATATCTATTAAAATAAAGTACCGTTAGTCATTAAAAGTTTTATAACTTTGATGCTAACGGTTTTTTTATGGCTAATAATAAAGATGCATTTCGGGATTATCTGCAGTTGGAGAAAAAATATTCTTCACATACCGTTACAGCGTATTGCAATGACATTACTTCTTTTGAATCATTCAATACGATTCATTTCGATCAAGAGGATGTAGAACATGTTAATTATAGTCAAATAAGAAGTTGGATTGTTTCTCTTGTTGATGATAATATATCAAATACCTCAGTCAATAGAAAAATTGCATCCTTAAAAGCATTTTACAAATTTCTGTTAAAAACAAAACAAATAGAAGTTAGTCCGCTATTGAAGCACAAAGCATTAAAGACTCCTAAGATATTACAAATCCCGTTTTCTGAAAAAGAAGTTGTAGATGCGTTAAGTCATATGCAAAATCCAGTAGGTTTCGAGGAAATAAGAAATAAACTTATAGTTGATTTGTTTTATACTACCGGTATGCGAAGAACGGAGTTGATTCATTTAAAAGTAGTTAATGTCAATTTATCTGGCGGTACGGTCAAAGTGTTGGGAAAAAGGAATAAGGAGCGGATATTGCCGGTTTTGCCGATAATAATAGATCAATTTTCTTTATACTTAAAAGAGAGGGCGTGCTTGTTATCTATTGTAGATAGTGATTATTTTTTTCTCACAAAAAAAGGGTTAAAATTAAATGATTCCTTTGTGTATCGATTAATAAATTCTTACTTTAGTGCTGTCTCCGAGAAAGTAAAAAAAAGTCCACATATATTGCGACACACGTTTGCTACTCACCTATTAAATAATGGAGCCGATTTGAATTCAGTGAAAGAATTATTGGGACATTCTAGTCTGGCATCAACGCAAATATACACACACAATAGTTTATCAGAGCTAAAAAAAGTATATGAAGATGCGCATCCAAGGAATCAGAAGTAATTCGGAAATGTTTAACTATTAAAAAATAATGATTATGAAGGTAAATGTTCATGCAGTTAACTTTACTGTTGACAAAAAGCTAGTAGATTTTGTTCAAGAAAGAATGGACAAATTGGAAAAATATTACGATAAAGTAGTCTCGGCAGATGTTTTTTTGAAAGTTGAAAAGACAAGTGATAAGGAGAATAAAATTGCCGAGATAAAAATTAATGTCCCTGGAGATGATTTTGTAGTTAAAAAGCAGTGTAAAATTTTTGAAGAAGCAGTGGAACTTTGTGCGGAATCTTTAGAACGATTGTTGGTAAAAAGGAAAGAAAAAATAAGTTCGCACATTTAATATAAATTTTTTTGAAAAAATGTTTTGATTGAGAGATAAAATCTCTACATTTGCAGTCCGTTAGAAATAGCGGACTTTTTTTATTGATAATGCCAGTGTAGCTCAGTTGGCTAGAGCAGCTGATTTGTAATCAGCAGGTCGTGGGTTCGAGTCCCTCCACCGGCTCTTTTTTTTGAAATATTGATAATTAATGGTTAGGGGAGATACTCAAGCGGCCAACGAGGGCAGACTGTAAATCTGCTGTGTAAACTTCGCAGGTTCGAATCCTGCTCTCCCCACAAAATGAAGTTTAAAAATTCGGATTTTAAAAATTTGAAATGTTGAACTGGAAATAAAGATTTCTCTGCCGGTGTAGCTCAGGGGTAGAGTGCTTCCTTGGTAAGGAAGAGGTCTCGGGTTCAATTCCCGACATTGGCTCAAAATGTAATATTTGAACACTAATAAATTATAATAACTAAGATTAAAAATTAAGTAAAATGGCAAAAGAAAATTTTAATCGTTCCAAACCGCACTTAAATATAGGTACAATTGGACACGTAGATCACGGAAAAACTACTTTAACTGCAGCAATAACGAAAGTATTATCTGATGCTGGTTACTGTCAAGCAAAATCATTTGATCAAATTGATAATGCTCCTGAAGAAAAGGAAAGAGGTATTACAATTAATACATCTCACGTTGAGTATGAAACTGCTAATCGTCATTACGCTCACGTTGACTGTCCAGGTCACGCGGATTACGTAAAAAACATGGTTACAGGTGCTGCTCAAATGGATGGTGCTATTCTTGTTGTAGCTGCTACTGATGGACCAATGCCACAAACACGTGAGCATATTCTTTTAGGACGTCAGGTAGGTATTCCTAGAATGGTTGTATTCATGAATAAAGTGGATATGGTTGATGATGAGGAATTACTTGAATTAGTTGAGATGGAAATCAGAGACTTGTTATCTTTCTACGAATATGATGGAGATAATGGTCCTGTTGTTCAGGGTTCAGCTTTAGGTGGATTGAATAATGATCCAGTTTGGGTACCAAAAATTCTTGAATTAATGGCAGCTGTTGATGCTTGGATCGAAGAGCCGGTAAGAGACGTTGCGAAACCTTTCTTGATGCCTGTTGAAGATGTATTCTCAATCACTGGTCGTGGAACTGTTGCTACAGGTCGTATCGAAACAGGTGTTGCTAATACTGGAGATGCAGTTGAAATCATTGGTATGGGAGCTGAAAAATTAACTTCTACTATTACAGGAGTTGAGATGTTCCGTAAAATCCTTGATAGAGGAGAAGCTGGAGATAATGTAGGTATTCTTTTAAGAGGTATTCAAAAAGAAGACATCAAAAGAGGAATGGTTATTTGTAAGCCAGGTTCAGTTAAACCACACGCTACTTTTAAAGCTGAGGTTTATATCTTGAAAAAAGAAGAAGGTGGTCGTCACACACCATTTCATAATAACTACCGTCCACAGTTTTACGTACGTACAACGGATGTAACAGGTATCATTACTTTGCCAGCAGGTGTAGAGATGGTTATGCCTGGGGATAACTTAACTATTGATGTTGTATTGCTTAGTGCAATTGCATTAAATGTTGGTTTACGTTTCGCTATCCGTGAAGGTGGTAGAACAGTAGGTGCAGGTCAGGTAACTGAGATTGTAGCTTAATCCTATAAAATAATTTTTAAAACCAGTAACGCCTTGGGTTGTTACTGGTTTTTAATAAACGGGCGTAGTTCAAGGGTAGAATAGCGGTCTCCAAAACCGTTGATGGGGGTTCGAATCCCTCCGCCCGTGCAAATAAACTAAATCATAATGACAAAAGTTGTTAATTACATATCAGAAGCATTTGAAGAATTAAAGTCAAATGTAACTTGGCCGGCTTGGGCTGAGGTGCAACGTCTAACGATTGTTGTTGCTGTTTTTTCAGTATTATTCGCTTTGGCAACTTGGGGAGTAGATGAAATTTTCGCAAAAGCTTTGGCTGGATTTTTTAACTGGATAAAAGCATAATTTTTTTGTTATGGCAGATAATAATATTAAAAAGTGGTATGTAGTTAGAGCGGTAAGCGGACAAGAAAATAAAGTGAAAGCATACATCGAAACCGAAATCGCAAGATTAGGAATGGGTGATTATGTTTCGCAAGTTCTGGTTCCTACTGAGAAAGTAGTTACTGTAAAAGAAGGAAAAAAAATAATCAAGGATAAAGTTTATTTTCCTGGTTATGTTATGATTGAAGCAAATCTAATAGGTGAAATACCTCATATTATTAAGTCTATAACAAGTGTTATTGGTTTTTTAGGTGAAATCAAAGGCGGTGAGCCTGTGCCATTAAGACTTTCTGAAGTTAACAGAATGTTAGGTAAAGTAGATGAGTTGGCTGTAAATACAGATACTCGTTCTATACCTTTCAATATTGGTGAGACTATTAAAGTTGTTGATGGGCCTTTCAATGGTTTCAATGGAACAGTTGAAAAAATAAATGAAGAAAAGCGTAAACTAGAAGTTATGGTGAAAATTTTCGGAAGAAAAACACCATTGGAGTTAAGTTTTATGCAAGTTGAAAAAGTATAATTTTTTGTTACATCTATAATATCCATTACAAT
This sequence comes from Flavobacterium gawalongense, assembly GCF_007097265.1. Lineage (GTDB taxonomy): Bacteria > Bacteroidota > Bacteroidia > Flavobacteriales > Flavobacteriaceae > Flavobacterium > Flavobacterium gawalongense. Next base: position 26,022 of record NZ_VJZP01000020.1, on the reverse strand, counting down.
CGCTTCCAATGATTGTAGTGTTAAATTTTTTAAAAAATGGCTAAAGAAATTAGTAAAGTAGTTAAACTACAAGTTAAGGGAGGTGCTGCGAACCCGTCGCCACCGGTTGGACCTGCTTTAGGAGCTGCTGGGGTAAACATCATGGAATTCTGTAAGCAATTTAATGCTAGAACTCAAGATAAGCCCGGCAAAATATGCCCAGTACAAATTACTGTGTATAAAGACAAATCTTTTGATTTTGTTGTAAAAACTCCTCCTGCAGCCGTTCAGTTAATGGAAGCTGCAAAGCTAAAATCTGGTTCTGGTGAGCCTAATCGTAAAAAAGTAGCTAGTGTTACTTGGGAACAAATTAGAGCTATTGCTGAAGACAAGATGCCAGACTTAAATGCATTCACTATGGAGTCTGCAATGAGTATGGTTGCTGGAACAGCTAGATCTATGGGTATAACTGTATCAGGAGACGCTCCTTTTTAATTAAGAGAAAGACATGGCAAAATTGACAAAAAAGCAAAAAGAGGCTGCTTCAAAAATTGAAAAGAACAAACTATATTCTCTTAAAGATGCTGCGGCATTGATAAAAGTAGTTGCTTCTGCAAAATTTGATGAGTCTGTTGATATCGCAGTTCGTTTGGGCGTAGATCCAAGAAAAGCGAATCAAATGGTTAGAGGTGTGGTGACATTACCTCATGGAACTGGTAAAGACGTTAAAGTATTAGCATTGGTTACTCCAGATAAAGAAGCGGAAGCTTTAGCAGCTGGTGCAGACTATGTAGGTCTTGACGATTATTTACAAAAAATTAAAGACGGTTGGACAGATGTTGATGTAATTATCACAATGCCTTCTGTTATGGGTAAATTAGGTCCATTAGGTCGTATTTTAGGACCTAGAGGTTTAATGCCAAACCCTAAAACAGGTACTGTAACTATGGATGTTGCAAAAGCTGTTCAAGAGGTTAAAGCTGGTAAAATTGACTTTAAAGTTGATAAAACTGGTATTGTGCATGCAGGAATTGGTAAAATTTCATTTGGAACTGAGCAAATTGTTGACAATGCACACGAAATTATTCAAACATTAATCAAACTTAAACCAACTGCTGCTAAAGGAACATACATCAAAAGTATTTACCTAACTAGCACTATGAGTCCTGCAATTGCTTTGGACCCTAAAGCAGTATAATTGGTAGTTAAAAATTTTTAGTATGACTAGAGAAGAAAAATCAATCGCGATTGAAGTTTTAACTGCACAGTTAGCTGGTACAAACATTGTTTATGTATCTGATATTTCTGGACTGAATGCAGAAACAACTTCAAACTTGAGAAGAGCTTGCTTTAAAGCAGGTATAAAATTAGAAGTAGTTAAAAACACTTTGCTTGCAAAAGCAATGGAAGCTTCAGCTAATGATTATGGAGATTTACCTTCAGTTTTGACTGGTAATAGCGCTATATTCATTTCTGACATAGCAAACGCTCCTGGTAAGATAATAAAAGATTTCAGAAAAAAATCAGCTAAACCTGTATTAAAAGGAGCTTATATTAACGCTGAAATTTATATTGGAGACGATCAATTAGATGCATTAGCAACTATTAAATCTAAAGAAGAGCTTATTGGCGAACTTATTGGATTATTGCAGTCACCAGCACAAAGAGTTATTTCTGCTCTTCAAAACCAATTCGCAAAAAGCGAAGAGGCTACAGAAGAAGTGGAAGCATAATGAAAATAGGGTCTTACTCTAATTTTATTAAAAAAAACGCGCACAATAAATAAATTATATTTTTACAAATCATTTTAAAACGATAGAAAAAATGGCAGATTTGAAACAATTCGCAGAACAATTAGTTAACCTAACAGTAAAAGAAGTTAACGAATTAGCAACAATATTAAAAGACGAGTACGGTATCGAACCAGCTGCTGCTGCAGTAGTAGTTTCAGGTGGTGGAGACGCTGCTGTTGAAGATGTTCAAACTGAATTTACAGTTGTATTAAAAGAAGCTGGTGCTTCTAAATTAGCTGTTGTAAAATTAGTAAAAGAACTTACAGGTTTAGGTTTGAAAGAAGCTAAAGATGTAGTAGATAGCGCACCAAGCAACGTTAAAGAAGGTGTTTCTAAAGAAGAAGCTGAAGGGCTTAAAAAATCTTTAGAAGAAGCTGGAGCTGTAGTTGAGCTTAAATAGTTAAACTCGGTTTTGAGAACTAGGTTTAGGTCTTGGATACACATCCAAAGACCTAAACCATTTTTCGTATAATAAATTTATACGTTTATTTTACTTTTTTTTTAATCAAAATTTTGTCCATTGATGATAACAAATCAGACTGAAAGATTGAATTTTGCCTCAACAAAAAATATTCCTGATTATCCGGATTTTCTAGATGTTCAGGTTAAATCGTTTAAAGATTTTTTTCAATTAGAAACTAAATCTGACGAAAGAGGCGACGAAGGGCTTTACAATACCTTCATGGAAAATTTCCCAATTACTGATACAAGAAATAACTTCGTATTGGAATTCCTTGATTATTTTGTAGATCCACCACGTTACACAATTCAAGAATGTATAGAAAGAGGTCTTACTTATAGTGTGCCCTTAAAAGCAAGGTTAAAACTATATTGTACAGATCCAGAACACGAAGATTTTGAAACAATTGTTCAGGATGTATATCTTGGTACAATTCCTTATATGACACCAAGCGGTACCTTTGTTATTAATGGTGCTGAGCGTGTAGTTGTATCTCAATTACACAGATCGCCGGGTGTTTTCTTTGGTCAATCATTCCATGCAAATGGTACAAAATTGTATTCTGCCAGAGTAATTCCTTTTAAAGGTTCTTGGATAGAATTTTCTACAGATATTAATAGCGTAATGTATGCTTATATCGATAGAAAGAAAAAATTACCAGTTACCACTCTTTTTAGAGCAATTGGTTTTGAAAGAGATAAAGATATTCTAGAAATTTTTGATCTTGCTGAAGAAATTAAGGTTTCTAAAACAGGTCTTAAAAAATATGTCGGTAGAAAATTAGCTGCCCGTGTATTGAATACATGGCATGAAGATTTCGTAGATGAAGATACTGGTGAAGTAGTTTCTATCGAACGTAACGAAATAATCCTTGATAGAGATACAATTATCGACAAAGATAATGTGGAGGAAATCATCGATTCTAACGTTAAATCTATTTTGTTGCATAAAGAAGATGCTAATCAAGGTGATTATGCCATCATTCACAATACGTTACAAAAAGATCCAACAAACTCTGAAAAAGAAGCTGTTGAGCATATTTACAGACAATTGCGTAACGCAGAACCGCCTGATGAAGAAACTGCTCGTGGTATTATAGATAAATTATTCTTCTCTGACCAACGTTACAACTTAGGTGAAGTAGGTCGTTATAGAATGAACAAAAAACTTGGTTTAGATATTCCAATGGAAAAGCAAGTGCTTACCAAAGAAGATATCATTACCATTGTAAAATATTTGATTGAATTGATCAACTCTAAAGCGGAGATTGATGATATTGATCACTTATCAAACCGTCGTGTTAGAACAGTTGGAGAACAATTGTCTCAACAATTCGGTGTTGGTTTAGCTCGTATGGCTAGAACTATTAGAGAGCGTATGAACGTTAGAGATAACGAGGTGTTTACACCAATAGATTTGATTAATGCTAAAACATTATCATCTGTTATCAACTCTTTCTTTGGAACAAACCAGTTGTCTCAGTTTATGGATCAAACGAATCCACTTGCCGAGATTACACACAAAAGAAGATTATCTGCACTAGGACCGGGTGGACTTTCGAGAGAAAGAGCAGGTTTTGAGGTACGTGACGTTCACTATACGCATTACGGACGTTTATGTCCAATTGAAACTCCTGAGGGACCAAACATTGGTTTGATATCTTCTCTTGGTGTTTATGCTAAAGTAAATGGAATGGGTTTCATCGAAACACCTTACCGTAAAGTAACTAACGGAACCGTAGATTTAGAGTCTACTCCGGTTTACTTAAGCGCAGAAGAAGAAGAAGGAATGATGATTGCTCAGGCAAATATCCAAATGGATGCTACCGGAAAAATTACTGCCGAAGACGTAATTGCGCGTCAAGAAGGTGATTTCCCAGTAATTGAACCAACGCGAGTTGATTATACTGATGTTGCTCCAAATCAAATTGCGTCTATTTCAGCTTCTTTGATTCCTTTCTTAGAACATGATGATGCGAATAGAGCCCTGATGGGATCTAACATGATGCGTCAGGCCGTACCGTTAATTCGTCCTGAAGCTCCAATTGTTGGAACTGGTTTAGAGCGTCAAGTGGCTTCTGATTCAAGAGTGTTGATTAATGCTGAAGGAGATGGAGTTATTGAATATGTAGATGCCAATATCATCACTATCAAATACGATCGTTCTGAGGAAGAAAGAATGGTAAGTTTTGAGCCAGATGAAAAAACATACAATCTAATCAAATTTAGAAAAACGAATCAAGGAACAAGTATCAACTTGAAACCTATCGTAAGAAAAGGAGACAGAGTGGTTCTTGGTCAGGTATTATCGGAAGGATATGCGACTCAAAATGGTGAATTAGCTTTAGGTCGTAACCTAAAAGTGGCCTTTATGCCATGGAAAGGATACAACTTCGAGGATGCGATTGTAATTTCTGAAAAAGTAGTTCGTGACGATATTTTCACCTCTATTCACGTTGATGATTATTCATTAGAAGTGAGAGATACTAAATTAGGTAACGAAGAATTAACAAACGATATACCAAACGTTTCTGAAGAAGCTACTAAAGATTTAGATGAAAACGGAATGATCAGAATTGGAGCCGAGGTTAAACCTGGTGACATTCTTATCGGAAAAATTACTCCAAAGGGGGAATCGGATCCTACTCCGGAAGAGAAATTGCTTCGTGCAATCTTCGGGGATAAAGCAGGTGATGTAAAAGATGCTTCATTGAAAGCTTCTCCTTCTTTGCATGGTGTTGTTTTAGACAAAAAATTGTTCGCAAGAGCAGTAAAAGATAAACGCAAACGTACGCAGGACAAAGATGCTTTAGGCGCTTTAGAAATGGAATTCGAAACTAAATTCGTTGAATTAAAAGACAAATTAGTAGAGAAACTTTTCTTAATCGTTAACGGAAAAACATCTCAAGGTGTAATGAATGATTTGGGTGAAGAAGTTTTACCAAAAGGTAAAAAATACACTCAAAAAATGCTTTATGCAGTTGAAGATTTTGCTCACTTAAGTAAAGGTCAATGGGTTGCTGATGATGCAACTAATAAAATGGTTAATGATTTAATTCATAACTATAAAATTAAATTGAACGATTTACAAGGGGCATTACGTAGAGAGAAATTCACTATTACTGTTGGAGATGAATTGCCAGCAGGAATCTTGAAATTAGCGAAAGTATATATTGCCAAAAAACGTAAACTGAAAGTTGGGGATAAAATGGCGGGACGTCACGGTAACAAAGGTATTGTTGCTCGTATCGTTCGTCATGAAGATATGCCTTTCCTTGAAGATGGAACTCCAGTTGATATCGTGTTGAACCCACTTGGTGTACCTTCACGTATGAACATTGGTCAAATTTATGAAACTGTTCTTGGTTGGGCAGGACAAAACTTGGGTAGAAAATTTGCTACACCAATTTTTGACGGAGCAACTCTTGATCAAATCAATGAATTGACTGATGAAGCTGGAATACCACGTTTTGGACATACACATTTATATGATGGTGGTACAGGAGAACGTTTCCATCAAGCAGCAACAGTAGGAGTTATCTACATGTTGAAACTTGGACACATGGTTGACGATAAAATGCACGCACGTTCTATAGGTCCATACTCGTTGATTACGCAACAACCACTTGGAGGTAAAGCTCAATTTGGAGGTCAACGTTTTGGAGAGATGGAGGTTTGGGCACTTGAGGCTTATGGAGCATCAAGTACACTTAGAGAAATCTTGACTGTGAAGTCTGATGATGTTATCGGTAGAGCAAAAACTTACGAAGCAATCGTAAAAGGAGAATCTATGCCAGAACCAGGTTTACCGGAATCATTCAATGTATTGATGCATGAATTGAAAGGTCTTGGACTAGACATTCGTTTAGAAGAATAGTACTCAGTGATCAGTGATCAGTTGTCAGTTTCAAACTGAACACTGAACACTGATCACTTTTTTAAATTAGTTTTCAGGATTTATACCCGTAACCCGTTCCGATTTTTTATTTAGACCCAATAGGTTTTATAAATAGCACTTCAAAATTTTTATTTGAAGTTTAGAGAAGTAATTCGAGGTAGTAGTTTAATGATTTAAATCTTTTTTTGAGCGATTCGCTTAATAGTTAAAAGTAATCATAAATCTAAAATCAATTTTTAATTGCAAATAAATCAATAGTAAAAACTATGATGAATAATAGAAATAATAAAGATAAAAACCCAATAAAAAGGTTTAATAAAATCTCAATAGGACTTGCTTCTCCTGAATCTATCTTGAAAGAATCAAGAGGTGAAGTATTGAAGCCGGAAACTATCAACTATAGAACGCACAAGCCAGAGCGTGATGGACTTTTCTGTGAACGTATTTTCGGACCGGTAAAAGATTTTGAATGTGCTTGTGGTAAATATAAAAGAATACGTTACAAAGGAATCATCTGTGACCGTTGTGGTGTTGAAGTTACGGAGAAAAAAGTACGTAGAGACAGAGTAGGTCATATCAATCTTGTTGTGCCAATTGCTCATATCTGGTATTTCCGTTCTCTTCCAAACAAAATTGGTTATATCCTTGGTCTTCCATCTAAGAAATTAGATATGATTATTTACTACGAAAGATACGTAGTAATCCAAGCAGGTATTGCTAAAAATGCAGAAGGTGAATCTTTGCAAAGACTAGACTTTTTGACAGAAGAAGAATATTTAAATATTTTAGATACACTTCCTGCTGACAATCAGTATCTTGATGATTTTGATCCTAATAAATTTGTTGCCAAAATGGGAGCAGAGTGTATTATGGATTTATTAGCAAGAATAGATCTTGATGCATTGTCTTACCAATTAAGACATAACGCTAACAACGAAACGTCTAAACAACGTAAAACGGAAGCGTTAAAAAGATTACAAGTTGTTGAATCTTTCCGTGAGTCTAACTTAAACCGTGAGAATCGTCCAGAATGGATGATTATGAAAGTGGTACCAGTTATTCCACCAGAATTACGTCCACTTGTGCCTCTTGATGGAGGTCGTTTTGCAACTTCAGATTTAAATGATTTATACCGTCGTGTAATTATACGTAACAACCGTTTGAAAAGATTAATGGAGATTAAAGCTCCAGAAGTTATCTTAAGAAACGAAAAACGTATGTTGCAGGAATCTGTAGATTCACTTTTCGATAATACGCGTAAAGCTTCTGCAGTAAAAACAGAATCAAATAGACCATTAAAATCATTATCTGATTCCCTTAAAGGTAAACAAGGGCGTTTCCGTCAAAATTTACTTGGAAAACGTGTGGATTATTCTGCTCGTTCGGTAATTGTTGTTGGACCTGAATTGAAATTATCTGAATGTGGTATCCCAAAAGATATGGCAGCAGAATTGTACAAACCTTTCGTTATCCGTAAATTGATAGAAAGAGGAATTGTAAAAACGGTTAAATCAGCTAAGAAAATAATAGATAAGAAAGAGCCTGTAGTTTGGGATATCCTTGAAAATGTAATCAAAGGTCACCCAATATTACTGAATCGTGCTCCTACTTTGCACAGATTAGGTATCCAAGCATTCCAACCAAAATTAATTGAAGGAAAAGCAATCCAATTGCACCCTTTAGTTTGTACTGCATTTAATGCGGATTTTGATGGGGATCAAATGGCAGTTCACTTACCATTAGGACCAGAAGCTATTTTGGAAGCACAACTATTAATGTTGGGTTCTCACAATATTCTGAACCCTGCAAATGGAGCTCCAATTACGGTACCTTCTCAAGATATGGTTTTGGGTCTATATTATATGACCAAAGAACGTTTGTCTACTCCTGAGCTTAAAATTTTAGGAGAAGGAATCACTTTTTATTCTGCTGAAGAAGTAAATATTGCTTTGAATGAAGGTAGATTAGAATTGAATGCTTCTGTGAAAATTAGAGCAAAAGATTTTAATGAAGCAGGTGAGTTGGTTTACCAAATCATCAAAACAACTGCTGGTCGTGTATTATTTAATGAAGTAGTACCGGAAGCAGCTGGATATATCAATGATGTATTGACTAAGAAAAACCTTAGAGACATTATTGGGCACGTTTTAAGTTCTACTGATGTACCTACAACTGCGGCTTTCTTGGATAACATGAAAGACATGGGTTACAAATTTGCCTTCAAAGGTGGTTTGTCATTCTCTCTTGGAGATATTAGAATTCCAGATCAAAAACCAAAATTAATTGCAGACGCCAGAGAACAAGTTCAAGGTATTTCTGCTAATTATAACATGGGTCTTATCACTAATAACGAACGTTACAACCAAGTTATTGATGTATGGACTTCAGCGAATGCTCAACTTACAGAGTTAGCAATGAAAAACATTAGAGAAGACCAACAAGGTTTCAACTCAGTGTATATGATGCTTGATTCTGGAGCGAGGGGTTCCAAAGAACAAATTCGTCAGTTAACCGGTATGCGTGGTTTGATGGCCAAGCCAAAAAAATCTACTGCTGGTGGTGGTGAAATTATTGAAAACCCGATTCTTTCTAACTTTAAAGAAGGTCTTTCTATCCTTGAGTACTTTATCTCTACTCACGGTGCGCGTAAAGGTCTTGCGGATACAGCTTTGAAAACGGCCGATGCAGGATATTTAACAAGAAGATTGCATGATGTATCTCAAGATGTTATTGTTAATATCGAAGATTGTGGTACATTAAGAGGTGTTGAAGTTTCAGCATTGAAAAAGAATGAGGAAATAGTTGAATCTCTTGGAGAAAGAATTTTAGGACGTGTTGTATTACAAGACTTAATTAATCCTTTAACCAGTGAAGTTTTAGTTAGATCTGGACAGCAAATCACTGAAGTTATAATGAAAGCAATTGATGCTTCTCCTATCGAGAAAGTTGAAGTTCGTTCTCCATTGACTTGTGAAGCGTTGAAAGGTATTTGTGCAAAATGTTACGGTAGAAATTTAGCTACTGGTAAAATGACACAAAGAGGTGAAGCAGTTGGTGTTATTGCAGCACAATCTATTGGAGAACCTGGTACACAGTTAACATTACGTACATTCCACGTTGGTGGGGTTGCGGGTGGTATATCTGAAGAGTCTAGTATTGTTACCAAATTTAATGGTAAACTAGAAATAGAAGATTTAAAAACGGTTAAAGGGGAAGATAGTGAAGGTAATGCAGTTGATATTGTAGTATCTCGTTCATCTGAATTGAAATTAATCGATGAAAGAACTGGTATCTTATTAAGTACAAATAATATTCCTTACGGTTCTAGTATCTTCGTTAAAGACGGTCAGTCTGTTGTTAAAGGAGACGTGATTTGTAAATGGGATCCATATAATGGAGTTATCGTTTCTGAGTTTACTGGTAAAATTGCTTACGAAGATTTAGAGCAAGGTCAATCATTCATGGTTGAAATTGATGAGCAAACTGGTTTCCAAGAAAAAGTAATTTCTGAATCTAGAGCTAAAAAATTAATTCCAACTTTATTGGTTTACGGTAAAGACAATGAATTAATTCGTTCTTATAACTTACCAGTTGGAGCCCACTTGATGGTTGAAAACGGTGAGAAAATTAAAGCAGGTAAAGTATTGGTAAAAATTCCACGTCGTTCTTCTAAATCAGGAGATATTACAGGAGGTTTACCTAGAATTACAGAGTTGTTAGAAGCTCGTAATCCTTCAAACCCAGCTGTTGTTTCTGAAATCGATGGTGTTGTTTCTTTTGGAAAAATCAAAAGAGGAAACCGTGAGATTGTTATCGAATCTAAATTTGGGGATGTTAGAAAATACTTGGTTAAATTATCAAGCCAAATTCTAGTTCAAGAAAATGACTTCGTAAGAGCAGGGGTGCCTTTATCTGATGGTGCAATTACTCCGGACGATATTTTAAGAATCCAAGGACCAGCAGCTGTTCAACAGTATTTGGTTAATGAAATTCAAGAAGTATACCGTTTACAAGGGGTAAAAATCAACGACAAACATTTTGAAGTAGTAATACGTCAAATGATGCGTAAAGTAAGAGTGCAAGATCCAGGTGATACTTTATTCTTAGAAGATCAATTAATTCACACTAAAGACTTTATCGTTCAAAATGATAACTTATATGGTATGAAAGTAGTTGAAGATGCTGGAGATTCTAGTGCTTTAAAAGAAGGACAAATTATTACGCCTCGTGAGTTGCGTGATGAAAACTCTCTTTTGAAACGTACAGATAAAAATCTTGTTGTAGCTCGTGATGTTGTTACTGCAACTGCAACACCAGTTTTACAAGGTATTACAAGAGCATCACTTCAAACAAAATCGTTTATATCTGCCGCATCTTTCCAAGAAACGACTAAAGTATTGAACGAAGCTGCTGTTGCAGGTAAAATCGATTACTTAGAAGGATTGAAAGAAAATGTAATTGTAGGACATAGAATCCCTGCCGGAACAGGTATGAGAGAATATGACAATACGATTGTAGGTTCAAAAGAAGATTACAATGATATGATGGCTAACAAAGAGGAATATATTTATTAAGATATGAGTAATTCAAATCAACAACAAGAACAGATTAACATTGAGTTAGACGAAAAAATTGCCGAAGGAATTTATTCCAATTTGGCAATAATAAATCACTCTTCATCAGAGTTTGTTTTAGATTTTGTAAGCATCATGCCCGGTATTCCTAAAGCTAAGGTAAAATCAAGAATTGTCTTGACACCACAACATGCTAAAAGATTGTTGAAAGCAATTGGAGAAAACATTCACCGTTTTGAAGTCGCTAATGGCGAAATAAAAGACACTGAACAAGCACCAATTCCGCTTAATTTTGGTCCTGCGGGTCAAGCATAATATTCTTTAAAAAAGGCTCCAGAAATGGAGCCTTTTTTATTTTATCAAAATGTAAATTTGGATATTACTATTGTTTTTTTAAAATCAATAATAGGGAATTTATATGGTTTCTTCTTTTGTAGTCCCTATTGTCCTTGTTATAACACACAATTTTTATTTTTTAAATTTTATTTACAAATTGATAGTAACTGACCATTAAATCTCATGCATGAATAACAAATTTGTGCTTTAAACGATTATTAAGGTGCTTCATCGAAAATATTTTTTATTGAAAATTTAATGATTTAGTTTCGTCTAAGAATAAGGGAAACATCTTATTAAATTTAATAAAAACAAATTGTTATGAAATATTTTTCTTTAAAATCAAATAAAAAATCCGTTATGAACGGTGTCATTTTGTTTGTTTTTATTTTAGTATCAAATACTTCTGTTTTTGCTCAAGCTACAAAAAATGTGGTTGATATAACTACAATTGAAGTTAACGGTAATACAAAACAAGAAAATGTTTCAACAAGTACTTCTTCTAATAATATGAATTTTGTGCTTTGGTTCATGGGTTCAAAACAAGATCCTAACGGTACGATTTCAACAGAGGGAATGAACACAAAGAAACAAATTATGACTTCAGGAATGGCTCCAAATAGATTGTTAATTAAAGCTTTTTTGAAAAAAGCAGTAAATTTAGAGAGTTCATTAACTTAAGATTAAATTGATTTTTAACCCACATAAAAAAAACGCTAACTTTAATAAGTTAGCGTTTTTTTTATGTGTCCCGTCCTGAAATAGCGATACACAATTTAATTTGTCTAGCCTAAATAATTGATACAGTTAATAGACTAAAATAGTCATTAAAGATAATAATTTTAATTTGTTACTATAATTTAAATGATTTATAAAATTTAAAGTGGTAATTTTAGCTATATTTAGTTTGAAAAAGGGGTGTTGTAATATGAAAAAAAATTTTTTTGTTTGTTATTTAGTGTTGTTATCCATAGCTATTTGGTCTCAAAAACCAATTGAAAAGTATAGATTTGTTAATATAAAAGAAAGCATTTCCCAAATTGGCGTACCTACAATAATTCAAGACCATTACGGTTTTATTTGGCTTGGTACCGGTGGAGCTGGATTAAATAAATTTGACGGTAGTGATTACAAGACATATAAATTTAAACCAAACGATCCTACCTCATTAAGTAATAATACTATCAATTGTTCTTATCTTGACAATAAGAACAGATTATGGTTTGGTACAGACGAAGGACTCAACTTATACGACTACAAGAATGATTGTTTTAAAAGAATTCTTTTATCTGAATTCAAAAAAGATAAAAGAAATGTAGTGGTTAAGAGTTTGATAGGAGATAAGAAGGGGAACTTATTTATTGGTACTTTAGAACTAGGATTATTCAAGATGGATTTAAATAATTTTAAGGTTGAAAAAATATTATGTCAAGAATCTAACTTAACTTCAACTATTACGATAAATGCGCTTAAGGTAAATTCTAAGGGAAAGGTATATGCTGGAACTGATAGAGGTCTTAAAGAGTTTGACGCTAAAACAAATACACTTAGACGTTCTGTTTTTAAAAATAAAGAAGGGATTAAGTCCATTAATGACCCTATTCAATGTTTATTAATAGAAAAAAATAATATATGGATTGGAACTATGTCTACAGGCTTATTTAAAATTAAGAGCAATGATAATAGTAAAGATCATCTATTAGAGATAAATCATTTTCAAATTTCACAAAATCGTCTTTTATCAATTATTAATTTACCCGACAAAACCTTAATGTGTGGTACGGAGAATGAAGGGTTATTTCATATTGATTCCAATGGGCAAATTTTAAATCATTATCTATCAAGCAAATCCGAAAGAAAAAACATTCTATCTAATTCTATTTGGTCTTTATTTTTGGATCGTAATGAACGTATATGGATGGGGTATTATAATGCAGGAATTGGTGTTTACGACAAGTTATATGATAAGTTTGAAAATCTAGAAAGTATACCTGGTATTCCTAATTCATTACAAATAAGCTCTGTTACTGCTATTGTAAAAGATCGTTTTAATAGATTTTGGATAGCTATGGATGGAGGAGGTATTGATGTTTTTGATCCTAAATCGAGTCAGTATACTCATATTGGTTCTACAGAAAATAAGGTGTTTTCGGGACTGACCAATAATTATGTTGAAGCATTACTTATTGACAGTAAACAAAATATATGGGCTGGTACTTGGAACGGAGGGGTATATTTTTTAAAGAATGGCGATAAAAAATTCATTAATTTCACTGTAAAGAATTCAGGTGGAGGTTTAACCTCCAATAATATTATAAGTATTACGGAAGATTTAGAAGGAACTATTTGGTTTGCTAGTCGGGATAAAGGTCTGCATTCGTTCAATCCGGATACAGGAAAATTTATAAATTACAGATCAGGGCCATTTTTAAAATATGGTATTTCAGATAGTTATGTGTCTAAAGTATTGGTTGATAAAAAAGGTAATCTTTGGGTAGCGACAACAAATATAGGTTTGTTTAAGATTAAAAAGTTAGCAGGGAATACGTTTTCTATTGTATCTATGGCTAATAGGATGTCTAAAGAATTTAAAAATTATGCGAAAGCTAACTTTATTTGGTCACTATATGAAGGAGAAGACGGTTCAATATGGATTGGAACAAAAGGTGCTGGTTTGTGTAAATACAGTGGTAAAACAGATAGTTTTAAATGGTATAACAAACTAAATGGTTTAGAAGCCGATAATATAGTGGGTATTATTGGAGATTTAGAAGGGAATATTTGGCTAAGTTCAAATTCAGGGGTTGCAAGATTAGACGTTAAAACCAATACGTTTACTAGGTTTACAAAAAATGATGGACTCCTTTCTAATGATTTTAACCGAAATGCTACTTTTAGAGATGAACAAGGAATCATTTATTTTGGTAATTATTTTGGATTAGATTATTTCAACCCTTCAAATATTATAGTTAATAATGTTTTACCATCGTTATATTTAACAGGCTTTAAGTTATTTAATAAAACGGTTACGACCAATCAGAAAGGGTCGCCCCTTCAAAGTGTTATTGGTGAAACGAAGAGTATTACTTTAAATAATACCCAATCTGTATTTACTATTGAATATACAGGCATTAACTATACAAGACCCGAAAAGAATCAATATGCTTATTATCTTGAAGGTTTAGAAAAATCATGGAATTATGTTGGTAGATTAAGAAGTGCCACTTATACAAATTTGGAACAGGGTAATTATATATTCAAATTAAAATCTGCCAATAGTGATGGTAAATGGAATAAAGAAATATTAGAACTAAAAATAACTGTTTTACCACCTTGGTGGAAGTCAAATATGGCTTTGTTCTCTTATGTTGTTTTGTTGCTTTTGGGGGGCTATTATTTTAATAAGATGATGCTTATTAGGTTGAATAAAAATAAAGAAATAATTCTAGAACAAAATAAAAGATTGCAAGAAAAGGCTTTAAATGAAAAAAAGTTTCAGTTTTTTACTAATATATCCCATGAATTAAGAACACCTCTTACCTTAATTATGAACTCTATTGACGATATTATTAGAGATGATACCTTAAACCTCGCAACACGAACAAAAGAAAAGCTTAATATTGTTCATAAAAACACCAATAGACTTTATAGGTTGATAAACGAGCTATTAGATTTTAAAAAACTTGAATCAAATAAATTAAAGGTTAAAGCTGTGAAATTAAATTTAGTGGATTTTATTAAAGATGTTGTAATCCATTTTAGAGAAGAATTATCTATCAAAGGAATAGAATTTGATCTAGATTCAGATGTAGCAGATCTATCAATTTGGAGTGATGCAGATATGTTGGAAAAGATTATTTTCAATATCCTATCAAATGCTATTAAGGTAACACCAAATGGTGGGACAATCAATATCAACCTTCAATCAACGGATAAGTTATTCCATTTACCTTTAGTAAGTAAAACTGAGGGGGTAAAAGCGGTAGAGATTATTGTTTCTGATACGGGGCCGGGCATTGAAAAAGGAGAAGTGGAAAAAATATTTGAGCGTTTTTATCAAGTTGAAAATTTAAATAAAAGTTATTACGGAGGTACAGGAATTGGTTTAGAATTGGTTCGAGATTTTGTTAGGTTACATAAAGGCGAAATTGAAGTTGACAGTAAAGTAGGAGAAGGAACTACTTTTACAATTATATTGCCAATGGGCAAGTCTCATTTTGATGATAATGAAATACTTTTAGATAGTATAGAGGTTCAAGTTAAAAAGAAACAAGCACTTACATATCTTGAAATAGAAAAGGGAATTGATATAGATGAAAATCTACATAAATATACATTGTTAATAGTAGAAGATAATTACGAACTTAGAGATTATTTAAAAAAAGAACTTGAAAATGAGTACAAGGTTTTAGTTGCTAATAATGGAAAAAGTGGAATTGATTTAGCTAATGAGTTCCTTCCGGATATTATATTAACAGATGTCATGATGCCAGAAATGGATGGGTTCGATTTTTGTAAAAATATAAAGAGAGATTTAAGAACAAGTCATATTCCTGTATTAATGCTTACTGCCAAAACTGAAATCGAAGATAGAATAGAAGGTATTGAAGTGGGTGCAGATGCTTATATGGTTAAACCTTTTGATATGAGGTTGTTAAGGTTGCGCTTGTCCCAGTTAATAACCAGCAGGCAGTTAATTTTTAATAAATATTTTAGTTTAATTAGTGAAGTGCCTGAGGGAATTAAAACATTATCCTTAGATAAAGAATTTATTGAGAAAGTGTTAAACTATATTAAAGAGAATATAAGTAATCCGGATTTAAATGTAGAATCACTTGCAACTCAATTAAAATTGAGTAGAAGCCAGTTTTATAGAAAAATTAAAGTGCTCACCAACCAGACCGCTAATGAGTTTTTAAGAAATGTTCGACTTCAAAAAGCAAAACAAATTTTAGAAAAGGACAATGTAAGTATAAGCGAAGTATGTTATAAAACTGGATTTTCTTCTCCTTCTTATTTTACAAAATGCTTTAAGAGTTACTTTGGAATATTACCTACAGATGTTAAAATCAAAAAAAACGAGCTCTGATGATTGGTTTAGTCGATTAGAAAATCAGTGTAGAATCCTCATTTTTAAACCCACCAAGTGCACTATTCCAAAAAGTGTGTAAGTTGAAATGGATATGTAATAAAAACGACGCTCTCCCCAAAAGTGTGTAAGTTAAAAAGTCAGGCTTCGATTTTATAATCGGAGCCTTTTTTTTTAATATAAGGGTAAATTGGTTTAAAACAATTCCCCAATTTTGAATGGGCATGGACTATTTTTTGGTTGCTTCTCTTAAAGCCAAAAAAATACTGATTTTAGAACTGCCTCATCCGTGGGGAATGACAATTTGTTTTTGGTGTATTTTCGGATTTTACCAGTAAGATTTTCAATTAAATTGTGGCATAAATGATTTTTCGGATTACAATTGGAAAGTCAAAAAATACCGCTAGCTCCTCCCGGTTATCGTGCCAGGATTTGAGAGCATAAAAATATTTATTTTCCCATTTGTCGGTAAAATCTTTTAAAGCCAGCTCTGCGGCTTGTTTGGTTGGTTGGAGCGTATGATAGTTTCATATCGGCAGTAAATTGCTTACGGTCCTTCCAAGCAATGTGTTTACAAACGTTTCTAATTTGATGAACCACGCATATTTGTGTTTGGGATTTCGGAAAAACACTTCTGTCTTCAACAACACAAGCTTTTAAATCGGTTAAGATACTCATCCAAAAACTGCTGCTTTCGTATTTGCCGAGCCGCATCCCCAAATCTTCTTTTTTATCCTTTTCTGTTGGGGCCTAAGGTTAAAAAGATGGTTTTGTTGATGACTTTTGAGCCTTCTCTAACTTTAAAAACAATGCCATCCATCCAAACCAATTAATTAAAGGTCTTCTAATGGTTTATTGGATATGTAAATAAATCAATTATAGGATCGAAATATCATAGAAGGTCGTTTGCAAAGGGATATTTTATAGTTAAAATGGAATTTAAGACTATAAAAATTGTTGCATCGTTTATAAAAATATCGCTTAAAGGTTAATTAAATGCGTAATAGCTTTAAAAATTATAGTCTTTGCTTTAAAATTGATATTTAAATTCTTGTATTTTCTTTTGATTTGTCAAACTATGGAATTTAAATTTTCTAAATTGAATTAATTTGTTGAAATACTACTATTTAGATGCTCTCATTGCACTTTTTAATTATTCACATTGATCCTTTTTTTTAAATTAAATCTCATAGTGCTAAAACTAACCAAAAAAAATATTTTATGAAAAACAAACTGCTAAAAAAACTAATACTTCCAGTATTCTTATTATTTGGAAGTATTATTTATGCTCAATCAGTATCGGGTACTGTATCCGATAAAACAGGTCCTATTCCAGGTGTTAATGTATCGGTTAAAGGTACTGCTGTAGGAACACAAACAGATTTTAATGGGGCTTTTAAAATCAATGCTAAGAATGGAGATGTTTTAGTCTTCACTTTTGTAGGTTTTAAATCCCAAGAGATTAATTACAAAGGGAAATCTCCAATTAATGTATTGTTGGAAGATGATTCAGCTGAATTAAATGAAGTAGTAGTTGTCGGTTATGGTACTAAAAAGAAAAGTTTAGTAACAGGGGCAATTTCTAGTATTAGTTCTGCTGATATTCAAAATTCTTCATCAGCACGTGTTGAGTCCGTGTTACAGGGTAAAACATCAGGTGTTACCGTTGTTTCTTCTTCTGGGGCCCCAGGTTCTGGTTCTAAAGTTAGAATTAGAGGCGCTGGTTCTAATGGAAATTCAGATCCATTATATATTGTTGATGGAATGAAAGTAAGTTCTATAGATAATATTTCTCCAAATGACATTGCTAACATGGAGGTTTTAAAAGATGCAGCATCTTCTGCAATTTATGGTACACAAGGAGCAAATGGAGTTATCATTATTACAACTAAACAAGGTAAGCCTGGAGAAGCAGTAGTTAGTTACAGCACGCAATTAGGAACTCAATCAGTTAGGACTGGTATGAAGTTGATGAATGCGTCTCAATTTGTAACCTATTTCCAAGAGGCAGGAAGAACCCATGTAGTTGATAACGGTGTTAATACAAATTGGATAGATGAAATTTTTCAAAATGCATCTACACAAAGGCATGATTTAAGTATCTCTGGAGCTAACGAGAAAACGTCTTACTATTTTTCAAGCTCATATATGGATCAAGATGGAGTTGTTGGAGAGAATTCAAACTATAAAAGATTTACAGGAAGACTTAATCTTAAAAGTCAAGTCAATAATTGGCTAGAAATAGGTTCTAATATAACCTATTCAAATATAGGGTCTTCACCAATTGCTGAAGATGATTCAACACGTGGAGTTGTAACTAATGCTTTAGTTATAGATCCATTAACGCCAGTAATTTATACAGGAACTTTACCACAAAGAGCTTTAGATGGAGTAGCTGCAGGAACAGCTATGACAGATAGTAAAGGGAATGTTTACGGATACCCAACTTATGCAACGGGTGAGGCTGTCAACCCTGTGGCATCTGCAAATTTCAGATTTAGAGGAGGTATTGATACGGATAAAATTTTAACATCGGTGTATTCTAAATTGAATTTAGCAGAAGGTTTATCATTTACGTCTAGATTCGGATATGAAAGAACAAATACGTTTGATAATAGATGGAGTCCTATTTGGGTTGTATCGTCAGAAGCTCAAAATTCTACTGTAACATTAACCAATCAGATTTCAAGAAGTTCAAAATGGTTATGGGAAAATTTTGCGAGCTACACTAAAGAATTTGGAAATCATAATATAACAGGATTATTGGGGTATTCATCTGAGAAAACTAAGAGTCCATTTTATTCTTTACGCGGATCGGAAATTCATGATCAAACAGACCAATTTGCATACTTTGACTATGCAAACCGAGATAATGATGTAATTGGTGGTAGTATTGTTGAAAAAAAAGGAAGCTCAGTTTTTGGAAGAATTTCATATGATTATATGGGTAAATATTTATTAGAAGGCTCGTTGCGTAACGATACCTCTAGTTATTTTCCGACTTCAAAAAAATCGGGGTTATTCCCTGCAGCTTCTGCAGGTTGGTTAGTATCTAAAGAAAATTTTTGGGGAGAAGGCTCGAAAATTGATTATTTAAAACTACGAACTAGTTGGGGACAAAATGGTAGTGATAACAATTTAAGTACTTACATAAGCAGCTTAATATTTCAAACTGTTGCAACAGAAGTCGCTACAACAGTTCCAGTTGTTTACGAAGGCGTAAGTGGTATTACTCCGGGGAATTTACCAAATGCTAATTTAGAATGGGAACGTTCTGAACAATTGGATTTAGGTTTTGATTTACGAGCATTAAATAGTAGGCTAAATTTTTCAGCTGACTATTATGTTAAAACAACTAAAAATTTACTTCTTGTAAATGGAAATATCATTGCACCTCCATCTTTAGGTGTAGGAGTTCCTTCTATTAATGCTGGAACAGTAGAAAATAAAGGGTTTGAATTTGAAATGGGGTACAGTGATAAAACAGTGGGTGGTTTTAGTTATGGTATAGACCTTAATTTGTCAACCTTGCATAATGAAGTTACCGAAATTAATTATGTAGGTGATAATGGTTTTATAATAGGCGCACTTGCACCACAAAACAATGACGGTGTAACTCGTTTTCAAAAAGGATTACCATTATGGTATTTCTATGGATACAAAACTGACGGTATAGATCCTGCAACAGGAAAAATAAATATTGTAGACACCGATGGTGTATCTGGAATTACATCAAACGATAAAACAAAAATCGGTTCTCCTCACCCTGATATTCTTTATGGAGGAAATATTCAATTTGGATATAAAGGTATTGATTTAAACATTAGATTTCAAGGTACGCAAGGGAATGATATTTTTGAAGCTTACCACCAGACTTCAAGACCGATCACCAATAAACCAATTGAATTTTTTACAGGTAGATGGCAACAGGCAGGAGATATTGCGTCTTATCCTGCTGCGCAATATGCAACATCTGCATATGATACTGATTTAATAGTAAAAGATGGTTCTTATATGAGAATTAAACAAATTCAATTAGGATATAATTTCTCTAGTGAAGTTTCTAATAAATTGAAATTGAAAAAACTAAGAACTTATGTGTCTTTAGACGACTATTTTACCTTTACTAAATATAATGGTTTGGATCCTGAAGCAGGAAGTTTTTCTGATAATAGTATAGGGGTAGATAGAGGATTTTATCCAATAGCTGCTAAAATATTACTTGGTTTATCACTTGAATTTTAATAAAATAAAACATTAAATATGAAAAAAATAATATGTAGTGTTATGGTTATATTTTTTATGACTGTATCATGTAGTTCAGATTTTACGGAGGTTGCTCCGGTAGGTGTGCTGGAGAGTACAACTTTCTTTAATAGTGAAAGTAATACGGAAGAAGCTTTAATTGGATTGTATGACCTTGTACAATTTAATAATAATGCGGCCTTTCATTCAGCTTTTTTTATTAAAGTACTGCCAGGTGATGAGGCTAATGCCGGTGGTGGTAATGCAACAGATCAAAAACAATTACAAGAAATTGATGATTATGCAAATATATCTATTTCTAATCCCTCTTTGGAAGCTGTTTGGAATAAGGAATATAAAACAATTGCACTTGCAAACACTATTATAGAGAACGTTGAAGCAGGAAACTTAAGCAATAAGACCTTTGCAATTGCTGAAGCAAAGTTTATGAGAGCTTGGTGTTATTTTGAGCTAACTACTATGTGGGGTGATGTGCCTTTGCGTTTAGAAAATCCCACAACAATTAGCGCTGAAGCTTTTGCTAAACCAAAAAGTACAAGAGCAGAAATTTATACTCAAATAAAAGCTGATTTAACTGATGCTATTGCTGGTTTGCCGGATAAAACCGCGGTTAAACATAATTTTAGAGTTTCAAAAGGGGCTGCTCAAGCATTATTAGGGAAAGTGTTGGTTTTTGAAGGAAAAACGCTAGAAGCAATTCCTTATTTAAAAGCTGTAATAGATAATCCCGCTCATGGTTTAGAATCAGACGTTTCAAAAGTTTGGTTAAAAGATTCAGAATTTGGAAAAGAGTCTTTATTCGAAGTAGGTTTTATTACTACAAAAGGTTACGATTGGAGTAATCAAACTATTGGTGGTCGTTTTGAAAGTAACATATTTATACAATTAATGGGTGCTCGTGGTGATGGTTACTTTAATTTGACAGGTACTGGATTGAGAAATGGATGGGGCTTTAACTTGCCAACAGCAAAAATATTAAATGCTTTTGATACTGCAGGAGATGTAAATCGTAAAGCAGCTACAGTAATGAGTGAAGCGGAACTTAATGCATTTGGGGGAAGTTTAACTGGCACCCCTTGGGACTATGAAGGAGGTATCAGAACAAAATATGCTGCACGTACTTCAGAAACAAGCAGTGGTGGTGTTGCAGCATTAAATTATGGTACAAACTTGAGATTATTTAGATATGCTGAAGTATTGTTGCTTGCAGCCGAAGCTTATAATAAGGAAGGTCAAGATGACAAAGCGAGAATAGAATTAAACAAAATTAGAAATAGAGCTGGATTAGCTGATGTGTCTTCGTCCTTAACAGGTGCGAATTTGTTTAACGCTATTGTAAATGAAAAATTCTTGGAGTTAGCTTTTGAAGGACAGCGTTTTTGGGATTTAGTTAGATGGGGAAGAGCTACTGCAGAGTTATCAAGTAAAGGATATACTTCTAAAAATAATTTATATCCAATTCCTGCATCAGAAATTGCTAAAAATAAAGCGCTAACAAGTGCAGATCAAAATCCAGGTTATTAATATAATTTGTTAAGTTTGTTTGTTAATGGTGGCTGCCCGAAAAGTGATTTTCGGGCAGTTTTTTTATAAAATGGTTGGATTTTGTATTTTTAGGCATTATAAAAACTGAGAATGCAAGCTGTATTTAAATCCCATTCTGTTCATCAATAAATATTTTTTTTATTTAGATTTAAATGTTTTAATTCCAGAAAATCATTCGGCAAGACTGATAAATTCTGTAGTTGAAAAAATAGAGATTCCTGATATTATTTCACAATACAAAGGCGGAGACATATCGAGTTGTTTCCTAAAATGAAGATAAAAATACAATTTTAAAGAGGCTGTCTATTTTTGGACAGCCTCTTTAAAATTGTACTTTTATTTTTTATTAACCCGGTATCACTTTCTCAGGAATAGACATTTTTTTTATAAGTACCTTAATCAAATTCCGAAGTGAAATATAATTTAACGTTTGGATATTTATTCTGTGTCATTTGAATGGTAAAATCTGAATCAGCTAGAAATACCAATTGCCCGTATTTATCATGTGCTAAGAATTTTTGTTTAATCCTTCTAAATTCTTTAAACTCATCACTTTTTGGATCATTTGGCTTCACCCAACATGCTTTGTGAACCGGGAAATTTTCATACGTACATTTTGCGCCGTATTCATGCTCTAAGCGATATTGAATAACCTCATATTGAAGCGCACCAACAGTTCCAATAATTTTTCTGTTGTTCATTTCCAGTGTAAATAACTGCGCGACACCTTCGTCCATCAACTGATCAATTCCTTTGTCAAGTTGTTTGGCTTTCATAGGATCAGCATTATTAATATATCTGAAATGCTCTGGAGAGAAACTTGGTATTCCTTTGAAACTCATGATTTCCCCTTCTGTCAAAGTATCTCCAATTTTGAAATTTCCAGTATCATGCAAACCTACAATATCGCCAGGGTAAGAGATGTCTACGATTTCTTTCTTTTCGGCAAAGAAAGCATTCGGACTGGAGAATTTTAAATTCTTTTTTTGACGAACGTGATAATAGGGTTTGTTTCTTTCGAAAGTTCCCGAAACAATTTTTATAAAGGCCAAACGGTCTCTGTGTTTTGGATCCATATTGGCATGGATTTTAAAAACAAATCCAGTCATTTTTTCTTCTTTCGGATCAACTAATCGTGTTTCTGATTCTTTAGGTCTTGGTGATGGAGCAATTTCAACAAAACAATCCAATAATTCTCTTACTCCAAAATTATTTAATGCCGAACCAAAAAATACAGGTTGTAATTTCCCGTCTAAATAATCCTGACGATCAAATTTAGGATATACTTCATCTATCAGTTCTAATTCTTCACGTAGTTTATATGCTGGTTTTTCACCAATAATCTTTTCTAATTCTGGATTTTTAACATCTGAAAAAGCAATTGTTTCTTCGATATTCTTGCGGCTGTCACCACTAAATAAGTTGATGTTTTCTTCCCATAAATTATAAATTCCTTGAAAATCATAACCCATTCCTATAGGAAAACTTAGCGGAGTAACGGTTAAGCCCAGTTTTTGCTCCACTTCATCCATTAAGTCAAAAGCATCTTTTCCCTCTCTATCTAATTTATTAATAAATACGATAATTGGAATTTTACGCAATCTACAAACTGCTACTAATTTCTCTGTTTGTTCCTCAACACCTTTGGCAACGTCAATTACAACAATAACGCTGTCAACAGCTGTTAAGGTTCTAAAAGTGTCCTCAGCAAAATCCTTGTGTCCGGGAGTATCGAGTATGTTTATTTTTTTGTCTTTATAATTGAATGCCAAAACGGATGTGGAAACCGAAATTCCTCTTTGGCGTTCAATTTCCATAAAGTCACTGGTAGCACCTTTCTTGATTTTGTTGTTTTTTACAGCACCCGCTTCTTGAATAGCACCACCAAAAAGGAGGAGTTTCTCTGTAAGTGTTGTTTTTCCGGCATCAGGATGTGAGATAATCCCGAAAGTTCTTCTGCGTTGTATTTCTTCTAAAAAGCCCATATTTATATAAATAGCTTGCAAAAGTACTATTTATAAATGCCAATTAAAAAAATAGTATACTCTTAATTGATTATGTGAATTATGAGAATGGTTTTCTGGTAAATTTTGAATCAATATTGGAATTACTAAAGATTGAATGACTGATAAAAAAGAAGGCTGTCTTTTCGGACAGCCTCTAGAGTATTTATATTTTACATGTTAATCGACCAAACGGAGTATCCATTTGGAGGGCACTGAATTTTTACCCATGTGTCTCCTTGCGTTGTAGGAAACCAAGTTGAATTACCTGTAAAATCTTTGATTTGGGCATTAGCCCAGTTCGTCTGAATCCATCTTTCTTGCCAAGTTGATGAGTTATTAATATAAACTATTAATCCTGGATTTCCATTATAGCCATTTCTTCTGGCGATATATTCATCGGTACCGGTATATAAAATAGAAGTGGTTCCTGTAGCTTTGTTATTGTGAATCCAAATTAGGTTGTTCATTTTTGTTTTATTCAACCATTCTTCATAATCTCTGTAGAAAATAGTAGGATACCCTTCATGCGTTAAAATATAAGCATAGGCTAACTCTTTTTTCCAAATTTCATCGGTGTCGTGGTTGGTAACGAAAGTAACCGCTTTGTACGGGTTTCTTTTCCACATCATGTCATCATTCAAAAGATTAAGGTTGTTTCCGTCAAATGCGTCGTTCATTTTATAATAACAAGCAAAATCAAAAACTGAACTATTGGCATTATTCGCCCACCATTCCAATGTGTTTACGTTTGAATCCCAATATTCTCCAACAGAGAAGCCGCCAACATTGGTATTCCAATCCTTCACTACCCAAGGACCAAAACCTTTTACGTAGTCAAATCTTCAGCCATCAAAATGCATGGTGTTTTTATAATATTTTCCCACGCCATCTGCTCTTTTCCAAAGCCAATCTTGTACATTTGGTACAACATGCGCTAAGTCTGGAAATCCTCCAAAAGCTCCTTCGTCATTATTGGCATAGGAGTTTTTATAAAAATCAGCGCTGGTTCTAGGGAATTTTCCTGAAGCTACACCAGTAAAATTTGTCCAAGTTTGTGTTCCTGTAAAGGGATTGTTTTCTAATTGGCCGCCACTATTGTGATTAATTACAATATCAGCATATACTTGCATGTTTTCAGTATGTACTTTGGTTATCAGACTTTCCAATTCGGTACGGGAACCAAATCTGGTTTCTACAGAACCATTTTGATTGTAATCACCAAAATCAAAATAATCAGTAGGATCATATCCCATGGAAAATGCTCCATTTTGTGCTTTTGATACTGGAGGAAGCCAAATAGATCCAATACCTGCATTCGACCATTCCGTTACTTTGGTATTGATGGTATTCCACCAGTTTCCACCTGCTGGGACATCCCAGTAGAAAGCCTGCATCATAACGCCTCCCCCAGGATTTGCGACATACTTTCCTGTGACAGAAGTGGTCGTTTTTCCAGTGTTGAATGGATGTCCATCATGATGGGTTACGTCAATTACTTTGAATTGTGAGGCTGCTGCTGCGGAATCGGTTGCCAGATCGTCATTTGAATTACACGAGTACAAGCCAACGAGTAAAGCGGATAATAGATAAATTTTAAAATTTTGGTTTTTCATAAAATGAATAATTTAGGTTAGATATAGGTTAGATAATAGTAGCAATTAAAAATAGAATGCGATTTAAATTCTAGGGTTGATTTTTTGTTTATCTGCTTGTTGTGAAATTTGAAATGAATTTTGTTTTTATTAAAATCGAAATAAATGAATTAAAAAAATAACATAAATTTATTTTTATACTCATTTTTTATATAAAATGGCACTTTTTTAGCTAATTTATGCAAATTCTTACGCGACCCACATGGGAGCTCTTTTAATTCTTTGCGAAAACGTTGTAGTGTTGAAAACTTTTTGAATACGGTCCTTAAAATGAGAATTTTAGTAGCTTTTTGAGGTCATTGTTTAATCATTTTTTCTGTATTAAATAAAATATGACTATCCGTAATGCGGACTAAAATCATTTCGAATATAATTTTCGTCGTTTGTACATTTATAAAGCATAAATATTAGCCCACAGATTGTAC